>DATLSU010000055.1:0-96346 GCA_035533975.1 Patescibacteria group bacterium
GGCCAGTTCCCCTTTCACGCACTGTGCGATGACGGCCACCTTTTGCAACTCCCGTTGGCTCAACGTGAATGTCTCCTGTCTCATGGGGTGACATTTTCACGCGGCCGTTAAGGGGTGACAGAATTATCTGGCTAAGACACAAGTAGTACAACAGGTTGACAAACCCGCGAGCGGCTGCGTACCATTCCAAGCGTGCGGCATTCTTGGGGCGCCGCGCTCCCTCCCTCGCTCTCGTCCGGGGAGCGGGATTGTTTGGGGCGGGTTCTCGACGAATAGAAAAATAGAGTTGACGTTCAGAGCGAATCACTTACATGCCACTCGAATCCCAAAACCCGATCGCACCGGATTCCCTCATGGATTCACCGGCCACGCCGTTTAGTTCCGCTTCCTCCGCCGCGCAGCCAGCGCTCGAACAGCCGGGCGCGGCCGAAGCGGAACCCGCGGCCGCAGCTTCGGAAGGCGCAACGGAGACCAATAACGGCGCTGCCGCCGAGCCGGAGCCGCAAGTCGCGCAGGAGCCTCCCGCTCCAGCCGAGGTTCCGGTAGAAATGGCGGCAGGCGGCGAATCGGCCGCGACCGCCGAAGCGGTTCCGGAAGCCTCCATCGCGCTCGAAGAATTGATCGAGCAATACAGCCAAGCGCATCAAGCCCCTACCGAAGGCGAGATTTTCGAAGGCCGAGTCATCGAAGTGACCGACATGGGCATTGTCGTCGACATCGGCGGCAAGGCGGAAGGCCTGGTGCCGGCGCAGGAATTCGCCGCCGAGGGCGGTGAAATCCGCTTCGGCCCCGGCCAGACCATCGAAGTGCAATCTCTCGAGAAGGAAAAGGAAGGCTACCTTCTGCTTTCCTATCTGCGCGCCCACCGCCGGCGCGTTTGGGACGACCTGGAGCGTGCCTACCGGTCGCATGAATCGGTGCGGGGCCGCGCGGTCGAACGAATCAAGGGCGGGCTGGTGGTGGACATCGGTGTGCGGGCGTTTCTGCCTGCTTCGCACGTGGATCTGCGGCAGGTTCCCGACTTGGGCGTCTGGATCGGGCAGGAGGTGACCTGCCAGGTCCTGAAGATGAACCGCAAGCGGGGCAACGTCGTCGTGAGCCGGCGCACCCTGCTCGAACAGGAAATTTCCGGGCAACGGCAGAAGCTGCTCGAGACGCTTCAGGAAGACGCCGTGGTGCGGGGAACGGTAAAGAGCGTCACCGAATACGGCGTATTCGTCGACCTGGGCGGGCTGGACGGGCTGATCCACGTCACCGATCTTTCCTGGACGCGGGTGAGGAACCCGGCCGAAGTGGTGACTCCGGGCCAGGAGATCGAAGTCAAGGTGTTGAAATTCGATCGGGAGAAGATGCGGGTTTCGCTCGGACGCAAGCAGCTCCAGCCCGATCCCTGGGAGCACGCCGCCGAGCGCTACGCGATCGGGACCCGGATGCACGGCACGGTGGTCGGCATCACCGATTACGGCGCCTTTATCGAGCTCGAGCCGGGCGTGGAAGGCCTGGTGCACGTCAGCGAAATGACGTGGTCGCGCCGTATCCGCCATCCCTCGAAGATCGTATCGATCGGCGATCTGGTGGAAGTGGTGGTGCTGGATACGAAGCTGGATGCGCGGCGGGTTTCGTTGGGGTTGAAGCAGACCTTGCCCGACCCGTGGGAAACCGTGGAGCAGAAGTACCCGGTCGGCACCGTGGTTGGCGGGAGGGTGCGCAACCTGACCGAATTTGGCGCCTTCGTGGAACTGGAAGAAGGCGTGGATGGTCTGATTCACGTGAGCGACATCAGCTGGACCCAGCGGGTGCAGAATGCGGGCGATACGTTCAAGAAGGGCGATCTGGTCCAGGCCAAGGTGCTCAAAATCGATTCCGAGCAGCGCAGGATATCGCTCGGCATCAAGCAGATGAGCGACATCTGGGGAACCTGGTTCTCGGAGCATCAGTTGAACGAAATCGTGCGCGGCAAGGTGGTGCGAGTCACCGCGTTCGGCGCATTTATCGAACTCGCCGAGGGGATCGAAGGTCTCTGTCACATTTCCGAAGTCGAAGAACGGCGCAGCGGCGCCAGAGACGACAAGGAACGCCAGGCGCGGCTGGCAAGCATTCTAGAGCCGGGCCACGAGTACGAGTTCAAGGTCGTCAAGATCGACCCCGAGCAGCGCCGCATCGGGCTCAGTTTCCGCGGCGCGCAAAAACACGATGAGCGCAAAACGATCGAGGCGTACCGCTCATCGGGATCTTCACCCCGGGCCACGATCGCCGACGCGATTCTTGCGAAACGCGGTTCGATCTGATCGGATTCACGGATCTGCCGCGCTCGGGAACGGAAACGAAAATGGCCGAAACTACGGTAACCAAAGCGGACCTGGTGGAAGAAGTCAGCCAGACCACCGGCATGACGCGCAACGATTCCGAAGAGGCGGTCGAGACGATCTTCGACAGCATCATTGGGGCGCTCCACAAGGGCGAGAAGATCGAAATCCGGGGGTTCGGGAGTTTCCGCACCCGCCAGCGCCGGGCTCGCGTAGGCCGCAACCCCAAAACCGGCGCGCGCGTCGAAGTTCCTCCCAAGCGCGTTCCCTTTTTTAAGCCGAGCCGGGAATTGAGGGAGTACGTCAATAGCGGCGAGGCGGGCGCCGAACAGCCGGCCCCGTTGCCGCCGCCAGCCGCCCCGCCGGCTCCAGCCGCCAGCTGAGCCGGGGTTCAGCCGGCCGATTCCCCGCGGACGCTCGCACAGCAATGGACTACCTCTGGACACCATGGCGGTATCGTTATATTTCCGAGGCCGCGCGCGAATCCGCCTGCATTTTCTGCCGCGCCTTGGCGCTCGGAGACGACGCCCAGGCCTTGATCCTTCTTCGCGGCCGGAAGAATTTCGTGATCCTGAACCGCTTCCCCTACACCAGCGGCCATTGCATGATCGTTCCCTTCGCTCACGTCCCCGACTTGGCGGGCTGCGATCTCGATACGCTGGCCGAGACGATGGAACTGACCCGGCGCGTGCAGGTAGTGCTCGAAGGCCTGTATCATCCCCAGGGCTATAACCTCGGCATGAATCTGGGCCGGGCGGCCGGCGCCGGCGTCGCCGATCACGTCCATTTGCATATTCTGCCGCGCTGGTTCGGCGATACGAACTTCATGACCACGGTCGGGGAATCGCGCCTGGAGCCGGAAGAATTGGCCGTCACCTACGGCAAGCTCCGCGGCGCGCTGGCGGCGGCGCTGCCGTAGCCGTCCGAGGAGGAGCATTTGGACCTTGCCTTGTCGGAAGAGCAGAAGATGCTGCGGCGGTCGGTGCGCGAATTTGCCGAATCGGAAGTGAAACCGCTGGCAAGCGAGATCGACCAGAGCGGCCGCTTCCCGATCGAAACCTTCCGCAAGGCGGCCGATCTGGGCCTAACGGGCGTGGCCTTGCCGGAAGAGGCGGGCGGGGCTGGATTCGATCACGTTGCCTATACGATCGTGATGGAAGAGATATCGCGAGTCTGCGCTACGACCGGCGCGATTCTTTCGGTGCAAAACTCACTGTTTTGCGATCCCATCTTCCGCTTCGGCACGGACGGGCAAAAGGAAAAATTCCTAATTCCCTTCGCTCGCGGCGAGAAGATCGGCTGTTTTGGTCTTACCGAGCCGCAGGCGGGCTCGAATGCCGCGGCGCTGGCGACGCGGGCCGTCCGCAAAGGCGACGGGTACGTCATCAACGGGACCAAGGCGTGGATCACCAACGGCGGCGTGGCCGATGCGGCCCTGGTTTACACCAATACGGATCCGGAGAAGGCCGAAAAGGGCATCACGGCGTTCGTCGTCGAGCGCGGAACGCCCGGTTTCCGCGTCGGCAAGGAAGAAAAGAAGCTGGGCTTGAACGCCTCGGCCTGTTGCGAGCTCTCCTTCACCGATTGCGCGGTCCCCGTCGCCAATCGACTGGGCAGCGAAGGCGAAGGCTATAAGATCGCGCTTTCGACCCTCGATGGCGGCCGGGTCGGCATCGCCGCGCAGGCGGTCGGCATCGCCCAGGGCGCCTACGAAGCCGCTTTCTCCTACGCCCAGGCACGCAAGGCTTTCGGCCATCCGATCACGGATTTCCAGGCCATTCAGTTCATGATCGCCGACATGGCCACCGAGATCGAGGCCGCCCGCTTGCTGGCGCGGCGGGCGGCCTGGAAACAGGATTCGGGCGCCCGGTTTACCATGGAAGCCTCGGTTGCCAAGCTGTTCGCCAGCGAAATGGCCACGCGCGTGGCGCACAAGGCCATCCAGATTCACGGCGGCAACGGCTACAGCCGCGAATACCCGGTCGAACGCGCCTACCGCGACGCCCGGATCACTGAGATCTACGAGGGCACCAGCGAGATCCAGCGCCTCATCATCGCTTCGTGGGTCTTGAAGTCCTACTAACCGGAATATCTCCGGGCAGCGATCAAGGCTTGGGCGACGAAGCGAGCAGATCCCGGTAGCTGGGCAGGCCCGCAATTCCGGTCGCATCGGCGATGGCCCGCAAAATCGCCTGGGCCATCACGTCGGCCGCCAGGGCGCCGATCATGCCGTGACTCACCGGCTCTTTCAGCGTGGCCGTGGCCAGGGCGAAGACCGTGTCGCCGTCCAGGGGGGTGTGCACGGGGTTGATCGTTCGGGCCAGGCCGTCGTGAGCCATCTGCGCGACCTTGGTCATCTCCGTTTTCGTCAGCGTGGCGTTGGTGGCGACGACGCCGATCGTGGTATTCGTGCCTGGTTGGCCCCGATTCTCGAGGACGCCGTAGCCGGCGCGGATTCTGGCCATGGTATCGATGAACCCCTTGCCGCTCGCCGCCCGGGCCCCGGCCACGATCTCTCCGCTGTCGGGATTGTAGACGTCTCCGACGGCGTTCACGGCGACGATCGCGGCGACGACGACACCAGTGTCCGCCACGCGGATGCTGGCCGTGCCCAATCCCGATTTCATCGCGTGCTGCATCCCGAACAGCTTGCCGACCGTCGCCCCGGCGCCGGCGCCGACGTTGCCTTCGATCACCGGACCGGCGCTGGCCGCCTGACAGGCCTGGTAGCCGGACTCCGCCGTGGGCCGGATTTTCGGATCGCCGATTTCCAGATCGAACAGAATCGCGGCGGGCACGATCGGAACGACTCCGGCTTTGCCCACGGGGAAGCCGATCCCTTTTTCGTCGAGGTAGCGCATGACGCCGCTGGCCGCGTCCAGCCCGAAGGCGCTGCCGCCCGAGAGTACGATCGCGTAGGCGCGCTGAACGGTGTTGACCGGGCTCAGCAGATCCGTTTCCCGGGTGCCGGGCGCGCCGCCCCGGACGTCGACGCCGGCAAACGCGCCGGATTCGCAAAGAACCACGGTGCATCCGGTGGGCCGGCGCTTGTCGGTGAAGTGGCCGACCCGGATACCGTCGACGTCTGTCAGCCCGCCGGTTTTGGAAACCGTCAGCGAGCCCGGAAAAGGCGAATTAGTCGATTGGGCCATCAAAGCAGACGGCTCGAGCGCAGCCGCGTAGGCAATTCCGACGAACAGATCGCGATTGAATTCGCGCCGGTTGATCATTCCACTCCTTTCCACAACGCAACGCCGCCCTGCAAGCAGGAGCGGCCCAGGGAGCATCGGATTGGGCTACCGTCATTCTCGTTCCCATCAGTACCTAGACTACCCGAGATGGATGGAAAAGGCAGTCGCCGCGATTACGGGGTTGCTTGCGCGGCGGCCCGGCTCACCAGAGCAGGCGCAATGCGAATGTAATGCGGCGGGTCGCCCCGGCCGAATTGTACAGGCCAAAAGTGGGGTTGCCCAAGGTGAGCTGGTTGGGACCGTTGATGGTGAGATAAGGTGTGTTGAAAATGTTGTACATTTCGGCGCGAAATTCCAGGTTCCAGGGGCCCGAACCCACCGGGCCGGACTCGCGGAGTTGGAACAGTTTGCTGAATGCCCAATTGAAATTGAGGAGGCTGTTTAACCGAAAGATGTTCCGGCCGCACGTGCCATTGTTGCCGAGCAGCGGCTGGGTGAACTTGGTTTGCGAGGCGATCGAAGCCGGATTGCCGAGCTGGAAACTTGGCCCCGGGCCGCAATTGGCCCGCGTGTTGTCGGCGCCGCTGGGCAGCAAATTCCCGTCCATGTTGACGTCCACGATGGGAGTCGTCTGGCGAGGCAGACCGGAAACCGAGCCGGCGTAGATATTGCCCGGAATGCCCGATTCCCACGTATTGACCGAGGCAAATTGCCAGTTCTTCAGAAAAACGTCGAAGAGCCAGCCGGAACGATCCTGAAGGAAGGGAAGCTTCCAGACCGTCGTGAGGATGAACCGCTGCGGAATGTCGAAATTGGAGACGGCGTATTCCCGCTTCAGATTGTAGGCATTTTGGGGAAAACCGGGATCCAGATATTCCTGGATGGGATTCGAGGAGGAAGAGTTGTCGAGCGATTTCGACCATGTGTAGGAGGCTTGAAAGGTAAGCCCGAAAGACATGGCCTTTTGCAGGTTGAGCTGCAAGGAGTTGAAGTTCGAGTAGGCGGCATCGGTGACTTCGTTGACCTGATTGAAGCGGGGATCCAGGCGATTGTTGCCGGCGCCGTTTTCCGCGGACTGCGCTGCTTCGAATTGAGCGATGCGCGCCTGCTCGTCGGTCAGGCTGGTGGCCGGCGCGGGGCGGCTAGCGGGCGCGATGGAATTGATGGGCAGCATGAGCTCGAGGTGAGTGCCCTTCGAGCCGACGTAGCCGATACTGGCCAGCATGGAGGCGGGAAGGCGATAGTCCAAAGCCAAATCCCACTGCTGCATGTACGGATTCGGCATGCGCGGATTGACGGTGGAGATGGCTCCGAAATTCTGGAGCGACCCGAAGGAGCCAATTTGCGCCTGGGCCGAGGCTTGAATGGCGGCGGCGCCGCTTAAAAGATTGTCGAAGCTGTTTTGCCCGCTGATTTGCGTCGAACCGGACAGGCTAAAGGTATAGTTCAGCGGCGGATTCGTTCGGGCTTCCGACAAAGCCGTGAAATTGAACGAATCGTAATAGACGCCATATCCGCCACGGACCACCAAAGGGCCGGCATGGGGATTCCACGCGAAGCCGACGCGGGGACCGAAATTGAATGGGTTGGCGTTGACGCCCGGGTTGCCGATTTTGAATGTGCCGAGCTGGCCCGCGCCGGCTTGCCCGATCGTTCCCGCGAGCGAGGGATCGAGGATCGAAAGCAATCCATGGGACTCATTGAGAGAGGCCTGATATTCCCAGCGAAGGCCAAAATCCGCGGTCAGAGTCGGGAGAATGCGGTAGTCATCCTGGACGAACGTGCTGTAGAGCCCGGTACGGAAGCCGAGTTCGGTGGGACCGAATGCCTGCGTCCAGAGAGAAGGCTGGGCGTTGAGAAAGGAGTCGAAAGCGCCGGCTCCGGGCTGCGATGCGAAAACGAACACGCCACGATCGTTTGTTTGGTTGACCGAATTATCCCGGATGTAGCGGGCATCGAAGCCGAACTTGAGTTGATGCCGGCCGGCGACATGGCTGAGAATGTCGTTGAGTTGGTAAACGTTGAACGTGCGGCCCTGGGTGAAATACGGCAAGGCGCCGAAGCCGACCACGCCGGCGACATCGAAGCGGGGCGATTGCAGATTGTTTTGCGGAGGCAGCAGGCCGAGCGAGCGGGCGTAGCCCAAACGGAGTTGATTGACCGTTTCCGGGCCCGCGACCCAGGTGTCGGTGATATTGGCATTGCGGGCCTCGTAGTGCAGGTTGGCGTCGAACCCGGCCAGGGTATTGAACTGCGGGAAGGCCAAAACGAAAGTTCCGGTGCTCTGGAAGTAGCGGATCGAAAGGGTGTTGTCGCGGGAGAAGCGATGGTCCCCGTGCAGGATAAATTGGTAGGAGTTGGTGGGGGAGGAAAACTGCTGGCTGACCGTGCCGACCATCCCGTTGGTGCCCGGAACGACGGTCTTGGCTCCCGGAAGGAATTGCTTCATCAGGGCGATAATGGCGGAGTCGGTCGCCTGCGAGCGCGCCAGGGTGGTGGGCACCTCAGCCAGGTCGGTGAAGCCGCCGCCTCGCGTCTTTAGCTGCTCCCATCCGCCGAACAGGAAGGTGTGGTTCCTCGATAGCGGCCCGCCCATCGAGAACCCGTAATTATTCTGATTGATGCGCGTGGCGTGGCCGCTTTGGTCGAAGTAATCGCGGGCATTGAAATCGTTGTTCTGGAGGAAGTCGTAGGCGTCGCCGTGCCAATGGTTGGTGCCGCTCTTGGTGACCATTTCGATTTCGCCGCTCGATTTGACTCCGTATTCGGCCGAGGCGTTCGAAGTCAGCACCTTGAATTCGGCGAGCATGTCCGGGGCCGGCTCGGTGCCCAAGGCAAAGCCGCCGAACTCCCAATCGTTGGCATCGGTGAAGTCAAGCTCGACGTTGACCGATTCCGGCCGCCCCCCGTTCGCGCTGATTTGGCCGGTTTGCGCGCCGCTGACCTTTACCAGGCCGCCGCCGCGAGGGTTGTACATCGGCTGCACGCCCGGTTCGAGCGTCGCCAATTGAACGACGTTCCGTCCGATCGGCAGGTTGTTGATGGCGGTTGCCCCGCGGGTGGTGCCCAACTGCGGATTCGATGTGTTCAGCTCGGCCAGAGCGCCCGCTTGCACGGTGACCGTTGTCGTTTGCCCTTGTAGCGCCAGCTTGAGGTTTTGCGTGACGGTTTGACTGGAAGTCACGCTCAATTGCGCCACGGCCTTCGCAAAACCGCGGACTTGGGCCGTGACTTCATATCTTCCCGGCCGCAGCGCGGGAAAGAAGTAGATTCCATCGCTCCCCGTCTCGAGCGTTCGCAACGCGCCCGTGTCCATATCCCGGAGCGTGACCTTGGCCCCGGCAACGACGGCCGCCTTGGGATCGTAGACGGTCCCTTGAACGCCGCCGGTCGTGTATTGGGCACGGGCGCCGGGAACGGAGAGAACCAGGAGCGACAGGATGAAGATCGCCGCGAACCACTTTTCCCTAACAGGTAACATGTCTGGCTTTAGACTCTCCCCGTTTTCCCCAATGCCGGTCCCTTGCCTCCGCCGGCCCGGCAGGATGGCACAGGGCGCCACGCCGCCGGTCTCAGGGAACAGGGCCTTGCGCCGGGACGCATTTCCAGCCGCATTGAAACTTGGGGCGCCCGCGCATGATTCGAGGTAAACGGCTGAGATTATAAATCGCCCCTCTGGACCGGGCAAACGATTGCCGCACGGCACTTTAGAAATTGCTGGCTGAGCCGTCCCATGGCGCTTACACTTCGCCATGAAATGGCCGGCGGATCTTCATGAACGTCTACCTGGTGGCAATTATCGGCTATTCGGCGCTTCTGATTGCCGCGGGCCTCTTTTTCTCGCGCCGGGTGAAGAGCGCTCCCGACTTCCTGGTCGCCGGGCGCAGTTTTGGGCCGGGGCTCATTTTCGCCACATTTCTGGCCGCCAACATCGGGGCCGGTTCGACGGTTGGGGCGAGCGGTCTCGGTTACCGCTTTGGCCTGGCGGCTTGGTGGTGGGTAGGGTCGGCGGGAATCGGCAGTTTCGTCCTGGCGTTCTTTGTCGGCCCCAAGATCTGGACGATCGCCAAAAGGGCGAATTTGAGCACGCTCGGCGACCTGCTGGAGTATCGCTACAGCAAGGCGGTCAAGGCGGTGATCGCCGTTCTGATCTGGATGGGCACGCTCGCGATTCTTGCCGGCCAGCTCATCGCCATCTCCTGGATTTTGGAGGTCGTTGCCGGCATTCCCAAATGGGAAGGCTGCCTGTTGGGAGGCTTGGTTGCCACGATCTATTGCGCGGCCGGCGGATTGTTCGCTTCCGCGCTGGTGAACCGCATCGAGCTGACGGTGACGATGTCGGGCCTGCTCATCTCCCTGCCATTCGCGTTGCATTCCGTCGGCGGTTGGAGTGGCCTGGTGGCCGGCGTGACGGCGAGCGTCGGCCCGGCGCACGGGGCGGCGATGTTTCGCATGACCGGCGCGGGAATCAAACAGATCCTCGCCTACGTCTCGATTCTCGTACCCTCCTTCATCGTTTCCCCGGGCTTGGTGCAGAAGCTGTATGGGGCGCGGAACGAGAGGTCTGTTCGGATGGGCGTGGGGTTGAATTCCCTGGGGCAACTGGCGTTCGCCTTCGTTCCGGCGATTTTCGGTTTGTGCGCTCTGTCCCGATTTCCCCATCTGACCAACCCGGAATTGGCTTTGCCGACGGTGATGATGAAGATGCTGCCCAAGTGGCTCGGCATTTGGGCCCTGCCATCCATTTTCTCCGCCGAGCTGAGCGCGACCGACGCGATCATGTTTATGCTGTCGACTTCGCTGGCCGTGGATTTGTATAAGACCTTTCTGAATCCCCAGGTGGACAAGAAAAAGTTGCTCTGGGTGAGCCGGGCGACAACCGTGCTGGCCGGGTTCCTGGGGGTTCTGCTGGCGATTGTGCTGCCTTCGATCATTACGGCCATCACCATCTTCTACACGCTGCTGGCCGTATCACTCTTCGTTCCCGTCGTGCTCGGACTCTACTGGCGGAAGCTGACAACGAAAACCGCGCTCTGGTGCATTTTCGGAGCCGTTGGCGCAACCGCCTTCGCCACCTACGAGACCGGCGGAAAAGGCTGGTGGGTCATTTCGCCGGCGCTGATCGGAATCGTTGCGGCGCTGGTGATTGCCTTGCTTCGCGCCCGGTTCGCCGGCAACGCGAAAACGGGGCCGTTGCCGGGCGCGGCGGCCGGCGGTCTCTGACCGCCCGCTAACCCGCGCCGGCCCGGCCCGGCTGCTGCACAAGTCCAGGGCCGCCCGCCCGCGTTATATTGGGAAGCGATGCTGGCCCTCGATCAGGCTGCGGAATTCGATCCCGCGTGCGACGGGGATTTTTTCAAGTCTTTGCCGCCGCGCCCGGCCGTTTATCGCGTCGAGGCGCGCGCCGAAGACGCCCGTCCCTATTTACGATGCACATCCAATCTGCGGCGTTCCTGCCGCCGGCTGCTCGCTCTGGCCGGAACGCCGGGCGGGGTTGCGGAAAAAGAGGCGCCTTCGGGGCCGCGCCCGCCGCTGAATCTGCGGGACGTTGCCGGACGCGTTCGCTACCGGCTCACCCCGTCGCCATTCGAGCAGTCGCTGACGCTCTACCAGCAGGCGCGCGAGCTCTTTCCGCGCACTTATCGCGAGCGGCTACGCCTGGCGCCGCCGGCGCTGCTGAAAATCAATTTGGCCAAAGAGTACCCGCGCTGCTCGGTCACGCAGCGCATGTCCGGCGATGGCGCCTTCTATTTCGGCCCTTTCCCGAGCCGGCGCGGGGCCGAGGAGTTCGCTCAGGAATTCCTGACGCTGTTCAAGATTCGCCGCTGTCACATCCCGATTCGCCGCGATCCGGAATTTCCCGGGTGCATCTATTCGGAGATGAAGATGTGTCTTGGGCCCTGCTACGCCGGCTGCACGAAGCCGGAATACGACGCGGAAGCCCTGCGGGTCGCCGGCTTCCTCTCCTCACGCGGAGGCAGTCTGATCGCCGAGCTCGAAGCCGAGCGCGACCGCGCCGCCGCCAGCGAGGATTTCGAGAGCGCGGCCCTGGTGCACAAGAAACGGGAAAAAGTTGGCGCGTTGCTCCGCCGGCTCCCCGAACTGCCCCGCCGGATTGGGCTTCTGGATGCGGCCATTCTCCAGCCGGCCGCCGTGGCCGGATCGGTGCTGGTATTTCGCGTGCGCGCCGGCTCGATCGCCGACCCCCTGCTGCTCAATTTCCGGGAACTGTCGAGCATGCCGCGATCGGTCGAGATGATTTTGCGGGATTATCTGGAGAGCGAGGCGCCGCCCGCGGTGCTGGATGCGTCTCCGGCTGACGCCCTCTCGCTGGTGGCTCGCTGGTTCTATTCCAAGCCTCGTTCGGGCGAGATCCTCTTCCGCGAGATTCCGCCTGCGAGCGATTGGCCCTACCGTCAGATCCTGCGCGCCTGCGCCCGCGTGCTGGAACGGCAAGAGCCGCTTTCCCCTGGCGCATCCGGAACACGTTCGACGGGTGAGGCAAGCTGAGCGGGGCCCAGGCCCTGGCGGACCGGCCAATTCTTTCCGCGCGGCCGGGACCAGTGCCGGGACGCGCAGCAATCGCGTCTTATTCTGTCGAAGAGGCGTGCGCGCGAAGGCCCGGCTGCCACGCCGTCATCCATTCACGCAGGCCTCGGTCCACCTCGTCGAGCTTGCCGGTGAAGAAGTGATCGACGCCGGGAACGACGACGAGCCGCTTGGTTTCGGGAAGGGAAGCGACCAGTTCCCGGAGCTTATCCACGTTGCCGAATTGATCCTCCGAACCATGGAGAAACAGTTTGGGCTTCGGGCAGGCGCGCAAGAAGCCACCATCCGCGCGATTCAGAGGAAAACCCAGCCCGACCACGCCACTCACCCGCTCGTCCGCGCAACCGGCCCTGAGCCCGACCAGCGCGCCAAAACTGAAACCCGCCAGCAGGATTGGCTTGGCCGGAAACTTGGCGGCCAGCCAATCGAGCGCGGCACGGACGTCGTCCAGTTCGCCGCGCCCTTCATCGTGAACACCCTCGCTCAGGCCGGTGCCACGGAAATTGAAGCGCAGAACCGGCAGGCCCAGTTCGTTGAGTGTTCGCGCGACCCGGAAAACGACCTTGTTGTGCATCGTTCCGCCAAAGAGCGGGTGCGGATGGCAGACCAGCGCCGCCATCGGAGGATCGGATTCGGCCACCGTCCAGAACAATGCCTCCATGCGGCCGGCGGGGCCGTCGAGAAATAAGGCGTGATGGTAATGGCTGGCCATAAGCGAGTCTCCTGGTCGCGCGCGTTTTTTTGCGGGGAACCGCTCGAACGCAAGATAGGTTTCACCCGCATCGGAGACGGCGCTGCCGGGGGAAGGGAACTATTCCGTTGCGAGTTCCCGGCGGCGTCCCCGATGGTATTCGAGCAGAACGGAGTTGGCGGCGGCGATCGTTTCGAGCGCGCCCGCGATTTTCGCCAGATCCCTTGCGGGAATCACGGCGTAGAGATCGTCTTCCCGCAAGTCCGTGTAGACGCGGTTGCCGATGCAACCCGTGCTGACCACGAACCCTCCGGCCATGGCCGCGGGAATCGACATGCAGGTCGGCCGCCCGAGAAGCGGCGCGCCGGTGCGGACGCCTGCGCGCTGCGCCGCCTCTTGAATCAGCATGATCCGTCCCGGGGGCGCCATCAGCAGCACGACGTCCGGGTCGACCGGGGTGTCGCGCAGCGGCGCGTAGACGACGACAGCGGGAGCCTGCTGCAAACGCGGAATCATCGGAACTTCTTCCATTTTCAGATAGCCGATGCCGGCCATGAGGGCGAGTGTTTGATCCAGCTCGGGGGCGCGCTCCTCGGGGAGCTCGATGTTGTGCGTGTAACTGCCGATCGCGCAGTTATAGTGGTCGGCGGCGACCGTGCAAAAGACGCGGCCCGCGGCGGCGAGCCGCCAATAGCTGCAGCCGGAAGGCTGGCTGCCGGAAAATTTCTCTACTCCCAACGGCACGGACTCGCGGAAGGCGACGGCGACCGCCCGCCGGTCCGGGCCCAGCACAATGCTGAAAATCTGGTCCATCTCGCGGTAGTTCGACACGTCCGGCCTCCTCGAAGGCGAAGTTTTTCGACCTGCTTATCGTAAGGGGTACAGGCTGTGGGGAACAAACGGTTACCGGTAAGGCCAGCTGCGACCGGGTGATTTCCCGAGCGCAGTTTACGCAAGACTCTTGACGCCGCCCGCGCCCCGGCAATTTGACTCCGCTCCGGGTGAAGACTACCATCTTGCTTTTCCCTGCCTTTCGACGGCGCGTCTGAAATAGCGCTGGTAGTGCGGGAATTCAGATGAAAACCGCCTATTTCGATTGCTTTTCCGGCATCAGCGGCGACATGGTGCTTGGCGCTCTGGTCGGCGCCGGCGTCGGCATCGAGCGGCTCGAGGCTGAGCTGCGCCGGCTGCCCGTTTCGGGCTGGCAACTCGGCGCCGAAACCGTGAGGCGCGGCAGCATCGCCGCCACGAAGGTGAACGTCGAGACCCAACCGGGGCACGAGCACCGCTCCCTGGCGGCGATTTTGGATCTGATCGATCGGGCGAAACTCGCGCCGCGGGCGGCCGGGCGCGCCCGGGCGATTTTCGAACGCCTGGGCCGCGCCGAAGCAAAAGTTCACGACATTCCCATCGAGCGCGTGCATTTTCATGAAGTGGGCGCGGTGGACGCCATCGTGGACATCGTCGGCGCCGCTGTCGGCTTCGACCTGCTCGATATCGAGGAGTTTTGCACTTCCCCGCTCAATTTGGGATGCGGGCGGGTGAAGACGGCTCACGGCATCCTGCCGGTCCCGGCTCCGGCAACGGCGGAGCTGCTTTGCGGCTTCGCCTGCTATTCGACCGGTATCGAGCGGGAACTGGTGACGCCAACCGGCGCGGCCATCGTTTCGACGCTGGCCGGCCGCGCGGGTGCGATGCCCGCGATGAAGGTCGGCGCCGTGGGCATGGGAGCGGGCTCGGCCGAGCTTTCTGAACAGCCGAATATTCTCCGTCTTTTCGTCGGCGAGCGAGGCGGCGCGGATGCGGGCGAGACGGTTACGGTGATCGAAGCCAATGTCGACGACATGAATCCTCAGCTGTACGGCTATTTTGCCGAGCGCGCTCTCGAAGCGGGAGCGCTCGACGTGTTTTCGACGCCGGCGCAGATGAAGAAGAATCGGCCGGGCCAGCTGGTCACCGTGCTCGCGCGGCCCGGTGACGCCGACCGTTTGATCGAGCTCCTGTTTCGCGAAATCACCACGCTCGGCGTCCGCGTCAGCCAGGCGCACCGGCGCACTCTCGAGCGCGAATGGGTTACGGTCGAGACGGCGCACGGTCCGGTGAGGATGAAGGTTGCCCGCGCCGATGGCCGTCTTGTGAATGCCGCGCCCGAATACGAGGATTGCCGCCGCATTGCCGCCGAGCGCGGCGTGCCGCTCAAGGAAGTCATGGCGGAGGCGGTTTCCCGCTTCCGCAGCCAAGCCGAAGTGGAGTCGTGACGATGGCCAAATTCTACATGACCACGCCGCTTTACTACGCCAATTCGCGGCCGCACGTCGGATCGGCCTACACCACGCTGGTCTGCGACGCGATCGCTCGCTACCGCCGCATGTGCGGCGACGATGTCGCCTTTCTCACGGGCACCGACGAGCATGGCGAAAATATCGAGCGTGCGGCCGCGAAGCTGGGAATCGCCCCCGCCGAACTGGTCGAGCGCAATCGCCAGGTATTTCTGGATCTTTGGAAGCTGCTGGGCATCGGCTACACCCGTTTCATTCGCACTACCGACCCGGCGCACGTTCCCGCGGTGCACGAACTGCTCATCCGCGCCCGCGATCGCGGCTACATCTACAAGAGCCGCTACCAGGGCCGCTATTGCGTCCACGACAACCTGTACGTGAGCGATTCCACCGATCCGGTCGATTGTCCCACCTGCGGCCGGCCGGCCGAGCTGATGTCGGAGGAAAATTACTTTTTCAAGCTCTCCGCATTCCAGGACCGGCTGCTCGATCTCTATGAAAAGCAGCCCGATTTCGTCCAGCCCGATATCCGGCGCAACGAAGTCGTCAGTTTCGTTTCGGCCGGGCTGAAGGACATCTCGATCAGCCGCCGCGCCGTCACCTGGGGCGTTCCCTGGCCGGACGACCCCGATCACGTCTTCTACGTCTGGTACGACGCTCTGTCCGGCTATCTGAGTGCGATCGGTTTCGGCCAAGCCGATGGCCGGGGCGGCGAATTTTCGCGCTACTGGCCGGCCGATCTCCAGATGATCGGCAAGGAGATTTTGCGCTTCCACGCCGTCTACTGGCCGGCCTTTCTGCTGGCCGCCGAGCTGCCCCTGCCGCGCCGGATATTCGCGCATGGATGGCTGCTCTTCGAGCAGCAAAAGATGAGCAAATCCAAGGGAAACGTCGCCTACTGCGAGCCGATCGTGAAGGTCGTCGGGGCCGACGCGCTGCGCTATTATCTGCTTCGCGACGTCGTCTTCGGCCAGGACGGCAACTTCAGCCGCGATGCCCTGCTCACGCGCTACAACAGCGATCTGGCCAACGATCTGGGCAACCTCGCCAGCCGCACCATCACGATGATCAACCGGTATTGCGGCGGCCTGGTTCCCGAAGCCCCTGAGAACGGGGATCTCGAAGTCGACCTCGAGCTGCTTGCCACCGAGCGAATCGGCGGCTTCCGCGAGGCGTTCGACCAGTTCGCCTTTTCCCGGGCCATCGAAGCCGCCTGGGATATCGTCGCGCGAGTGAATCAATATCTGGTCGAAACCGAGCCGTGGGTTCTGGCCTCCGACCCGGACAGCCGCGGCCGGCTCGACTCGGTGCTGTATGCGGCGGCCGAAAGCCTGCGCGTGCTGGCCGTGCTGCTGGCGCCGGTGGTGCCGGAAGCGGCGATGAAAATCTGGCGCCAACTGGGCCTCGAAGACTCACCGGAAAACACGCGAATCGACCAGCTCGTTTGGGGTGGTTTGCCGGCTGGAACGCGCATCGGCCGTTCCGAGGCGGTTTTCCCGCGACTGGATAAAAAAGAAGCCGTCGAAAGGATCGAGACCATGGAAAACGAAATTCGCCAGCCTCAGCCTGCCCCTGCCCCGGAAACAAAATCCGCCACGCCTCCCGCTCCCGCTCCCGCGGCCGCAACGGCGGCAGCCCCGGTCCCGGCCCCGGCCCCGGCCCGCATTTCGATCGAGGATTTCGCCAAAGTCGATCTGCGCGTCGGGCAGGTGAAATCGGCCGAACGCGTGGCGGGAACCGATCGCCTGCTGAGACTCATCGTCGATATCGGAACCGAGGAGCGTCAGATCGTAGCGGGGATTGCCGGCTCCTATCAGCCGGAAGAGGTGGTGGGCCGGAAAGTAGTGATCGTGGCCAATCTCGAGCCGCGGAAGCTGCGCGGAGTGGAATCGAACGGCATGGTCGTCGCCGCCACGCGGCCCGACGGCAGCCCGGTGGTCTGTACGTTTATCGAGGACGTGCCCGTGGGCGCCCGCTTGAAATAATCTAGTAGGCGAGAAGCGGATGCATACCCCTGCTCGTCCGCCTATCCGTTTGCAAATACAAAATCCTCGCTAACCTTGCGGCTCGCGTGGAGCGATGAAGACGCGCGGGCGCATGTAACAAGCAAATTTCCGGGCTGAGGAAAGCCCGTTTCTGCCGGGTTGCGCCCGGAGAGGATTACGTCTGGTCGGCGGGGTTCTTCGCGCATGGGGGCATAGTGTAGGCGTGACGCCATGTAAGCATTCCAGCATCTCCCTGAAGCTGCCTGCAATTAAAGGGGCTTGGCGTCCTGTACAGTATAAGGTACACTGTACTACAGAAGGTACGGGATGACCGAGGAACTGCGGACGAAGAAAATCCCGCTGATCTTTTTCCGCACGGCTGCGGGAAGTGAGCCGGTACGGGAATGGCTGAAGGGCCTGCCGGAAGCGGAACGCCAGGCGATAGGCGAGGACCTATTGCGGGCGCAATGGCGTTGGCCGGTCGGTATGCCGCTGTGCCGGAATCCGGACGGACCTGCCAACGAAACGATCTGCGCGCGTGTTGCTCTGCCTTTACCGGGAGCACCTGGTCGCGCTGCACGGGTTCATCAAGAAAACACGCGCCACGCCGGATGAGGACTTGGCGCTGGCGCGCAAGCGCAAAAAGGAGCTGGAGCAATGAGCAAGAAAAACATGGGTTCGGGTATCGATGATTTCCTCAAGGAAGAAGGCATTTTCGAAGAGGCGCAAGCGCAGGCGGTCAAGGAGGTCGTCGCCTGGCAGCTCGCGGAAGCCATGAGGAAAAAGAAAATCTCGAAGAGCCGTATGGCTACGCTGCTCAAAACGAGCCGGACGCAGGTAGATCGGCTGCTCGATGCGAAAGATGATATTACCCTGTCGAGCTTGCAGCGGGCTGCGGCGATCGTAGGCCGCCGCGTGACGATAGAGCTGGTGTAGGGGAGGGGAGTTGGGCCGCAATTCAGGCAGGTCCACAATAGCTCACCTAAGGAGGCCGAAATGCCCATGAAGAACCCGCCCCATCCGGGCGACCTGATTAAAACCGAAGTCATCGAAGCCCTCGGCCTCAACGTGTCGAAGGCAGCGGAGATTTTGAAAGTGCGCCGAGCAACGCTCTCCGACCCTCTGCATGGCAAGGCCGCGCTGACGCCGGAAATGGCGCTGCGCATCGAAAAGGCGTTCGGCCCGGACATGGACCACCTTCTCCGGATGCAGCTCGCCTACGACGTGGCGAAAACGCGGGAGCACGCGCGGGGCATCTCGATCAAGCGGTACGTTCCGGCCTGAAGGCGGGGCAGGGAGGGCATGATGCCTTGCCGGTTGGATCGCAATCCGCTCGACTTCATCGAGCGAAATCCCCTCCTCGCGCCGGTCGTAGAGCTTGCAGCGGGCTGCGGCGATCGTAGGCCGCCGCGTGACGATAGAGCTGGTGTAGGGGAAGGGAACTCGCACAATTCAGGCAAGCGCCCATAGCTCACCGATGTGGTGTAACGTGGTGACGGCATTAAGAGGCCGCATAAGGAGCATCAGAGGGGCCACAGAGGCGGAAGTTCCATGTCCCTTGAACGGCGTCCGTGATGAGTTTTTTCTTGGTTTGAGCTGCTTCGGGGCGCTTCATGGTCCGTCTCTTTTAGGGTGTTATAAAGGACGTTATCACGCTCTATCGAGGAGCGATAAGGGGGGCTACCTTGTGGGTATGACGGAGCGGAGTACTACTTTAAATACGTCCGCCCACGTTAACCAACCCATTCGGGCAGCCACTTGGGAAACCTGTTTTTCGTCCAGCCCCTCATTCAAGAGAAGTTCCCTGAGCGGCTTCAGGCTCCCCCGGCGACCGTATTTGTAACGCGAGAACCAGTAGGATGTGAGCCATTTACCACCGAAGCCTGACGCCTTCCTCCCGGCTTCTTTCAGGCTCACGCCCGGGTTTATCTGTGCCAGGCACTCAGCCGGGGCAATGTCGAGCAGGATGAAGTAAAAATCCTGGCCCTTTGCCTGCGCCTCCCGTAGGCCGATTGTCAGCTTGCGTCCGATCTGATTGTGGGGTTTGTCACTGTCGGGATCGGCTTGGCTCATCGGGGAATAGAGCTTCGCCTCCACGAGAACAAGAAAGCTGTCTCCTTCAAAACTCAAATCGGCCTCGGTAATCTTCTTGCCCACTCCGTAGCTCTTTCCGATGTGGATCGTGGACGCTTCGAGCCCGTCGGGCGCGGCCATGTCGCCGTAGGCGAGCTCCCACAGCTCTTCGAGCGCCAACGCGCGGCGACTCTGGCTCACGCTCGCAAGAGCATCGAAGCACGACCACGTGAGCGCATCCTCGCTGTTTGAGCTGCGCGCATTTTTCCTTTTGTGATTTATACCCTTGAAGGATTGCTCAAGGAATTCGTCGAGATGTCGTTCCCTACCGGGCCAAACTGCGTGATTATCTCGGGGATCGAGGTAAATGAATGAGCCCTTGCCCTTGATCCTGCGGCCACGCGACCTGGTCGGTGCCATCGTTTCCTCCTTCGGCGGATCGATTATATCCAGTTTTTTCGGCGCGGGAGGGGGGGGCGGGTTTTCCCTCCGCTGCCGCTGTGCGCGGAACTTGGCGTAAAATGGGCAATCGCGGTGCGGCGAGCCTGACGGAGAACGCTTGACGGTCCATAGCGCTCTGACCTGGCTGTGCGAAGAGCCGCGCCGCCCTTTCGCCTTCAACTCATGTTTCAGGCGGGGTTGGCTCAGCCTGGTGAATCTCTTTTTATTGCCGAAGCTGCTGGAACTTGGCCGCGCCGCGCGATTTATCGAACAAACGAATTTTGTCGGCGGGATGGCGGGCTTCGTATACTACGGCGGACTTCCGCTGGAGGGCTCTTCGTGTACCACATTGTGGAAGCGCGTTTTCGCGAGGCGATTCGCCGGTTTCTGGCGAACCGCTACGGGCTTGATTTGCCGGTGGCGCTCGAGCGTCCGCCCCGAATCGAACTGGGCGAGATCGCCTCGCCGGTTCCCTTCGAGCTGGCGCGGCGGCTCCGCCGTTCGCCGCGCCAGCTCGCGCAGGAAATCGCCGCCGAACTGGGCCCGGTTCCGGGAATCGCAAGAGTGGAAGCGGCCGGTGGCGGCTACCTGAACGCCTTCCTCGATCGCGGGCCGTTTCTTTCCCTGGCCCTCGATCTTTCCCGGCAGCCGGCGCCCGAGCCCGCGCCCGATGCGGCCAAGATCATCGTCGAGCACACCAGCATCAATCCGAACAAGGCCGCCCATATCGGCCATCTCCGCAACGCCGTTCTCGGCGACGCCTTCGTTCGCCTGGAACGTTTCGCCGGCCGCCGCGTCCAAGTGCAGAACTATATCGACAATACCGGCGTACAGGTGGCCGACGTGGTCGTCGGATTCCTGCATCTCGAGAAGAAAACCGTCGAGGAGGTGCGCCGCCTGGCTGCCGAGCCGAAATTCGATTATTTCTGCTGGGACCTCTACGCGCGCGTCACCCAGTTTCTCGAAGCCGGCGAGGAGCGATTGGCTCTGCGCGGCGAAACGCTCAAGGCGATCGAGGAGGGCCGCGGCGTCGAGGCGGAAATGGCGGAGGAGGTTTCGACGGCCATCCTGCGGTGCCATCTGCGCACGATGGAGCGGCTGGGCGTGCGTTACGACCTGCTGGCGCGCGAAAGCGATATCCTGCGGCTGAAATTCTGGGAAGCGGCTTTCGGCCGGATGGTCGAGGGCGGCGTTATCACCCGGCCCGAATCCGGCAAATACGCCGGCTGCTGGATCATGGCCCTTGGCGATGCGCCCGCCGAGGAGGGTGAGGAGGCCGAAGCCAAGGTGATCGTGAGATCGAACGGCACGGTGACCTACGTCGGCAAGGACATCGCCTATCAGATGTGGAAATTCGGCCTGCTGGGCCTCGATTTTCACTACCGGCCGTTTTACCGCTATCCCGGCGGCGAGACCGTATGGACGACGGCTGCCGGTGGCGGAGATCCGCAGGCGCCCGGATTCGGCCATGCGGGCGAAGTGTACAACGTGATCGATTCGCGGCAGGCGTATCTGCAAAACGTCGTTTCGGCGGCGCTCGGGGCGCTGGGATTCGCAGACGCGGCCGCTCGTTCGATCCATTTTGCCTACGAGATGGTGGCGCTGACGCCGCGCTGCGCCGCCGAACTGGGTTATGAGCTGTCGCCCGAAGATGCAGCCAGGCCCTACGTCGAGGTCAGCGGCCGCCGCGGGCTTGGCGTGAAAGCCGACGATCTGGTGAACCGGCTGGAGGCGGCGGCGCGGGACGAAGTCGACCAGCGGCACGCGGAGGAACCGGAAGAGGCTCGGGCGAAAATCGCCCGCGCCATCGCCATCGGCGCCCTGCGATATTTCTTGTTGAAATACACCCGGACGACACTGATCGCCTTCGATTTTCACGACGCGCTCAGCTTCGAAGGCGAGACCGGCCCCTACGTCCAATACGCGATCGTGCGCGCGCGGAATATTTTCCGCAAACTGCTGGAACAGGAACCCGGCTTTCCGCTCGATCGCCTGGACGCCATGGTTCCCGCCGAGGCGCGCGCCGCGCTCCTGGCCGGGCCGGCGGGCGACGACTTCTGGGAACTGGTGCTGCTGGCCGGCTCGCTCGGAAGCCAGGTGGCGACGGCGGCGGCATCGCAGGAGCCGGCGTTCGTCGCGAAATTCGCCTTTCAACTGGCGCAGGCGTTCAGCGTTTTCTACCACCGGCATCGGATCCTCTCCGAGCCCGATGCGGTGCGAAAGGCGTTTCTGCTGGAACTGGCCGCTCTGGTCGAGCGCCAGCTGGTCGCCGCGCTGGATCTGCTGGGTATCGAATCGCCCGAGAAAATGTGAGGCGGAGCCCTCCGCCTGGCTCGGGCCGCCGCGCGGCCTCTCCACATAACGCTTCGAGAACCGCCTGCTCGCGCTGTTACTGCTTGAGGATGAAATCGACCAGGGTGCGGACGGCGACGGCGGATGCGCCCTTGGCCATCCAGGGCTTGGCGTCATCGAGCCAGGCCGTGCCGGCGATATCGAGATGAATCCAGGGCTCCTCGCCAACGAACTCCCGCAGGAAAGCCGCGGCAGTCGACGCGCCGCCGCCGTTGCCCGAGGAGATGTTTTGCAGGTCGGCGATGGAACTTTTCATCATGTCGCGGTAATCGTCGTCGACGGGCATGTGCCACATTTTCTCCCCGGCGGAGCGGGCAGTTTCGAGGAAACTGGCGGTGAAGGCTTCATTCGAGCCGAATACGCCCACGTTGATCGTCGAGAGGGCGACGACCACGGCGCCGGTGAGGGTGGCGGCGTCGATCAGATGCGTGCAGCCGAGCTGGCGGGCGTAGGCAAGCCCGTCGGCGAGAACGAGCCGGCCTTCGGCGTCGGTATTGAGCACCTCGATCGTCTTCCCCGACATGGAGACGACGATGTCGCCGGGCTTGACGGCGCGGCCGCCGGGCATGTTCTCGCTCGAAGGAACGACGGCGACCACCTTCACGGGCGGCTTGAGCCGGGCAATCGCCCGCATCACGGCGAGCATCGTGGCCCCGCCGCACATGTCGTACTTCATCTTCTCCATGCCCTTGGAGGGCTTGATCGAAATGCCGCCGGTGTCGAAGGTAATGGCCTTGCCAACTAGTCCCACCACGGGAGAGCCGGGCTTGACCTGCGGGGGATTGTAGGTGATGACGATCACGCGCGGCGGTTCGGCGCTGCCGCGGGCCACGCCGAGCAGCCCGCCCATTTTCATCTCCTCGATCTGTTTCTCCTCGAGGATATCGACGCCGAGCCCGGATTCGAGGGCCATCTGCCGCGCGCGCGCGGCGAGCAGGGTGGGGGTGAGGCGATTGGACGGTTCGTTGGCGACCTCGCGCGCCCAATTTTCGCTTTCCGCGATGGCCAGAGCGCGGTCGAGCGCCGGCTGGGCGTCCGGGCCGGCGCCGAGAATCAGGGCCTGCTCGACGCCGCTCCCGTCTTTTTTCTCGCTCTTGTACTTGTCCAGATCGAGCGTGGCGAGCAGCATACCCTCGGCAGCCAGCTGGACCGCTTCGGGATGCTGCCAAGGCTCGCGCAGCAGCAGAGCCAGGTGCTTCACCGATCGCCCCTTGAGGTAGCGCAGAGCGGCGCCCGCCAGCCGCCGCAATTCGGTTGCGGAGAACTTGTCCGGTTTGCCCGCGCCGACGACGAGCAAACGTTTCGCGGCCAGACCGGCGGGATAGTGCAAGAGAACCATGTCCAGCCATTTCCCGGTGAGTTCGTGGCTGGCGGCGAGTTCCTTCAGACGTCCGGAAAGGGCGCGATCGAGTTCGGCGAGCGAGGCATCGACCGGATCGTCCTTTTCGAAAGCGAACGTGACCAGGGCTTCGGTATCGAGAGTCAGGGGAGAGGCGGTTTCCAGTTGAATTTGCATCAGGCTCCTTATCCGCGTCGGCGGTAGTGGTAGAGGGCGTCGGCGGCTTCGCGTTTGGCCTCGCGATCGCGCTCGGTAGCCCGGTGATCGTAGACCTTGCGCCCTCGCGCCAGCGCAATCTCACATTTGGCCAGCCCGTCGCGGAAAAAAATCCGCAACGGAACGATGGTCAGGCCCTTTTGCTGAATCTGGCCGGCCAGCCGGTCAATTTCCCGGCGGTGCAGCAGAAGACGCTTCGGGCGCAAAGAGTCGTGGTTGAAGAAGCCGGCGGCGGTGTAGGGAGGGATATGGCAATGCTCAAGCCACAATTCGTTGCGGCGCACCTCGCCGTAGGCTTCGCGAAGGCTGGCTTTGCCGTCGCGAAGCGATTTGACCTCGCTGCCCTGGAGTTCCATGCCCGCCTCGTATTTTTCGAGGAAGATGTAGTCGTGGGAGGCGGCGCGGTTTTGAGCGACGACGTGCTCTCCGCTGCGGGACGATTTTTTCTTCGGGCTGGCCATGAACCGACTATCTTACTTGGAATCCGGGCTTTTCGGGGAGCAACATGAGCCGGAAGCCGTCTTGCCCGCCATGGTAGCGGATGCTAGAGTTTAGAGGCGAGGAAGGGATGAAACCTCAGTTACTGGCCGGAGCGCTGCTGGCCGGAGCGCTGCTCGTCACGGCCGGCTGCGCCGCCCGGGGCAACCGGGAATACAATCTCGGACGTAAGGCGCAGGATCTCCAGGATTACGATACCGCCCTGGTCGATTACGAGCGCGCGCTTCGCGCCGATCCCACCAACACCGAATACAAACTGCGCATCGACCAGATGCGATTTCAGGCGGCGCAAGCCCACGTCGAGCAGGGCCAGCGCCTGATGGCGAAAGGGGACCTGAACGACGTGGAAGCGGCCTTGGGCCTTTTTCAACGCGCGCTCGATATCGACCCGGCCAGCGCCATCGCCGCCCAGCTGAGCCGGCAAGCGGCCCGGAAGATCGCCGAATTGAATAAGAAAGCCGCCGGCCCGGCCCCGCCGTCCACACCGCAGCCGCTGGCCGATTTGCGGCGCATGCCCCCGCGGTTGAAGCCGATCTCGACCGAAGCGATCAACCTCAAGATGACCAACGACGCGCGGATCGTCTACGAGACGATCGCCAAGCTGGCCGGGCTGACGGTGCTTTTCGATCCCGATTTTGCCGCGAAACAGATCTCCATCGATCTGCCCAACGTCACCCTCGAACAGGCGCTCGACGCGGTAGCCCTGGAGAGCGGCTCGTTCTGGAAACCGGTGACGTCCGCCATTATCTTCGTCGCTCCCGATAACGTGCAGAAACGGCGGGAATACGAGGACGAAATCGTCAAGACGTTCTATCTGGCGAACACGCTGACGCCGCAGGATCTGACCGAGATCGTCGGCGGCCTGCGCCAATTACTGCAGTTGCAGCGGGTGCAGCAGATCAATTCGCAGAACGCGATCGTGATTCGCGATACCCCGGACAAGGTGTTGGCCGCGGAGAAAATCATCGACGATATCGACAAGCAGCGCGCCGAGGTGATGCTGCAAGTGTCGGTGCTCGAAGTGAACGAGAACCGGCTGCGGGATCTGGGTATTCAGCCGGGGACCAGCGTAACCGCCACGTTCACGCCCCGCAGCGCGATCCAGCCCAACTCGTCATCGTCGTCTTCCTCTTCCTCTTCCTCATCGTCGTCCTCTTCCCCGGCTTCGGTGGCGCAGGTGACCCTCAACAATCTGGCGCATCTCTCCACCGGCGATTATGCCGTCACGCTGCCCGGCGCCTCATTAACCGCCCTGATGACCGATAGCACGACCAAGATCATCCAAAATCCGGAGATCCGCATCACCGACGGGGAAATCGCCCATCTTCGCATTGGCGACCGGGTCCCGATCGCCACGGGTTCCTTCCAGGCGGGTTTGGGCACCACGCAGGTGGGCGCGGTGAGTCCGCTGGTGAATACGCAATTTCAGTATCAGGACGTCGGCGTGAATATCGACGTCACGCCTCGGGTCCATCCCGACGAGAACGTCAGCTTGAACTTGAATATCGAAGTCAGCTCGGTGACCGGCCAGCAGAGCATCGGCGGCATTACGGAGCCGATCATCAGCCAAAGGAAAATCCAAAATCAGATCCGGCTTGCCAACGGCGAAGTCAGCGTCATCGGCGGGCTGGTGCAGCACACGACGACGAAGTCGGTGAATGGATGGCCGGGCCTCGACAAGCTTCCGTTCCTCAAGTATTTCTTTTCGGACCAGAGTCTGCAGAAGCAGGACGACGAAGTGCTGATCGTTATCACTCCGCACGTTGTTCGCATGCCTAACATTACGGCCGAAGACCTGCAGTCCCTCTTCACCGGCACCGACCAGAATATTCAGGTGTACCCGCGAACCGAATTCCCGAACCAGCAGGGCTCGGCCGGTGCGCCGCTGATTCCTTCCGCCGCGGCCGGCTCTGCCGCGGCCGGCTCGGCGCCAGCGAAAACGCCCGCCGCGCAGGGGCAGGCGGGCGAGTTGGCTTTCGATCCGGCGAAGGTGAATCTGGCTCCCGGTCAGACGGCGACGGTCGCGCTGGTCGTGCGCGGCGCCAGCGATTTGTTCTCCATCCCCATGATTTTGCATTACAACCCGAAGGTCATCGCCATCGAGGATGTCCGCAACGGCGGGTTCCTTTCCGGCGGGAACGCGACGATCTCCATTTTCCATCGCGAGGATGCGACCAAGGGCCAGTCGATCATCAGCGCGATGCGGCCGCCGAGCAGCACCGGAGTGAGCGGAAGCGGAACACTTCTCGGTATCGTGGTCAAGGCGCTTGCGCCGGGAACCTCGCCGCTGGAAATCGAGTCGGTGAGCGCGCGGGACCCGCAGCAAAAGCCGCTGACGTTCCAGACGCAGGCGGCGACGATTCAGGTCGGAAAATCGCGATGAACGCGCCGGGCCGGCGGCCCGCCCGAAACGCGGGTTTTACGCTCATCGAGTTGATCGTGACGACGGCGATTCTGCTGATTCTGGCCTCGGTGGCCCTTCCCATCGCCCGCGTCTCGGTCCAAAGGCGCAAAGAAGCCGAACTGCGGCAAGACCTGTACGACATGCGCAATGCCATCGACCGGTACAAAGACGCGGCGGACCGGAACCAGATCCAGGTACAGGCGGGCACCGACGGCTATCCGCCCGATCTGCAAACGCTGGTCGACGGCGTGCCGCTGGCCGGCAAGCCGGGCGAGCGAATCCGCTTTTTGCGGAAAATTCCGGTCGACCCGATGACCGGCCAAAAGAATTGGGGTCTGCGGTGCGCGCAAGACGAGCCCGATTCCACGAGCTGGTGCGGTGACGACGTGTTCGATGTCTATTCCCAATCGACCGGCGCCGCCCTCGACGGAACGCAATATTCGAGCTGGTGAACCGATGAAAACGGCCGGACATCTTCGGCGGCGCCTGGAGGCGCTCCGCACGCCGCAAACGATCGCAGCGGCCGCCGGCTTCACGCTGCTCGAAATGATGATCGTCGTGACGATCATGCTGATCCTGCTCTCCATGGCAGCGGGGCGCTATCAGATGTCGATCACGCGGGCCAAGGAGGCGGCGCTCGAGCAGGACCTTTCCGTCATGCGGCGCTCGATCGATCAGTACACGATCGACAAGCAGCAGCCGCCGCAATCGCTCCAGGATCTGGTGACGGCCGGCTACCTGCGCGGCATACCCGTCGATCCGTTCACTCGCCGCACCGATTGGCGCACGAGCGAAGACAACGTCGTGTTGACGCCCGGACAAAGCCAGTTCGGCATTACCGACGTGCATTCCAGTTCCAACCAAATTTCGCCATTCGAAAAAACGCCTTACAGTTCCTGGTAGCCGCGTGCCCGGACCTTCCCTCGCCGCCGAATGGGTTCCTCCGCCCTTCGAGCCTCTTCGCTGGATCGCCGGCCCGGACCGGATGACACTGGCTTCCTCCTTCTGGCCGCGGCGCTTCGCTCGCCTGCCGGCTCCGGAAGACCTGCTGGTGGAAACCGAGCCGGGAACTCGCATTTTGGCGCGCTGCCACTGGCAGCGGGAGCCGGAACGGCATCCGGCGCTGGTGCTGGTGCATGGCCTGGAGGGTTCGAGCGAATCCGGCTACATGCTCGGCACGGCCGAGCGGGGCTGGGAGGCGGGATTCAACGTCGTCCGGATGAATCAGAGAAACTGCGGCGGCACCGAGCACCTGACGCCCACCCTGTATAACTCCAGTTTGAGCGGCGACGTGCGCGCGGTCCTCGAACAGGTGATCGAACGAAAGGCGCTCCGGGAGATCTTTGCCGCCGGCTTCTCGATGGGCGGAAACCTGGTGATGAAAATGGCGGGAGAAATGGGCGAGCGGGCGCCCCGGGAACTGACGGCGCTGGCTGCCATTTCGCCCTCGCTCGATCTGGCGGCCTGCGTCACGGCGCTCGAGCGGCCGCGCAACTGGATCTACCAGCGGTTTTTTCTGCGGCGGCTCAAGCAACGAATGCGGCGCAAGGCCCGGCTTTTCCCCGATCGATACCGGCTGGAGGGAATGGGGGCGATCGGCACGATCCGGGAATTCGACGACCGGATCACCGCGCCGCACAGCGGCTTCCGCGATGCCGGCGATTATTACTTTCGGGCGAGCGCTTTGCGAGTGATCGAGCAAGTGAGCCGGCCGGCGCTGCTCGTGACGGCCCAAGACGATCCGCTGGTGCCGCTGGCGACGCTCGACCGGCCGGAGATCCGCCGGCAGCCCTGGTTGCGGCTGATCGCTCCGCGGCGCGGCGGCCATTGCGGTTTTATCTCCGGCGAAAACGGCGGGAAGCGGTTCTGGGCGGAGCGGATGATTGTCGGATTTTTCGAGTCTCAATCCCAAATGCTTGGGGCCAACCTGGTAAGCCCCGGTAAGCCGCGGTAAGCCCCGCGGGGCAAGTTCTGATAAGCTTTGCCCGCTCGCCCGCCCGGGATCGCCAATTATGGGAAGAGGGAGATTGCCCGTGGAATTGATCGATTCGCACGCCCATCTGGAACTTCCACAGTTCGACCAGGACCGCGACGCGGTGCTCGATCGGGCGCGGCAAGCAGGGGTGGTGGGAATCGCCTCGATCGGCGGGGCGAGCGGACCTGGGCAATTGGAGTCAGCGCTGCCCCTGGCCGAGACGAACGATTGGATCTGGGCCACCATCGGCATTCATCCGCACGAGGCGCAGGAAGCGACCGAAGAGCACTTCGAGCGCTTGGCGCAACTGGCGCGCCACCCGCGGGTCATTGCCTGGGGTGAAATCGGCCTCGATTACCACTACGATCATTCTCCGCGCCCGGTGCAGCAACGGGTATTCGGCCGGCAGCTGGAACTCGCCCAGGCGGCGCGCCTGCCGGTCGTTCTGCACTGCCGGGAAGCCTGGCCGGATGCTCTGGAAATCCTGGAGCGGGAGTGGGGGCCGACCGGGCTCGGGGGGATCTTTCATTGCTTTACCGGCTCGCTCGCCGACGCCCACCGTGGAATCGACATGGGATTTCTGGTCTCCTTTGCCGGAAACGTCACCTACCCTAAATCCACGGCTCTGCGCGAGGCGGCGCGGGATATTGCGGCCGATCGTTTGCTGATCGAGACCGATTCGCCCTTTCTTCCGCCGCAAGCTTGGCGGGGGCGAAGAAACGAGCCGGCGCACGTACTGGAAGTGGCCAAGACGCTAGCGAGTGTGAGAGACTTATCCACCGAGGAAATCGCCCAGATCACCACAGCGAATTTTCGCCGGTTTTTCCGGTTGGAAAAACCGGCTAGCGATAGGTCAACCACGGAGGATCGGCCATCACCGTCCAGACCGCAAAGGAAATCTTCGAACTGATTCGTGACGACCTGGCCCGCGTCGAGCAGGAACTGGCCGGGCAGAGCCGGTATGCGGTCGGTCCGGTCGCTGAGATTTCCGCGTATCTGCTCGAAGGGGGAGGGAAGCGGCTCCGCCCGGCGGTCCTGTTGCTCGCGGCGGGTGCCGCGGGCTATAGCGGACCCGGCGCGGTTCGATTGGGCGCGGTGGTCGAGCTGATTCATACGGCCACGCTGATGCACGACGACGTGATCGACGGCGCCGATACCCGCCGCGGCCATCCGTCCGCCAATGCCCGATGGGGCAATCACATGAGCGTGCTGGCGGGCGACTGGCTCTACATGCAGTCGTTCCAACTGGCTTTGAAGGAACGCAATTTTCGCACCCTCGACGTGCTGATCGATCTGACGCAACGAATGGTGGAAGGGGAGCTGCTCCAGTGGACCAATCTGGGGCGGATCGATTTAACCGAAGAAGACGCCTTGAGTCTGGCCTATCGGAAAACCGCGTGCTTGTTCAGCGGCTGCGCGCGGCTGGGAGCGGTCCTGGCTCATTCCGACCCCGCCATCGAGGAACCTCTGGCCGATTACGGACGCTGTGCCGGTCTTGCCTTCCAGCTGGTCGACGATTTGCTCGATTTCACCTCCTCAACCGAGCAGTTGGGCAAGCCGGTTCTGAGCGATCTCCGGGAGGGAAAGGTCACGCTGCCGCTGATCTACGCTCTCTCGTCGGGAAACGACGCCGATCGCGAATTGGTTGTGAGCGTTCTGGCGGACAAGGGATTCGATCGCGTCAGCCCGGATCGGATCGGCGCTTTGGTGAACGACTCCGGCGCGCTGGACCGCACGCGCCAGCTCGCCTGCGATTACGCCTTAAAAGCCAAGGCATCGCTCGACCCGCTGCCCGATACCGAATATCGCCGCGCCCTGCTTTCCATTCTCGATTTCATCCTCGACCGCGAGAGCTAGCGCCACTCCCGACAGGCGGTTGCGCCGCTCCGGCGGCCGGGTTAGGCTAAACCGCGATGGCTCTGCCGTTCAAACTCGTCTACCACGAGGGATACGACCTTCACCTCGGCGCGCACGTTTTCCCCTCCCAGAAATACCGGCTGGTGCGCGAGGCCCTGCTGGCCGAGTCCATCGCGACCAGCGAGGATTTCCGGCAGCCCGAGCCCGCCAGCGATGAGGATGTTCTCCGCGTCCATACGCATGAGTACGTCCGAAAGCTCAAAACCGGCAAGCTGAGTCCGATGGAAATCCTGCGGCTCGAGGTCCCCTATTCCAAGGAGCTTGTAACCGCCGTTTGGCTGGCGGCGGGAGGATCGATCCTGGCGGGCCGTCTGGCCCTGGAAGATGGCCTCGCGGCGAACGTCGGCGGCGGTTTCCATCACGCCTTCCCCGGGCATGGCGAAGGATTCTGCGTGATTCACGACGTGGCCATTGCCATTCGCCGCTTGCAAGCGGACCGGGCGATCGATACGGCGATGGTGGTGGATACCGACGTTCACCAGGGGAACGGGACGGCGGAGATTTTCGGCAGCGACGGCACCGTCTTCACCCTTTCCATTCACCAGCAGAACAACTACCCTTCGCCCAAGCCGCCCTCGAACATCGATATCGATCTGCCCGACGGCATCGGCGACGAGGAATACCTGGCGCGGCTGGAAGCGCACCTGGTGCGGGCGTTCGATGAGTTCACCCCGGCCCTCGTGTTCTACCTGGCCGGCGCCGATCCCTACCGCGAGGATCAACTCGGCGGGCTCGATCTGTCGATCGATGGTCTCCAGAAGAGGGACCGGCTGGTTCTCGAGGCTGCGAGGAGACACGGGGTTCCTGTGGCGATCGCGCTAGCCGGTGGATATGCGCGGCGCGTGGAGGACACGGTCCGCATTCATGCGAACACGATTGTCGCCGCCCGGGACGTCGCCCTGCAAACGGCTCCGGCGGGCCGCTGATAGCTTTTGGGGAAGTTGCTCAGGGCGCGGCTCGAAGATCCCCGTTGCGGTTTCGGTTCGACTATCCCGCGCCAACGCAGTCGGCCAGCATGTTTGCGATTTCCGATTGGAGCGTTTGGTCCTCCACTCGGAACAGGTCGAATGCCTCGTAGAGCGGCGCCAGTAGCGCCGCGGTGACCTCGCATAGCCTCTCCTCGATCTCGGCCGTCGATGTCGTCACCGCCGATTCCACCGATTCCTGGCGGCATTCATGCTGGGAATCGGGCGCGCCGGTCGATTTGCTCGCCAGGCGACGTCCCATCAGGCCCGTCCATTTCGCCCGGAAAGCCACTGGGCCGGGCGGCAGGTTGAGCGAACGGCTCAGACGAGCTGCGTGGAGCACGCATTCGCCGATTCGCCAGATCGGACGGTGGATCAGGAGTTTACGGCTCGCCGGAAAGACATGCCCCGCTCCCGGCAGCTCATCCTCCTCGTGTTTGCGCAGGTAAAACATCCTCAATTCCGGCGAAGCCCGCCAAAATTCAGGGGAAAAGCCGTCCGGCGAAGCCGTAGGCCAGCATTCGAGAGCGCGTTCAAAGGGATAGGGCTTTTTGTCGGCGGCCAGCGGAACGCGCCAAGGATGAAGACACCGGGTTTGGCCGGGCATTTTCTCGAGCGCCTGAAGCAGTTCGGGTAAGGACAGCCGCGAAGGAATGGCCGCGATGGCGTATCCGATCGACCAGCCGCCCCAGGCATAGTACAGCGCTCGGTTCTCGCCGGAGATGCGGTCGCGAGCCACCTTCTCCCACCGGGAACTGGATTCCTCCACCCACCGATCGAGCGACCGGGTCAGTTCGGCCCGTCCGATTGTCCTCTCCGCGCTCGCCGGAGAGGCCACCCTGTTTTTGGTTTGCTTGGCCTGGTACATCATCCGGTCGGCCAGTTGAAGCAACTCCCCGGCATCGGTCACCGCTCCGATGTCCGTGCCGTGGACGCCCAGGCTGGCCGTGATGGGAACTTCCCCGCCGATATGGCTTTCTTCTACGGCGCCCCGGATGCGCTCGGCAACCGCAGCGGCTTCGGCGGTTACGAAATTGGGAAGAATTGTGACGAACTCGTCGCCGGTGGCGTATCGGCGGCACACCGTGCCCCTGCCTTCGGCAATCTTCGCCAAGAGTCTTCCGAACTCTTCGACGCAACGATCGCCGGCGATGTGCCCGAGTGTGTCGTTCACCGATTTGAAATTGTCGAGATCGCTGTAAATGACGGCGACCGGGCAGCCGCGCCGCAACTCGGCGGCCAGGATACGGAGCACGTCTTCGCGCGGTTCAGGCTGCCGGTCGGCGGCAAGACCGCTTCGATTTTCCTGCAGGTCTTCGATTCTTTCCTCGGTCACATGAATAAGGTATCGCTCGAAGCGTGCGGAGGGAAGGGAGTCGGCAAGCGGGCGAATCAGTGAGTTACTGGCGCGAACGAGGCGCCGGAGGACGCATCGGCCCCCGTGCCCACCGACGGCGCGGCTGGAGCGGAATCCGAGTCTTCCTACAATTGCGGATTCATTCCGGGTAGGAGGGCCGATCTGCGGGATTGGCTTCGGCCGCAATCGGGAGATCGCCGCCGGCGTGATCCGGGGCTGGAGCGGGAACCACGAGCCCTTCCTCGACGTCTTGGGGGGATCTTAGCCGGTACGCGCCACGCAGCGCCATCGGAGTGAGAAGCGTGGTAAGCAGCACGACGGCGACCATTACTGCCACGTCCGTTCGGTCGAAGATGCCCGTGCTCGCGCCCATGGCCGTGACGATAAGGCCCACCTCTCCGCGAGAGATCATGCCGCAACCGACGCGCAGGCTGCGCACCCAATCCATCCCGCAGCCGAGCGCCGCGGACCCGCAGCCGACCAGCTTGCCGATGATCGCGACGGCGAGCGTCAAGATCACCAATCCCCAGTGCCCGGAAAGCGACCGATAGTCGCTCGAAAGGCCCATGGAAACGAAAAACAAGGGAATCAGGAGCCCATGTCCGATAGCGTAGAAGCTGCGTTCGATGTCCGCTTTGTAACTGGAGGTCGCAAACACAAACCCAAGCAGGTAGGCGCCCGTGATGCCGGCCACGCTTCCAAACACCTCGGCGGAAACCGCGTAAAGAAGCACCAGCGCCAGCACGCAGCTCGGAACGGCTTCATTCACTGGCAGTTTGCGCAGCAGAAGAATGAGCGGGTCGAGCCAGCGTTTTGCGGCGCCGTAGCCCACAAAAAAGAAAAGCGCCACGCAAACGCTGATGGCCGCCATCTGTGCGAGCAGGGGGTGGCCGGCCGCCACGGGAAAGGTCCGGCTCATCCAGTTGGTCGCCATGGGCGCCAGGCCGAAACCGGCGCCATTGGCGGCCACAACCGACGCGGCGAGGATGGCCAGCACGAGCATGCCCATCACGTCGTCGATGACCGCCGCGCCCAGAATCACCGTGGCTTCCGGCGAGGTCATCTGCCCGGCGTCCATCAGGGTACGCGCGGAAATGGAGACGCTGGTGGCCGTCAGCGCGCCTCCCAGAAAGCATGCCGTTGTCCAATTCAGTCCCAGCAGATGCCCAACGCCGGCCCCGAGCAGAAACGGCCATACCACCCCGGAGAGGGCGACGAAGAAAGCCGTCACACCGGCCTTCTTCATCTGCTCGACATCGGTTTCCAGGCCGGCGATAAACATCAGCACGTAACCGCCCAGCGTCGCCAGGAGCAACAGCGCGCCGGTGGCTTGCCCGCCGGTGAACACGGACCAGTGAAGCAGACCCATGGCTCCCTGGCCCAGGATCACGCCGACCATGAGCTCGCCCATGATCGGAGGCACACCAAAGCGGCTACACGCCGAGCCCGCCAGCTTCACGGCCGGCAACAGAATGGCGAGGAGCAACGCAAGCTGCAGCGCAGGCTGCATTTGTTTCTTGTCCTATTGAGCCGCTACCGTGTCCAATTCCTCGTTCTGAGCGGGTGCTGGTTCCAATCCCTTGTTGCGAACTCTCATCCAAAGCTGTTTCACGCGCGCCAAGGACAGCCACGGCGTCCGGTAACCGTCACGCGCGATTCCCTCCCGTTTCATGGTCCGGATCGCCGCCGCCTGCCGGCGCGCCAGTTCGGCCTGTGCCAGATTTTCCGCCAGCGCGGCGGCCTGCCGCGTGTGGTCCTCGGCCTTGGGCATGACCCGTAGCCTCATCCACAACTCGCCCATCTTGAGGTGCGCGATGAAGCTGTCCGGAGCCAAGCGAACAGCTTCGCCCAGTTCCTCCATGGCGTTTTGTGCGTCGAGGTTCACGCACAGGGCCATGCCGAGCAGCACGCGAAGCTCGGAAACACGGGGCTGCTGGGCCACGGCTTCGCGCAACGCAGCCACCAGGTCCGTGCTTTCCTCCTTCGTGAGCACGCGAGGATCGGCAAACATGCGCAATAACAGTCCTTGAGCCCTGCCGTGAACCGCGGACAAAGACAACGATGCGGCCGGAACGTTGGGTTCACGCTCGCGGCTCTCGATCATGCTTTCCGTCACGGTTTCGCTCATGTCGTGTGTATCCTCGCCTATTCGAATATTTATTCTAACAACTCCCAGCTGTTTCCCTGGGTTCCTGCGGAATGCCAGAGGGCAAGGCGCGTGGGGGGGGGGGTGCGCCTTGCCCTCCGGGCCGTGTACAACTAACTCGTCCTAAGAAGCAAACACCGAGGATGTAACTCCGTATGCCGCCTCGGCCTGTTGCATCGACTCGGGCTCGGGCCGGAAAACGAACTCGGGGTAGCCCAGCTGCCCCATCTCCGGAATATCCAGACCGGCGACCTCGGTTTCCACGGAAACCCGCTGTCCGACGAACAATTCGATACAGAGGTTGATCAGGAAACTGAGGGTGAAAACGAAGCCGATCAAGGTGGAGATACCGACCAGTTGCGCGACCAGTTGGCTCGGGTCACCGTAGAATAGCCCGGTCACCGAACCGGCAACGCCGTTCCAGCTGCCGCCGTAGTTGCTCGTGCCGTCAGCCAGAAGTCCTACCGAAAGCACGCCCCACAGCCCACAGGTGCCGTGGACGGAGATGGCGCCGACAGGATCGTCTACTTTCATGACGTTTTCGATAAACGAGCAGCTCAGGCAAACCAGCACGCCGGCGACCACGCCGATGATGGCGGCCCCGACGGTGCTGACGAAGCCGCTGGGTGCGGTGATCGCCACCAAGCCGGCTAGAAGGCCGTTGCCGCTCATCGAGGCGTCAACCTTCCCGTTCTTCATCCACATAAAGAGCAGGGCACCGAACGTGCCCGTGCAACCGGCCAGCATCGTGTCCACGGCGATGGTACCAATCCGCAGGTTCCCGGCCGCCGAAGCGCCGAGTGTGCTGCCCGGGTTGAATCCGAACCAGCCGAAGGCCAGGATGAAGCAGCCGATCATGACTGCCGAGATGTCGTGGCCGATGATCGGATTGCTCGATCCGTCGCGGTTGAATTTCCCGATGCGCGGACCGACGATCATCGAGACGGCCAGGGCGGTGATCCCGCCGACGGCGTGAACGACGCCCGAACCGGCGAAATCGCAATAGCCATGGCCCAATCCGACGTTGGTGCCGAGTTGGGAAAGCCAGCCGCCGCCCCAAGCCCAGTTTCCGTAAAGGGGGTAGGTGATGGCCCCCATGATGACCGATGACACGGCAAACGCCAGGAACTTCCAGCGCTCGGCGCACGCGCCGGTGACGATTGTCAAGGCGGTGTCCATGAACACCATTTCAAAGAGGAAAATGACCATCACGCCGACGTCATAGGGATGCCCGGAGAGGAACATGCCAGCCCCTCCGAACAGCCCCCACGTTTTGTGGAAGAGCGACATCGTGTGTTCGGAGGACAGCGACTGGAGGCCGCCTAAATTGCCGTTGCCGGCCGCTCCGCCCATTTGGATCGCGAATCCTAACAACCAATAGGCGAACAATCCGCAGCCGTACACAACGAAGTTCATCATGTAGGTATGGTTGGCATTCTTTACCCGGCACAGGCCTGCTTCCACCAAGGCGAACCCGGCCTGCATGAACATGACCAGGAAGCCCGTGACGAGCGTCCAAACAAAGTTGATGGCGATCTTGTTCTGGCCGACCTGATTGGCTGTATCGCCAAGCGTCAGGCCGACTTTCGGGTTGGTGACGGGAACGTCGTTCACCGTTCCCGTGATCGTGCCGCCCGGGTCGCCCTTGGCCAAATCCGCCGTCGTGGGCGCCTGGGCAACCGCGGTTGCCAGTTCTTTGGTCGTGGCCGGTAGCGGAGATGGCGTCGCGGTGGGAGCCGCGGCCGCCGCCGGGGTTTGGGCGTGGGCCAGTGCACCCATCGCCAAGCCTAACGCGAGAATGCAAAGACAGACGCTGCTACTTCGGACGAATTTGCTCATGTGCGCTCCATGGTGAAATGGGGTGCTCTTGCATAGACCGAATCCACTACGCTTTCCAAACCGCGTTTTTATTGAAGGCCGCTGGTAATACAACAATGATCCCGAACAAGCTCACGGAAATACCCACCAGCGCGAGAACCAGACGCCCGCCGACGCTGGGAGTCAAATGCATGCCATACAGCGTAATCAGCCACCCGAGGGCGCAAACGCCGGCGCCGATCAACTTCATGAAACCGGGCCCCGGCTTGAGCGCCGTCCTCCCTTCGAGCGATTTGATTTTCAGCATCCCTAGCAGGCTTGCAACCATCCCCAGCGCACCGAGAATCAGGAGCAGTATCCCGATGCCGCTGGAGATATCGTAAAGACCGGCACAGAGAACCGTCGCTGCCACCAGAAACAACGTGTAGTAACTTCCCTGGGACTTATTTGCCGCCATAAGGACCGCCTCCTCGACCCTTCGGGTCACCCGCTATTTCAAACCAACCGCAAGACGCTGGGCGAATAAGCCTAGCCAACCGATCCGCCCGCTTCGGTTTCACCGGGGCCTCACCGAACTCGCGCACGGACCGGCAAATCGGAAGCTTTTGGCAGAGCGATGAACAAAGCGAATTCGATCGCTACCATCAGTTCCAATACCAGCGGCAGTTGCTCCTGCAATCGCAGCACGAGCATGAACGCGACCATCGCGAACCACTGCCAGCGCGAGCGCCGCAGGCGCTCCCAACGCCCCGAAAGCCGGAAGAAGTCACCGAGCTGCTTGCTGCGATCCGATGCGTCCGGCATCTGTGCCCGGATGCACGCAACGGCGAAAAAACCCGCTAACATCAATTCGATCAGAGCTGTTCTCCCGTTCAATTCCATCTCCTCCTGGCCATCGAAAACTGAGCTGGGATCTTTGGATTCCGCATCGGCTTGGCATCCCGGCCGAAGAGCAGGCACACGCCGAGTGCGGGGGCCGCGCCGGACCGCATACACGCGTTCCCGGTCGCTTGATCCTGTGAATCCGGAAAAAGCGAAACGTTGGCGCCAGCTATACTGCCGCTCGTCGTCGAGCCAGATATTGCGCTTGGTTGGACACGGCGTCGTGTCCGGGAATACTCACGCCTTGCCTGAATGCCCGGGGAGCCTTCTTCGGCGAAGGTTTCCGGGGGTTTGCTTGCTACTTCCTCAAACCCACACGCAGTTTGCCTATGTTCGCGGGAGGAGTCAAATTCAAAGTTCGAATCACTTCGATTCGCTTTGCCATAGCTTCCGGCGCGCCGGACGTTTTTTAAGGTTTTACGGCTCGCTTCAATTCGTCATTCAAGATGATCGATTCGGATATGTCTTTCATGGACTTTCGCCGGTGCTGGCTTTCCCGCTGCAGAATCCGGTAGGCGTCGGTTTCGCTGATTTTCAACTCGCGTTGCAAAACTCCCTTGGCCCGCTCCACCAGTTTGCGGGTTTCGAGCCGCTCGGAGAGCTCGGAATTCTCGCTTTCCAGCCGGGCTCTTTCGACTTCGGCCCCCACCAGGAAGCCGACCGCGGTGACCAGCCCGATCTCGTGTTGCGTGTAGCGATGCGGCGAGCGGCTTTGCACGTTGATGACGCCCACCAGGCGCCCGCCGCTGACCAGGGGCACCGACAGGAAAGCCTCGAAGCGGTCTTCCGGCAATTCGTTGAACAGCTTGAATCGCGGATCCTCGAAAGCCCTTTCGCCGGCGGCCACGGGACTCCTATGCTCGGCCACCCAGCCGGTAATGCCCTGTCCCACCCTCATTTTCAGGCGGCCGATGGCCTCGGGATGAGGGTTCTTCGACGCCTGCAGGACCAAATCGTCCTCTTCGACCAGGTAGACGAAGCAGGAGTCGCATTCCACTACGGCCGCAACAAACTCGACGACCTCGCTCAGCACCTGGTGGAACGCATCCGCCGCCGAAAGCCGGCTGGCAATCTTGTTCAGCAGGGCGATATCGAATGTAACGTCGCGCCCGTTCGATGCGGATTTTGCGACCTCCGACGGCGGGGTGGAGAGCCGGGCTCGCTCTTCGCGCCTCGATCGGTCGCGAGAAAGCGCCTGTTCGATCGCCGCCAGCAGTTCATCCCTCTGAAATGGTTTGGCCAGCAGTTCCACCGTTCCGGCTTCCATCGCCGGCCACGCCGTGGGAATATCGCTGTGGGCCGCGAGGAAGATGACGGGGATGTGTATGCCCGCCCGTTCCATCTCTTCTTGGAAGTCGCGCCCGTTCGTGCCGGCAACCTGTAGATCGAGCACCAGGCAGCTCGGAACATCCGGCCGTTCCGTTTTCAGGAATTCTTGGGCAGATCCGAAGGCCTCGGCGCGCAAGCCCATGGATTTCAGCAGACTACGCACCGAGTCCCGCCCCGGGCTGTCGTCTTCGATCACAAAGACCATCGGGTTGGAATCAGGCGCAACCATTCGTCATTACTCGACCGGAATCCTCATCAATATAACATCGCCCGATGGCCGGGGCTCGGCCCGCAAACGCCCCTGTTGGGATTCCACACTACGCCGGGCGCCTTCATTCGGAATGGAAGCGGGAAGGATCTCCGCAGGAGCATGCTGCTTGCCCAGGCCAAAAACCTGCAAGGCGCAACGCAATCCCGCACCCCCCGAGGGGGGGGCTAGGATGCGGCAAATCGGAACCGCAAAGGGCCGTTCTGGGGCCGCACCGGCACAATATATGCATAGCCTAGCAAGCGCCACCCCGGCGGTCCACATCGGGCTGCAGGAGGGTTAAGCGGCTTTTCCCTGGGGAAGCCCTCGCCGCGCGGCGCGGCCACCGGGCAGCTAATGGGCGATGACCATCTCGGAGCCGGCGGTTAGCGTAATGGTGGTGTTGTGGACGAACGGATAAAGGAACTCGAAGGGATAGCTGACCGTAACTTCCACCGTGCAGCCCGGATAGTTCGGGATGGCATCGGTTGCGAGCCCGCTGACGGCGCCGCTGCAGATAGCGGGGCTGGGATCGGACGAGGTAGCCGATTGCACCGGCCAACTTACGCTGGTCGTAACCTGGCTCGCTTGGATGCCGTCGGGCACCAGGTTCGTTACGTACGTCGCGATATCGCTCGCCGTCGCGCCGCAGACGATGCCGGTGCCCACCCCGCAGTCCGTGATGTAGGTGGAAATATCGTTCGTCGCGGAGCCGGTAACGCCGTATGGGCAGCTCCCGTCTTGCGAGCAGGTGTAGCCGTTCACGGCCGCCCAGCGCGTCGCTGATTTCGCGGCATGGTCAACGAAATGATAGGCATAGAGTGCGCGGCTGAAATCAATGATTCCCAGCATCATGGTCATGAGGACCATCACGACCAGCGCAAATTCCACCAGTGTTGATCCAGCCTCGCGTTTCCTTCCTGCGGGGCTCGCCGAAACGCGCTTCGCGCGGGATGCGGCAACGAACGTTGCGCGGCTTTTGGCGTGCGTGGGCGCGACGCCGGGGCTGTGCGAAACCGCATTCCATCCGTCCCGTTGGTTAGCGCTCATCGTTGTTTCAGTTCAGGGCGGCCCGCATGGTGGACTGCTTGGATATCGTGATTGGATTGGGAATCCAAGGATAGCTGAATAGGGAACTGTATTTGCCGGAAGCCGTTACCGTAACCATCACGACCCAGGTGGCCCCTGCAGAACAGGAAGGCGGAGTACCGCCCGGGGTGGGTGTGCAGGCGGCCGCCGTCACCGAGACCGGGTAGGATCCGTCATCGCAGCCACACGCATCCGCGGCGGTAACGGTCAGCAGCGCCGGGTCTTGGCCGTTATTCTGGTAATCGTTTTTCGCGGCCTGTACGATCCCGGGCGTGTTCCCAGCGTTCATCAACCGTTCGGAGGCAAAGGCGGCGCCGGCGCGGGCCGCGTTTCCCACGAGGATGCTGATGTAGGCGTAACGGCCCAGTTCGATGGCGCCCAGCAGCATGGCAAGCAGCAATGGCGTCATCAATGCGACTTCCGCCAGGCTTTGGCCGCCCTGGGAACGAATTGGCGATGCTTGCGTTGTCCGGGTCCCCATTTCCGTTGCCTACTCGACGAGCACGGCGGTGCTGGTCATTCCAGACAGCGGCCCTCCACCATTCGATAGACCGGAATAGTCCGAATTGAGGGAGACATCGGGATTGCCTGCCAGCGTGAGCTGGCCCACGTCGATTAGCGTGTATTTGGCTTCTTCGTTGAAACCGGCATTGCCGCCAAAATATAGCTGCGCGCTCGTATCGGCCGTGTAGATGGTGCCCTGATAGAAGGATGTGTTGGTGCCGATCAGGGTCATGGTCGAGGCATTCCCCGCGGCTTGATAGAACAGCAGACCCTCGTAGGTCCCCGAGTTCGGCGCGTTAAGCTCGACCGTCGTGGTGCCGGCGGAATGCGCCGAGGCATTCGTTCCGCCCATGTAAAAGGTCACGCCATTATTCTCGCTGGCGGGCATGTTTGAGCAGTCGGCATTTGTGCTGCTGCAGACGGTTGCGCCGCCGGCCATCTTGAAATCGACGGAATTGTTACAGACGCTGTTACCGGTTATGACGAATAGGCCGCCCGTTGTCGAGCCTCCGTCGGAAAAATCCACAATCTGGCCGCTCTCTATACAGATATCGTCATAGATCCCCGGGCTAATCGTGCACGGAGTGACCGAGCCGACCGCTGCGCACGCAACCCCGGAACAGCCGGTGCCTTTGCAGCTGCCGTTGATGATATCGACGGTTCCCAACGAGGGGGCAGTGGCGGGAACCGGGTACTTGCCCGAGAGCGGGTCGCCCGAATACGGCATGCCGCACACCGACCCGTCCGCGCAGGGCGCGGGACAAACGCCGACTGGAGGATTGGCGCTGCAATCCTCCTGAGACGGGGCGCTGTAGGTGCCGCCGACGCCGATCGATCCGGCGTTGATGCTCAAGTTCGTTCCGCCGTTGGCGATGAGGTTCCCGTTGTCGAGGATGCCGCAGGTTGGCGCGTTCAGAATGACGCTGCCGCTGGTGCCGAAGCCAGAATTGTTTGCCGTCAGCTTCTCGGTGGGAGTGCCGGTTGTGACGATGCAGCCGCCTCCGCCCCCATCTCCAAAGCTGGAGCCGACGTTGGTGGCGACAGCGCGCGCGACAACCGTTTCACTGTCGACTCCCAAAATCTTCATGAAGTATGTCGGCTGAGAGTCTGCAACGAGGACTTCCACGTATTTGCTGTTGCCCAGGTGCGGCCCCGACGTCGGCGGGTTATTGACCGTAACCTTGATGCAGCCAACAGCTCCGGCATCCTTGGTGCATGTGGTGGTGGTGCTGTTGTCGGCGTAGCCGTTCAGCGACGAGGCATCTTGCGCCCTGGCGGTTACCGCCCCAGAGGAAAGGTTCTGCGCGCCGGCAATGGCGGCGGCGTCGGCGGCGGTCTGCTGAAGGCGCTTATCGTAGCGCATTACGCCCATATCGATACTGAGCCCCATTACGGCGAGCAAAGCGACCAGAGCTGCGGCTACGAGCGGCAGGGCTTGGCCCGCGTCGTTTTTTCGGATCATAGCGGTCTCCGTATTGCCGGAATGTTCCACGTCGGGGTCGCCGGCGGCTGATACCAGTGTGTGATCTCTACCTCGTGCACGTTTGGCTACCGGCCACTCCAATCGTTCCATTGACAGATACAAAGTGCATTTTCTCCCTAAGTCGCAGCGATGTCGAGGTCTAACCTCCAGCACCCAAGGTTCCAGACGTTCTATACCTAACTTAGGTTATAAGTACTTTATGGTAAATATTGTCAGCTTGGGAGTTCATTCCGCCGGCCCTGAAAAATCCAGATCTCCTTCAGAACCTGTGCGATCCGGCCGGCCTCGCTGGCCGGTTTTCGCCATTCCCCAGCGCCAAGCCCAGGCCGGGGAATCCACCTTACGCAAGCGTTGACATTTCAGGTAATAGCCTTCGGGAACGTAGAAGCACGGCCAGTATTCGTTGTTAGCGCTGCTCGGAATATTTTTGGACCGACGAAATGGCTGGCCCCCGTGCCGGGTCATTCCAGGTTCGAGCCGGCGGGTGGGGTGGGATTGCAAGCCGCGAGGGGCAGGGAAGTGAAATGTACGCCGGAGCTTTCCTGGCCGAAAGGCCTGCGGCGCTGACGCGGGGGTAGATCCAGAAATATGTTCCCTGGAATGAAGGCATCCGCGCTGCGCTGGCCCGCTCTGCATTTCTCACATTTCTCATCAAAGGCGGCGACCGCGGCCGGGGCCTGCTACGGGGTCGTAGTGGGTCCCTGGATCAGCCGTATGGGCACGGGTGAGTACTGCGTGTTGACCGTCGTGCCAGTGCCGCAGTTGGGGACGATCTGGAGCACGTACGCGCAAACGGGGCTGTCGCTGTTTGAAACGGATCCCCCTGAGTTGCAGGGGTCGGTCGTCTTTCCGCTGCCGGGCGCTTCAGCATCCACGATGAAAAGCTTGGCCCACGCGACGATCTGCACTTCCTGGCTAGGCTGTCCCGACTGGAGTTGGGTTGTGGTGGTCCCGGCAACATTGCTGTATATCGGGGCGGTGACCACCGATTTGCTCCCCGAAATGCCGACAGAACCCGCCTCGCTGGTATTGTCGGCGCCGCCTGTAATCGAGTACCGCACTGCTCCCGTCGTGGAATCGTAAGTCGGGGTACCCGTCCCGCCTGGACCGGTAATGATGTCCTGTCCTTCGTCCATTCCGTCGGTAGGCTTCGACTTGTTTTTCGAGCCAAGGGCGTTGATGAGAGTATCGATGCCGTGGTCTACCGGGCCCACTTTATCACCTGTAGTGACCGGCACATTCCCGCAGCCGGCGACGCCCTGCGTCGGGCAGGACTCGATGTAACTTTCTAGCTGGCTGCCGCTCGGGGCGGTGCCGAAGTCGAGCAGGTTCCATTGGCTCGCGACGGCCGATCCGCTCGAGGTTGCAAAATGGAGTAGAACCGGTTGTCCCAGCACGCCGGTGTCCGTTTGGCTCCACGGATTGGGGCTGCTGGACGAGCAACACACCAAATAGCCGGCGTTCGAGGGGCAGGCCTGATTCTGTTTCGAGCCATCTGGTCCAGTCAGAGGGTCGCCGTCGCTCAAGTAGTTTGTGTCGCAATTCGCGATAGCAAAGGGTACGGGACATTGCACGTCCGTGTTCCCTGGCTGGAACGCCTCGGCGGTTGCAGTAGCGGAGACATCTGCCACCGACTTCCCGAAAACCTGAGCAAAAATCAGCGGTATACTGCTTCGCCTCACGGTCACGGTAACCTGCGGTTCGGTTGCCTGGGGGAAGTTGAGAGCGACGTCGCTCGAAGCGATATTGACCTGCTGTTGCAATACGTAGTTGGTATCGCCAACGGTTATGGCTTGCGCCTTGGCCGCTGCTTGCGTGGTCGTATCGGCGGAGCAGTCGCCGCTGGTGCAGCCGGATTGGCTAAAGACTTGCGCCCCAGCGAGCGCTGCCGCGTCGGCGGCCCGCTGCGCCTCGCCGCGGCCGACGTAGAGCATGCCCAGGTCGATCGCCAGCGCCATAACGCCCAGCAACGCTGCCATGGAAAGTCCGATGAATACCAGAGTTGCTCCTCGTTCGTCCCGTGCCCGTGACCCGTGATTGCGTTTCTGCATGATGGCATCCGTCCTGGGCAGCCTCATGGCGCTAGATTCTCCATTTGGACTTCCGTGCTGATCGTGGCCGGAACCGGCGCTGGCAGGAGTTGTCCCTTCGTCCATGTGGTTGGATAGGTCAGCGTCACTGCCGTCATGGCGGTCGAGCCAATGGTCGCGCCATGGTTGATATCCAACACGATTTGGTTGCAGCTATATTTCCACTCGTATTCGACCCCTGTCGAAGAGCTCGTCGATGTCGGGGTTGCACTCAAAAGGCACGAGGCGTTGAGCCCGTCATTATCCAGGTAATTCACCACGGTATTGACCGCGGCGACGACCGGATCGCTAGGACAGGTCGATGCAACCGAAGGATCGCAGTTGACGTTGGGCGAAGAAGTCAGCATGCGCACCGCTTCGCGCGCGGCATTGGTCAGCTTCTGCTTCGTGGCAAATCCCGCTCCCAAATCCCAGATTCCAACGACCAGCAGGAGCAGGACGGGTACGGCGATGGCAAACTCCAAAAGTTGACTGCCGCGCTCCTGGCCTCGCCATCCACTTGTCGGATTCGGTCCGTTCATTTCCGCCTCACTTTCCGAGCCCCGTTCATGGCTCGGATTGTCCGGCACATAAAGCGCTTGCACCACCCACCGCCATTGGCTGGTCCTCCCGGCGCATCTGCACGTGGGTCCCGATATTGATCGTCCCCAGGCTGGCGCCGAGAAACGGGATGCTCATGTGGTAGGGGTATTGGAAGCTGACCGTCACGCCGCACTGGTTGTCTGCCGTGCCGGCCGGGTCCATCCAGCCCTCGCACTCCTGGTAGTTTTGCACGCCGCTGGGACTCAGATTCGCGGACTCGAGTACTGGCTTTATGTAGTCGTTGAAGATCGTTGTGTCCGGCGAGTTGGTCGTCGTGGGCGGACTGGTGCACGCCGAAACCGAATCGATATAGCTGCCCCCGCTACCGCCGTTCCAGGCGCTCGGAAGCACGGCCATTCGCGCGCCTTCGCGGGCCCCCCGCGTCATTGTTTGGTATATGTTGTAGGCGCGCACGAAAACTACGATGCCCAGCATCAGCGTCATTAGCGCTGCGAACAAAAGCGCGAATTCGAGCATTTCCGCGCCTCGCTCGCCGCCACCACCCGATTTTGCGCTTGTCGAACTCATCGCCGGATTCAGATGCACGTTCCCTTCCGAAACAGAGTCCATCTGCGGAACAGGATAAGGTTCGGGGTTAACCGGGCCACTCACGTTCTTCTCCTGCTCCTTGCAGTGTACAATTTGCTTGCGACTCTTGTTCAAAAGTCTACAGAAGTTCTTAGGAAAGTCCAGAGGTAAGTTGCTGTGGCAGAGAAACTTCCAGGGGGCTATGTTATGCGAATGGCATTGAATTGCTAGTAATATGCGCTTGAAAGTTCCGCTACTTTCGTCCTGGTTCGCCCAACGCCTTTCCAAAGGACTTAGGTGGAAAAAGTTTTCACTTTCGACCCGGAAATAGGGATCTGAATATTCGCCGTAATGGAACTAAATGTTCCCGTTATTGAAATACCTGCTAATAGTGTTTCCAGGACATGCGCGCCCCGGAAATGCGTGTGGGCTCGGCTTCGCGCAGGTCTGGTGGGTGGTCTAGCAGCATGCTGAAAAACGGTCCCGATTGTCATTCCGAGCGAGGCGAGGAATCTGCTTTTCGTTAAATTCCGAGGAAAAGGCGGATTCCTCGGGCGAAAACCGCCCCCGGAATGACGGCTTTGCGGCTTTTTCAGCAGCCTGCTAGGGGGAAGCTACTGAGTTCGGATCAAACGAACGGGAACCGCCATCCCGCCGGCATCGCTGATTGCCGGGGTGGTGCCGTCCTCGTTGCCGCCGCCACTGGCACAGGGAATCACTTTCAATACGATCGTGTCAATGAGGTCGGCGTTGCCCTGATGCGAGGCATCCTGAATGAACAGCTGCATGAACCCCACAATTGTAGCCGTGTCGCCGCCGGGGTTGAGCTGGTGTCCGTCGTAGACGGGAACGAGCACTTGGGAAGGACTTGGGCCGTAGTAGGTTTGCCCGACGAGTGATTGGTTCAGGTTGTTGGCGCCGCCCGTGAATGGAAACGGCGGACCAATCGAGGTGTCGATCGTGTCCTGCCCCTTGCCGAGGCCGTCTCCGCTGGCATTGATGCGCGCGTCGGTTCCTTGACCGGTCGGTCCGACGCTCTTGCCGTTGAATGTGCTTACGGTTTGGCCGCAGGAGAGGAGTTGCGGAACGCACTCGGAGATGTACTGCCGCAGGAGCGAGGCGCTCTGGCCATTGCCGTTGCTGGTGCTGATTTGGGTGGCGAGGTTCGTGTTGTACGCCACCAGATACCACTGGCTTGGCGAGGCATCGCTGTGCAGTTGCCAAGGCTCTCCAACCACGCCGCCCGAACTGTACACGCCGGGATTTTCGAGTTGCCCGGTGGTTTGATTGATGAAATATCCGGCTCCTCCATTGCCGTCATCGCAAGCGCCGTTCACGTTGCCGCTTGGAATGTTGATGTGGTCGGGGTCGCAATTGGGCACGAGGAACGGTGCGACGCAACCGTAGCCGACCGGCGCGCCGCCGCCCGTCGGATTGACCGCCTCGGCCGTCGCTTTGGCCATCACATTTACCGCATTGACCCCGAATACATGGGCGAAAAGCGTCGGCACGGCGTTTCCGCGCGCCGCGCTGCGTTGAACCGTCACCGTGATTTCGGGCTCCTGCGGATTCGGGTAGTTGAAGCTCACGTCGCTGTCCTGGATGCTTGCCGCCTGGCCCATCACGGAATCCTGGGCGCCGGTGGTTTCCGCTTGCTGCGTCGCCTGCGTTTCCTGCGACCCTCCTGCCACGCAGCCGCCCGCCGCCATGATGCAATTCGAATTGGCCAGGGTCGTTGCCCCGGCCAGGGCGGCCGCGTCGGCCGCCTGCTGCGCCTGGCTGCGCGCGACGTACAGCATTCCCAGATCGATGGCGAGCGACAATGCCGCCAAGAGAGCTACCAGCGCCATGCCCACCAGAATCAAGGACGCTCCACGCTCGCCGTTCTTTCGTGACATCTCCGCCATGGGGTTCACCTTTTCAATCGCTGGCCAGATTCGGCATCGTCGCCTGTGTGGTAATCGTCTTGAAGCGTGAAAGATCCGGCAGTAACCCGCCCAGCTGCCACTCGATGGGATAGACGAGCGTCACCTGCGTTGCCGGAATCATGATGTTGCCGGAATCGGAAAACGAATAACCGCGATTGATCACCAGCGAAGTGCCGTTGGCGCAGGAATAGGTCCATTTGAGCGGTGCGCTCGTCGTCGGCGAGCCCGGCTGAATGCAGGAGATGCTGGCGTCGGCATTCGCCATGTAGTGCACCACCGCGCCGGCCGCCGCCACGATCGAACACGGCGTTGCGCTCGAGCAGGAGGCGTCGCTCAGCGGCGAGGAGATGACGATTCGCGCGCCCTCGCGAGCCGCGTTGGTCATCTTCTGGCGCAGGGCGAAAAAAGAGCCGAAATCGAAAATCCCAAGCAGCAACAGGAGAATCAAAGGCAGCACGAGGGCGAATTCGACGAACTCGGCGCCCCGCTGCCCCGCCCGCGATCTCCGACGCGCCCGCTTCATGGACAGGTTCCCCCGCTCGGCTGATTTTCCAGCCGCATCTGAACCGCGGCGGGAATATCGATCGTCGTCAGGTTCTGGCTGGTGAAGGGCAGATCCAACTGGTAGGGATACTGGAAGCTGATCGCCACGCCGCACTGCTGGTCGGTATCGCCCGCATCCAGCCATCCCACGCTCTCGCTATAGTTCAGGACGGCGTTCGGATTCAGATTGGCCGCCTGAAGCGCCGGCGCGATATAGCTCGAGAAAACGGTGCTATTCGCCTCGGTCACTCCGGTCGATGGGTCCAGGTAGCTGTTGCCGCAGGAGGCGCAGCTCGGCAGAACCGCCATCCGCACGCCCTCCCGCGCCGCCCGCGTGATCGATTGGTAGATGTTGAAAGCGCGCGAGAAGGTGACGATTCCCAGCATCAGCGTCATTAATAATGAAATGACGAAAGCAAATTCCAGCATTTCCGTCCCGCGCTCGCGCCTGCCGTCGTTTCCATGTTTTCGTGCGGAGGAATCCTCGCCGCGGTTGGCCTGCAGCGCTACGATCGCTTTTCCCCTGAATTGGCGCCTTTTTTCAGGCGTTGCGGACACCTGTGTTTCCATTTGGAACAGTTGCCCGTTCCTTCCGCTTTCCCCCTGCGTGGTCCGCGAGCCCGCACACAAATCCGCCTGCCGCGCCTCGGGGGGGCAAATGTTTTGCTGCTCTTCTACAACTTAATGGAGATATTCGAGACGTCAATCGCACCAAAGTACTACCATAGGATTTTGCTGCTCTGGTTCGGCCTGGTTTTCCTTTCGATTTGGCTCGCCGGAGAATTCGCGTGCCGCTGGTTTGGATTGTTTTCGCCGTTCTCGGAGTGATTGGCCTCTCCGCGCTTCTGCTGATCGCATTCGCGCTGTTCAGCCCGCTCATCTTCACCGTGGATTCAGGTAACGGGCAGGTGCGTGTCCGGTGGTTTGCGGCGCTCGAATACAGGCGGCCGCTGCCGGGCAGCGAAGGCAAACCAAATCTCTCGATCGCGGGCAAGTCCGTCAAAATTCCAGCTCGCCGCCCGAAACGCAAGGGCGTGCGGACGGCGTCCAGCCTCGGGCGGAGAAGGAATCCCGCCGCCGTGCCGCGGTTCCTGCGCAACTGCCTGCGCGAGCCCGCCATCCGCCGCATTTTGGCAAAGAGGTTCAGACGGTTGGGGAAGGGAATCGTTCGCGCGGTCGATTTGACGCGCTGGCGCGTCGACCTATCGCTGCCCGATCCCGCCTGGAATGGCATGCTGATGGGCTGGTTGGCTCAATGCCACGACGGCCAGGGATCGGGAGTTCGCGTCAACTTCACAGGAGAGAACGGGTTGTTTCTGGAATTCCGGGTTTATCCCTATCGCGTCGCGAAGGTCGTCCTGCTCTTTTCGGCCGGTTTGCCGTACCGGGCGCTCTGGCGTGAGTGGCGAGCCGCTTCGGCGATGGTTTCGAGATAGCCAGCGCGAATCGTTGGCCGGAACTTCGTGTCCGAGCCGGCGAGCCGCGCAGGCCATGCGGCCGCGTCCTATTGCGCCGCGCTTTTGTAGTCGGTGAACAGTTCAGGGAACTGTTGTTTCAGCGCGTCGATCTTTGGCAGATCGCAAATCTGGATGTAGGAATTGCCGGGATTCTTTAGCGCGTAATCCTGGTGATACTCTTCGGCGCGGTAGAAGCGTTCGAGGGGAACCACTTCCGTCGCGATCGGTTTCGGAAATACATTCTCGCCGTCGAGCTGCGCGATGTACGCTTCGGCAATACGCTTCTGTTCCTCGCTCGCGTAGAAAATGGCCGAGCGATAGGAAGGGCCGACGTCGGGCCCCTGCCGGTTCATCTCGGTGGGATCGTGGGCCACGGAGAAGAAGACGCGCAGCAACTGGCCATAGGTAATCCGCGAGGGATCGAAAACCACTTCCACCGATTCGGCGTGTCCGGTCGTTTCGGTGATGACCATCTCGTATGTTGCCGTTTCCTCCGTTCCGCCTGAATAGCCCGCCGCGGTTTCGATGACGCCCTTCACCCGCTGAAACACGGCTTGGATGCCCCAAAAACAGCCTCCGGCGAAAACGGCCGTCTCGCTACCGGCCGCGCTTGCGCGCGGCGCGTCCATTTGGGCCGCCGGGATCGGCCGCTCGGGCGAGGTTTCTCGCCGTCCCCATAGCACGCAGGCAAGTCCCAGGCCCCAAAACAAGCTGGCTGGCATCAATGGCCTCCTCGTCGCTGCATTTTCTCATGCCAAGCGGGTTTGGCACGAGACGGTCGTGCGACAGGCGTTTGGGGAACACGCGTTGGGGTGGTGCCGGGGGACGGAATCGAACCGCCTACGCCAGCCTTTTCAGGGCTGCGCTCTACCACTGAGCTACCCCGGCACGAGAGCAGACGAAATTCTAAGGCAACGCGGCGATCGGCGCAAAGCTGCCGCGGGCCGTTCATCGAAATGTCCCGGTGGTACGGCATTTTTTGGCTTCCGGCTGCTTTCGATGGAAACGGGGTGGTTCCTATGGTAAACCATCTCGGGGATGAGCCGCATGACGGCTCGCGATCCCGAATCCACATACAAAGGGAGAACCGACCATGGCTGACGTTGCAAAAGTTGCCAACCCCGCGCCCTTGGGGCTAGCCGGTTTCGGACTTACGACGGTCGTGCTCAGCGCAATCAACGCCGGACTCCTGAAACCAGACGCCATTCCCGTGGTTGTGCCGCTGGCCTTTGCCTTTGGAGGGCTCGGTCAGTTGTTCGCCGGTTACCTGGAGTATTTGAATGGGAATACATTCGGCCTGGTCGCATTCACCTCGTATGGTGCTTTTTGGTGGTGGTACGCGTTCCTGGTGTGGACGATCGGGGCGGGCTGGATCAAAGCGCCCAGCGAGGCGGCGATCGGTGTCTGCCTGCTGATGTGGGGCGTCTTTACCCTGTACATGTGGATTGCGACCTTCCGCACGAATTTCACGCTGTGGTCGATTTTCCTGCTGCTGTGGATCACTTTCTTCCTGCTGGCCGGCGGCGACTTGGGTATGGGGGCCGGATGGGTGAAGCTGGGCGGCTGGTTCGGTCTCGTGACCGGCGTCGACGCGCTTTATCTCTCTTTCGCCGAAGTGACCAACGCGACCTTCGGCCGGATCGTGATCGGCGTCGGAGGGCCGATCGTGAAAGCGTGAAGCGGCCGACAGCGGAAAATCCGGTCCGTGAATAGAACGCTCGAATCAATCCTTGCTGTGAGCTTGCGAGACGGGGCGGGATTGCGATCGTCACGATCGGCAACCCGCCAGCGGCGCGAGGAAAGCTTTACCAGGTGTTAGGGATTTTTAGCGGGGTTGATTCAGCCGGCGGTCTTTTCCGCGTGGGCGCGCATCATCGGTTGCAATTCGCAGGCTTCTTCCCACGTCCGCAGCTTGAGCGAACGCGCGAATTTGCCGCCACCGTCGCATTCGGCGCAGAGCAAGGCGAGCTCGATGATCTCCTCCTCGGTGAAATGCCGCTTCAATTCCTCGTACGCCCGGTCGGAATCGATGCCGTCGTCGCCCGATTTGAACGAAGTGGCGAATCGCAGCGCGGCTTTTTCCCGCTCGCTGAACAGATCGTTCGACTCGAATTCCATGGTCGCCATCAGCTTCTCTTCCGTCAATCCTCGCGCCCGCGCCACGTTCGACCGCACCGTCGAACAATAACCGCATTCATGCTTGGTCGAAATCAGGAAGCGAACCATTTCCTTCAGCGGAACCGGCAGAATACCTCCGTTGAGCAGTTCGTTCCAGGCGCGCAGCCAGTTCCTGCCGGCCTCGCTGCGCGCGACGACCCGCGCGAAAAGTGGATCGGGAGCGCCGTTGACGTGGGCGCTCTCGACCAAGAGACGCTGGGTTCCGGTCATTTCATCCTCTTCCATGAAGCGAAGGCGCGGCATCGATTCCCCCTTTTTGCCTCCTCAACGGCCCGGGGGCCGCGGCGAGGCGATTGCTGGCTTCCTGAGCTTCATTATAGGCCCTTGCCCAAACGATATTCTCTCTCGACCGTCAAGCCCCGCCCCTGGCCGGGCAAGGCGCGTCAGAGCACTCCGCGACGCCGCAGATCTTCGATGGATTCCGGTGTCTTGCCGAGCAGCTCGGACAAAACCTCGTCGGTGTGCGCGCCCAGTTCCGGCGGCGGCAACTGGTAGGAGACGGGCGTTCGCGAAAGGCGCAGGGGACTGCCGGCAACCCGGACCGGGGTATTCCCCGACGGAGGAAACTCGACGACCAGATGATGCGCCTCGATTTGCGGATCGGAAAAAACGGCGTCCAGGGAATTGATCGGCGCCGCCGGGATATGCGCGCCATCGCAATCCGCCAGCCACTCGCCGGTCGTCCTTTCCCGCAAGCGATCCGCGATGATGGGCAGCAGAACGGCGCGGTTCCTCACGCGTTCGCTATTGGTCCGGAAACGAGGATCCTCGAAGATCTGCGGCATGCCGAGGATTTCCGCAAAACGGGAAAACTGAAAATCGTTGGCGACGGCCACGATCATGTAGCCGTTCCGCGTCGCAAACGACTGATACGGAACGATGTTGGCGTGAGCGTTCCCGTACCGCTGCGGCACCTGGCCGGTGGCGAGAAAACTGCTCGCTTGATTGGCGAGCGTTGCGACTTGAACGTCGAACAAGGCCAAATCGATGTACTGCCCCAGGCCGGTTCGCTCGCGCTCGCGAAGTGCCGAGAGAATCCCGATCGCGCCGTAAAGGCCGGTCAGGATGTCGGTGATGGCGACGCCCACTCGCACCGGCGGCCCATCCGGTTCGCCGGTAATGCTCATGAGCCCGCCCATGGCCTGGGCCACCAGGTCGTAACCGGCGCGGTCGCGGTGCGGACCTTCTTGTCCGAAACCGGTAATGGAACAATAGATCAGGCCAGGGTTGGAAGCGGACAATTGCGCATAGCCGAGCCCCATCTTGGCCAGGCTGCCGGCCTTGAAATTCTCGATGAGGACATCGCAGCGGCCGGCGAGTTCGCGAACCAGGCTCTGTCCTTCCGGCGTCGCGAGATTGATCGTGACCGAGCGTTTGCCGCGATTGGCGGCCAGAAAATAAACGCTCCGCGTGGAAGCTCCGCTACCGGAGAGCAGGAAAGGAGGCCCATAATGCCGAGACTCGTCGCCGAGTTTAGGGCGTTCGACCTTGATGACCTCGGCGCCCAGATCCGCGAGTGTTTGCGTTGCCCAAGGGCCGGCCAGTATCCGGGTCAAGTCCAGAACGCGAAGACCGGTCAAAGGAGTTGGCATTTGATTCTTCCCCCATGCGTGTGATTGCTTGCGTCTCCCGAGTCCCGGCCGCCCGACAGCATACGTCTGACCGCGTTGCAATGCAACGGCGCGGCCCGATTGCACTCGGCCACGTTCGCGTGTATGGTAGCCCTCGATCCGATGACGGAAACGGAAGTCCCGGCGCATCGGCGCGGTCCGATTCTGGCAATACGGACCGCTCCGCATCCGTGAAGGCATCGGGGCGGTCCCGCCCCTTTCCGGGAAGCCGGCACGGGTGGCGATGGTTGACACTGTGAACGAAATGAAGATCGACGTGCTGGTTATGGGCGGCGGAGTGACCGGACAACTGGCGGCCGCTTACCTCCGGATGCGCTTCCCGCAGCTGCGCGTGGCGGTGGTCGAGGGCCCGCGCAAGGACCGGCCGATCGTCGGCGAATCCCTGGTCGAGGCCAGCGTCGATTTTTTGCTGGAACTGGGCCTGGGTCCGTATCTGGTTGAAAAGCACTATCCGAAGTACGGGCTCACCTACTATTTCAAGCTCGATATCGACCGTCCCTCCGATCGGACCTACGTCGTCGACGAGATTCCCACCGCGCCGCCACTGCTTTCCTTTCAGATCAACCGGTTCACATTCGATCGCCATTTGCGGGAGCGCAACCGGCAGAACGGCGTGGAGCTGATCGATGCCGTGGTGGCCGGGGTCACGCTCGCGAGCGGCGGCGGGCTGCACGCGGTGACCGTGCGGGATCCGGCGGGGCGGGAAACGACGCTCGGCGCGCGCTGGCTGATCGACGCGACCGGACGCAACCGCCTGCTCGCCAAACAGCTCCAGCTTCACCAGCCGGTCGCCGAGCAGAAAAACGTATTCTGGTTCCGGCTGGCGGATTTCAATCCGGAAATCCTGAGCCGCATCCAGGCGATCAAGAGGGAACACCGGGCGTACGTCCCTTACTTCGCCACCCACCATTTCTTCGGAAGGGGCAACTGGATCTGGTGCATCCCCATGCGCTCGGAAAATGGCCGGCCGCTCATGAGCATCGGCATCACCAGCCGGAGCAACGTTTATCCCCACGGCGAGATCCGCACGATCGAGCAGTTCCTGGACTCGGCCGGCCGGGAGCACGAGGTGATCGCCGAACTGGTGCGCAGCGGCACGGTCGTCGATACGAATGTCTACCGCTCCTACATGTGGGAATGCCGCCAGCGCTATTCTCCCGACCGCTGGTACATCCTTGGCGACGCCGCCGATACCGTCGATCCGCTCTACAGCGTCGGCCTGGCCTTGACCTCCCTGCAGATTCGCCAGGTCGGGGCGATCATTCAGAGGGAACTCGACGGTCACGACACTGCCGAGTTCACGCGAGACCTCGATACCGCCATCACCGCCTTCCAGCGCGGCGTCACCCGGGACACTGGCCGCCTTTACGAGTGCATGCACGACCCCTACCAGTGCCATCTGCGCATCCACCTGGTGGTGTCCCAACTGTTTCACCTCGGGCTTCCCGTGGCGATGAATGGCTACCTGTGGGATCCCGCCGGCGCGAAAATCGTGAACCGGTTCGCCAGCCTCGAAACGCTGGAAGCCCGTTCGAAAAGCTTTCAGGATCTGATCGGACGGGTTGCCGCGAATCCGGCCAGTCGCGCGCTCGGGAACTTCATCAAGGTTCAAACCGCCGGGTCGATGAACTATTCGTTCTACGAGCACCTCCGCGAGGAGGACATTCCCGCGTCGCTATCCCATCTGGAATTCCGGTTCGCGCGCTTGCGGCTTGCGCTTCTGGCGAAGCTCGGCTGGCGGGCGTTCACCTGTTTCAGGCAGCAACGGGCGCTGGCGATGGATTTGCTGCGGGGGCTGTCACTTTTGCCGTTCCATGGAACCCGGTTGCGGAAAAGCAGGCTGTTGCGAATCCTCTTGGGCTTGAGCGGACCGGCGAATCCGCGTAAGGATGCCGCGCCGGATTCTCCCGGCGCGCCCGAACACATGACATCGTGACGCCGGGAGAGTCCGTTTTGCGCTGGCTTGGTTCCGATGCCGTCCGCCCGGTCTTCTAAAGGACCGGCTCCTTATTTATGGAAACGCCGTAGTTCCTGTGGTAAACCATCTGCTGCCGGGCCGGGGGATGGCCCGAAATTTCAACTTTGCTCTGGGGGTGGAGAACCGACTATGACTGAAGGTGGAAAGTTTGCGAACCCCGCTCCGCTAGGTCTTGCCGGTTTCGGAGTTTCGGCGATTGTACTCAGTGCAATCAACGCGGGATTTCTGAAACAGGAGTCCTTTCCGGTCGTTGTGCCGCTTGCCTTTGCCTTCGGAGGCTTCGTTCAGATGATCGCCGGGGTGCTCGAGTTTGTGAATGGGGATACCTTCGCCATGGTTGCATTTACCTCGTTCGGTGCTTTCTGGTGGTGGTACGCGTTGCTCCTGTGGACCATTGGAGCGGGCTGGCTCAAAGCCCCCAGCAATGCGGCCATCGGGGTCACGCTGCTCGTGTGGGGAATCTTCACGCTATATATGTGGATCGCGACCTTCCGCACGAGTTTTACGTTGTGGTTGATTTTCTTGCTGGCGTTGCTGACCTTCCTTTCCCTGGCGGCCGGTAACCTGGGCATGGGGACCGTATGGATCAAGCTCGGTGGCTGGTTTGGCATCGGGAACGGCATCGGCGCGCTCTATCTCTCCTTCGCCGGAGTGATGTTCGCAACGTTCGGCCGGCGCGTAATCGCTATCGGAGGGCCGCTCGTGAAATCGTGAAGCGCTTCCTACATGCGAATCACCGAGCGCCACGGCTCCCCTTGGGGGAAGGCCCGTCAAGAGCGGCTGGAATCGCGCAGGGGCGCGGCCCCGGCCCCGGCCCTCTTGCGCCTCGTCTGCCTCATTCACTCGACGCGCCCGCATTGGCTCGGTGCGATTCCCCAGCATTGCCCGGCGGACTAAGTAGGTGATGTTGCTCGGCCCATTTCCGGCAGCTCTCCCTCAAACTCAGCGAGTGCGATGAATATTCTGGACTCCATGGGCTTGCCATTTTCCGCGGCGATAGCCAAAGCGCAACACCGGTGCATCCCTTCGATGACGATGATCCCCCGCTCCGTTCGCAGGCCGACGAGATATGTTTCCTTCGGGAAATTCGTCACCATTTCCCGGATGATGGCGTTCTCTCGCACGGCAGGATGCTTGGCGAGTTCCCGGAACGTCCTGTGCTTTGCTCCCTCGTAATACCTCGCGATCCATGGGCGGAAGGAACCTCCGAGAAGGCTCGGAACAACCCTGAGCGGAACTGTGATTTCAAACAACGACCACTGAAGATCCCGGCAGTCCAGCTCTTTCAGCGTGTTCGTTCGCCAAGCGTCCCAGGACTCAAAGCCGCTCTTCGTATAGTGTTCGATCCAATGAGGGAGTTTCGATTCGGCTTCCCTCCACAGGGAGAATACATCGGCCCAGGCGAGCGGCCTGACAGGCTTGAGACACGCGTCTTGAGGGTTCACTTTTGCCGGTTCAGACATAGCATCAGAATACCCGATGGAATCGGAACGCGATCGTGAAGGCACGGGCGTAGGCGATAGGGAAGGGAGCGGGATCGCCGGAATGTCACCTGGGCGATTCGACTCGGGCCGGGATGTCGGGCCGGGTGGCGCCATAAACCGGCGTTTTCCCGAGGAAAAGCGAAGAATCGGTTGCGCGCGTTGATGCGGGGCGCGAGCTTAGGGCTTGCGATTCGGAGGATTGGGGAGGGTTCCCGTTCACCACTCGGGAAGTGCCGCTTCAGTTCTGCTGCTCTGCGACCGGCTCGGCCGCGGCCGGCGGCGCCGGAGCCTGAGCCGGAGCCGGAGCGTGCAGACCCGCTCCGTACCATTGCCCGATCAGCTTGAGAATCGTGCGCCGGTTTTCGAGAATCGTTTTCAGCCAGGCGAAACGGCCCATCGACGGAAAATATATGCCCCGGAAACAGAGGCGCGCGATCAGGATGTTGATGCGGTAACCGAGCGGCTTATGGCTCAGCGAATCCACCGCCATTTCGATTGCCTTGGGATTGTAGGCGTTCACCCACCCCGTTCGCACCTCGTCATGAGCTTCGTCGATGCTCATCTTGAGCGGGGTATGCGCCATGGCAAAGGGTATGAACTCCTGCCAGTGCTTGGGGCGCGTGAGTCGGCCGGCGGCTTCGAGCCTTTTGTAGAGCGGCGTCGCGGGCAACGGCGTCAGCAGGCCAAAGATCGGCAGCCCCGGCGGCCAACTGCGAATTTCCTTCAGCGTCCGCTCCGCCACGCCGGGCGAGTCGTTGTCCATGCCGAAGATAAACGACGTGATGGCAAACACGTTGTGCCGGGCGAGCCGTTCGAGCACCGCGGCATACTCGCCGGGCTTGTTGAAGCCCTTTTTTACGTCGGCCAGGTTGGCGGGATCGATGGATTCCATGCCGATGAAGATCCACTTGCCTCCCGCGGCCGCAATCAACTCGACGAGCTCCTCGTCGCGCAGCAGATTGGCGCTGATCTGCGCGACCCAGTGCACCTGAGCGCCGGCGGCGATGATGTCGCGCAGGAGGGATTTCGTGCGCCTGACGTTGATGGCGAAATTGTCGTCGATGAAAAAGACGGCAATCTGGCCGCCTTCGCGGCGCGCGCGGGATTTCAGCAGCAGCAGTTCGTTGACCACGCTTTCATTGGTGCGAAAGCGGATGGAGTCGCCAAAAAATCCCGTCACCGTGCAAAACTCGCATCCATACGGACAACCGCGTCCCGACTCCATCGGAATGATCCGAAACGTTCCCCAGCCGCCGCCGACGCGCTTGAGCAGTGGTTGCAGCATGCCCGGCAGCAGATTGAACTGGTCCAGCTGGATCTTGTCCCAGGGAATCTCCGGATACGGCTGCAGGGACGGTTTGCGCTCCTGGCCGAATTCGTCTACCGGCGCGTAGACGTCTTGGAGCGCGCCGCGCGCGGCGTCTTCGACGATTCTGGGCCAGGTCTGGTCGGCTTCGCCGAGGGCGACGGCGTCGGCATGGCGCGGGCCGCCATCGCGTCCGAGGGCCTCATCGGCCATTTCGGTGACGTGCGGGCCGCCCATCACGACCTTTACTCCCGCCGCGCGCACGGCGTCCGCCATGCGATACGCCTTGGCGATCATTCGGGTCATTGCGCCGATGCCGACCAGATCGATCTTTTGCTCGCGCACGTAGCGCGCGATGCCCTCTTCATCCATGGGCTGCGCGTTCCCATCGATCAGCACGACTTCGTGGCCGGGCGGGGTGAGCGTTTGCAGCAGAAACATCCAAAGATGCGGCATGAAGTTGCGGGTGACGCCGTTGTCCGGGTTATACAGCAGAATTTTCATTGAGGCGGAATTTTCATGTTTACCGGAATTTCGTTGCGGACCTCCGGCTCGTTTGCACGATACACCGGTGCGCAGCCGAGGGCAAGCGGAATGGCAAAAGCCTTCAGGGGCTAAAGCCCCGATGGATTTGGTTTTTTATGTCGGAGCTGAAGCTCCGACCCCCGGCTCAAGCCCTGGCCCGCAAGGCCCGCCTTCGGTTCGTAGGAACGGACTTGGAAACCGTCCCTGCTAGCCAAGGGATACATTCGGCTTAATGGGGAGTTTGGTCCCACTCCCTCATCCAGTCGCGCTTCTTGAGGACTTCGCGGGGACGGGGACCATCGGCGGGGCCGACGATACCGTCCTTTTCCATTAAATCGATCAGGCGCGCGGCGCGGCCGTAGCCGATGCGGAGACGGCGCTGAAGGGTCGATGTGGAAGCGCGGCCCATTTCGCAGACGACGCGAACGGCTTCTTCGTAGAGGTTGTCGTCGGATTGGCCGTCGCCGCCGGATTGGTCGTCTCCCGCTTCGCCGCCGGCTTCGATTACTTCGGCGTCCGGTTCTTCCTTGGGCGGTTCGAGAAGCTCGGTGTGATAGGCGGCCTTGGCCTGGGAACGCCAGAAATCGCAAACGGCGACGATCTCATCTTCGCTCACCAGCGGGCCGTGGACGCGCTCGAGCCGCGAGGAGCCGGCCGGGAGATAGAGCATATCGCCGCGGCCCAGCAGGGATTCCGAGCCGTTCGCGTCGAGGATGGTGCGGGAATCGACTTTCGTGGCCACGCGGAAGGAGATGCGCGCCGGGAAATTGGCTTTGATGAGGCCGGTGATGACGTCGACCGAAGGGCGCTGCGTGGCCAGAAGCAGGTGAATGCCGACGGCGCGCGCCATCTGGGCCAGGCGCGTGATCGACTCCTCGACGTTGCTCGTATCGACCATCATCAAATCGGCGAGCTCGTCGATCACGATGACCAGGTAGGGCAGCGGGGCATCGGGCGGCTCGGCGCCGGGGGGTTGGGGCGCGTCGGCGTCGTCGGCGGCGGCCGCGGCGTTTTTGGCGATGACCCGGTTGTACTGATCGATGTTGCGCACGCCCTTTTTCGCGAGTAGCTTCAGGCGGTTTTCCATCTCGCGCGTGGCGTTGCGGAGAACGTTTGAGGCAACCTTCGGATCGGTGACCACCGGGGTGAACAGGTGGGGAATGTCTTCATAGAGGCCCAGCTCGAGGCGCTTGGGATCGATCAGGATCAGCTTCAATTCGTCCGGCGTGGCCTTGTAGAGCATGGAGATCATCAGGGAGTTGATGAAGACGCTCTTGCCGGTTCCGGTGGCGCCGGCGATCAGCAGGTGCGGCATCTGATTGAGCTCGGCGATGCGGATGCGGCCGATCAGGTCCTTGCCGAGCGCGATGGTGAGCTTCGAGCCCGAATTGACGAATTCGGAGGATTCGATGACCTCGCGCAAGGCGATGGTTTGCCGGCGGACGTTGGGGACTTCGATGCCCACGGTGGCTTTACCGGGAATGCGTTCGATGAGGATCGATTCGGCGCGCAGGGCCAGGCACAGATCCTCGGCCAGAGCGGTGATCCGGCTGTATTTCACGCCCGCTTCCGGTTTGAATTCGAAGGTGGTGACGACGGGGCCGGGATTGATTTGCGTCACGTGGCCGCCGACGCCGAACTCCATGCATTTTTGCTCGATCGCGCGCGCCTCCGATTTCAGCTCCGCTTCGTCGAACTTTTCGGGGCGTTCGGCCATGCGCAACAGGCCCGGAGAAGGCAGCCGGAAGCTGGCGCGCATTCGGGCGATTTTCGGATCGGGGCCCGGGCGCGCTTCAACGGCCTCGTGTGGATGGAAGGAAACGACGGGGGGATTGCCGCGGGCGGCGCTGGCGGCGGGGGAAGCCGCGCGAGCGGGAGCGTCCTCGTCAGCGGGCGCGAGCCGCGGCAAAAGATCGCCAGCGATTTCTTCCGGCTCGCGCAGCGGAACGCGCTTTGCGGGCGCTTCTTTTAGGCTGATCTGCGTGGGCACGGGCGGATGGCCGGCCGAGCGAATTTTTTCCAGCTTCCGCTTGGCCCGCTCCTCGGCCCGGCCCTCGCGCCAATCGTGGAAACGATCTACCTGGCCCTCGATCCATGCCGAAGGCCAAGCGCGGCCCAGCCAGGAGGCCGATCCCGTGAAAGAGAATTTCGTGGTGAGAAACAGGGCGGCCAATAAAAGAGCCAGAGCAACCACATGCGCGCCCAGCGGATTGAAGGCGGCTATCAGTGCCTTGGCTCCCAAGGCGCCAATCGCACCTCCGGCTTCGATTGTTCCTCCAACGCGCGGCAAGGAAAGCATGCCGGCCAAGGCATCGCCCGAGCCAACCAGCAGCACGAAGCCGATCAGCTTGGCGGCCGGTGCGCTCACCGGGCTGCTGCGCAGCCAGCGGAGGGACAATAGGATCATTCCCACGGGGAGCAGAATCGCTCCGTACCCGACAATCTGGTAGAGCATGTCGGCGAGATAGGCGCCGAAAATCCCGATCCAGTTGTGGACGGGATGCGAGAAGCCGGCCGATGTCGCGACATCGAGCGAGATGTCGGAGGGACGGTAGGAGACCAGACTCAGCAGTAGCAAGACGGCAAGCGTCATGCCGAGAAAGCCGGCCAGTTCATTCAAGCGGCGGTTCGCCGTTGGACTCAGGAAGCGCACCAATCACTCCAGGACAAGGGAAGGCTGCTTTTGCAGAACCGCCGCCCGTCCAACCCCGGGGGTTGGAGCCCCTGGATGCGGGCAAAACAATCCTGCAATAGCTTCTAGGTCATTTCGACGCGCGGGCGCTGTCGCGCGTTCCCCAAAGAAGAGGACGAACTCTGCCAGAATAGCGGGCCGGTGAAAGATCCGGTAGAGGATAAGCAGCGGCCGCGTACGAAACTGCAAATAGGCCGGATGCCAGGGGCGCGAACCGAGACCGGGTGACCACAAGGGCCGCCCCTATGGACGATGTCCTGGTGGCCGGCAAGAAGACACCGGCAATTGCAGGGGCGATCCTGGTGATCGCCCCTACGGCACGGCGGTCATTTTGCGGCGGATGGAGGCGCAAGGCGCTTCGACATGAGGTAGGCGTCGATGCGGCCCTGGTAATAGCGGGGATGAACGCCGATGGCGCGATAGCCATGCTTGTTCCAGAAGGCGATGGCGGGCCGTTTGTTCGTGGCGGTTTCGATGTCCACGCGCCGAACTCCGCCCTGGGACATTTCGCGCTCGGCCAGAGCGAGCAGGGCCGAGCCGGCCCCGAGCCGGCGCGCGGATTCGACCACGTCGATTGTGATCACGTGGCCGAGGCCGTCCTCCCAGAAAGCGATCAGGAAGCCGGCGATCTCCCCGGCCAGACAAGCAACCCAGCAATGCGATTCGCGCAGGGTGAGGAACGAGCGCAGGGTGCGGCGGCTATAGGCGATGCCCGGCTCGTAGCAAGCCCGGTCGATGCGGTAGAGGGTTTCGAAGTCAGTCGGCTGGCAGGGGCGAAAGGTGAAGTTCAAGACAACCTCGGGCATCAAGCTTCAGGGGCTAAAGCCCCTGAAAATTCAGGCTTTGAATGTCGGAGCTGAAGCTCCGACCCCCGGCTGAAGCTCCGACCCTCCAATCCGTGAGGTCATGCAACGATTCTTAGATTTCGAGGATGACGGGCAGGACCAGAGGGCGCTTCGACGTTTGGCGGTTCAGGAACCGGCGAAGATCGGCGCGGATTTTTTCCTTGATAACGGTCCAATCGGCGGTCTCGTCGGGATTCGAGCTTTCGATCGTGCGCATGACCACTTCGCGGGCGCGGCTGGCGAGTTCCTGGCCATCGTCGGAAGGGAAAAGGCCGCGGCTGACCACCTCGGGCAATCCCTCGATGCGGCCGGTGTGCTTGTCGATGGCGATGATGGGCACGACGACGCCGTCCTCGGCCAGGTGCTGGCGGTCGCGGATAACGGCATCCTCGATCTCTTCGAGCGAGCCGGAATCGACGCATACGCGGCCGGCGGGGACCGTGCCCCGGACGCTGGCGGCGGTACTGGTCATCTCGACCTGCTGGCCGTTCTCGATCAGCATGACGCGGCCGGAAACCACACCCATCTGCTCGACCATGGCGGCGTGGCGGAAAAGTTGCCGGTATTCGCCGTGGATGGGGAAGAAGTAGCGCGGCCGGACCAGATTGAGCACCAGCTTCAATTCTTCCTGGCTGCCGTGGCCGGAGACGTGGATCGGCTGCCCGGTGCCGTCCTCGTAATAGACGAGGGCATGGCGGCGGAACATATGGTCGATCATGCGGAAGATCGGTTTTTCGTTGCCCGGGATGATGCGCGCCGAAAGGATGACGGTGTCGGAGTGGTTCAGGGACACATAGCGGTGATTATCGACCGAGATCCGGGAAAGGGACGAAAGGGGCTCGGCCTGGGTCCCGCTGACCAGCACGACGAGCTTTCGAGGGTCCGTCTCGCGGATGTTTTGCGGCTTGACCACGATGCCGTCGGGAATGCGGAGGCGGCCGAGATCGTGAGAGATTTCGACGTTGTCGACCATGCTGCGGCCGACGAAGGCGACTTTGCGGCCGAGCTGTTCGGAGATATCGATGATCTGCTGAATCCGGTGGATCGAGCTGGCGAAACAAGCCAGGAGCACCTTGTGGGGCGCGGCTCGAATCAGGTCTTCCAGGCGCGGCCGGACGGCGCGCTCGGAGGGGGTGTGGCCGGGCCGCTCGATATTGGTGCTGTCGGCAACCAGAGCTAGAACACCCTGGGCGCCGTAGCGGGCCAGCGCATGCAGGTCGAATGGGTGGCCGTCGATGGGGGTGGCGTCGATCTTGAAGTCGCCGGTATGGATGATGACGCCGAGCGGTGTGGTGATGGCCAGAGCGACGCAATCGATCGTGCTGTGCGTGACCGGAATCGGCTCGATTTTGAACGGGCCGACCTCGAAGCTGCGGCCCGGAGCGATTTCGCGCAAGCGCGCGTTGTCGAGAAGGGCGTGCTCTTCGAGGCGGCGGCGCACCAAGGCGAGCGTGAACTGGGTGCCGTAAACCGGCACATCGAGCTCGCGCAGGATGTAGGGAACGGCGCCGATATGGTCTTCGTGGCCATGGGTCAAGACGATGCCGCGGACGGCGGCGCGGTTCGCTTTCAAGTAGGTGATGTCGGGAATGACGACGTCGACGCCGAGCAGTTCGGCTTCGGGGAACATCATTCCGGCGTCGATGACCAGCAAGTCGTCGCCGTAGCGAACAACCATCATGTTCAGGCCAAACTCGCCCAGGCCACCGAGGGGGATTAGAGAGACTGGAGTTTCACTCAAGCGATGTTTTCTACCTCGTTTATTTTATATTCTACCACACGCGCCGCGGACAAAACCGTTCGCCTCACCGGGAGCGGCCGGCGCCGGACCCGGCGCCCAGAACGTAGGCGAGGATCTTGTAGGCGAGCTTGGCGGCGAGGAAGTCGCTCGCGTGGCCGCCCGGCTGCGGGAGAAGTTCGACGATGTCGGCGGCGACGATCGTGCGTTTGGCGGCCACGGCCCGGATTAGCCCGGTGACCTGGTGCCAGTCGAGCCCGCCGGGCTCGGGCGTGCCGGTGGCGGGCACGAAAGCAGGATCGAAGCCGTCCAGGTCCACGGTCAAATAAACGTGCTCGCCCAGGCCGGCGACAACGCCCGGCGCCCACGCCTCGGCCGGTTTCGAGGCAATGTCACGCGCCCAGTGGATTTGGACCGGGAGGCTCGGAATCGCTTCAGCTTCCTCGATCGAAAGCGATCGGATGCCGACTTCGACGGCGGGGCAGAGCTCGACAACGCGGCGCATGACCGAGGCATGGCTCAGGAGATTGCCTTGGTAGGCCTGGCGGAGATCGGCGTGGGCATCGATCTGGAGAACCGTGAGATCGGGGAATTTTTCGCGCGCCGCGGCGACCAGCGGGCCGGTGAGCGAATGCTCGCCGCCCAGGGCGAGGGGGAACTTGCCGTCGGCGAGCAGGGCGCGCTCGGTCCCGCGGATCTCCTCCATGACGTTTTCGAGCGTGCCTTCCTGCGTGTCGATGGCGGCCAGGGTGGCGATGCCGAAGCCCTGATAGGGCTCCGAATCCAATTCGTCGTCGTAGAGTTCCATGTTGCGGCTGGCGGCGAGAATGGCTGCCGGACCGTTGCGCGTTCCGGTTATGTAGGTGGTGGTGCGTTCGAGCGGAACCGGGAAGATGACGGCCCGGGAGGTTTCGTAGGCGGAAGATTCCGGAGGCAGGCCGCCGAAGTTGTCGGGCAGGGCGCGGGTGTAGGTGCTTTCCATGTTCGTCCTTGGTTTCGGGTCTTCGCTACTCGATATGTGGCCCACGCTTGTTTCGCGCAAAGAGCGCCGCACGATTTCAGCACAGCGGGGCGGTGCATTTCAACCGCTTCTTTGTGGTGCCCGCTCTGTGTAGTATGAAAGGCTTTCGTTCTTCCGCATACGGCGGCAACAATCTCACATCGGCGAGGGGGAAAAATGGCCAAGCAGCGAAAGACGGCAACCGGGCGCGTGTTACACGATCCGATTCGCGACAAACTCGTGGCAACCCAGCCGCTCGATCTGGGGAAGATCAAAACGGTCGACGATCTGGTGCGGGCGATGGGCCGCACGGCGTTCACGGCGAGGCAGGTCGGCGACGCGGCCGACGTTCTCGAGGCCATGGCCCGCGACAAGGACTGCTTCGTGGTGCTGACCCTTTCGGGTGCCATGACGGTCGCCAAAATGGGGCTGGTCATCGCCGATCTGATCGACTCCGGCATCGTCAATGCCGTTGTATCGACCGGCGCGCTGATGGCGCATGGGCTGGTCGAGGCGGCCGGGCGATCCCATTTCCGCTACGACCCCAAAATGGACGATCGCGAACTGTTTCTGGCCGGGTACAACCGCGTCTACGACTCGATCGAGCCGGAAGTGAACCTGGATTACATCGAAAGCATCAACGACAGGATTTTCGAGAAGTGGGACGCGGCCGAGCCGGTTTCCAGTTGGCGGCTGCTGGAACGGATCGGCGATTACCTGATCCAGCACGCTCCCGGAAGAGGAATTTTGAAATCGGCCCGCGAGCGAGGCGTGGCCATCTACATCCCCGCGTTCACCGATTCGGAACTGGGCATCGATCTCGAACTGCATAACCGCTGGCGGAACAAACAGGGAATAACGCCCCTGCAGTTCGATTCATACGATGATTTCCGGCATTTTTCCAACCAGCTCCTCAAGCAAAATCGAATGGGGATTTTGACCGTTGGCGGAGGGGTGCCGCGCAACTGGTCGCAGCAGTTCGGAGTTTTTACCGAGCTGCTGATCCGGCATGGATACGAAAAGGGCGACCTGAAGCGGTATCGATACGGGGTTCGCATCTGTCCCGAGCCGGTGCACTGGGGCGGTCTTTCCGGAAGCACCTATTCCGAAGCGGTTTCCTGGGGCAAGTTCGTGCCGCCGGAAGAAGGCGGGAAATTGGCGGAAGTGTACGAGGACGCGACGGTGGCGCTGCCGCTGGTCGTCGGCGCCGTCTTGGAAAGGATCGGCTACAAAAGGCGCTCGGCGCGACCCCGGCGCCGGAGCCGCTGAGGGCCCGGACGCGCCCAGGGTTCCCGGCGCTGAACGATCGCTTAGGATTGGTTGAAAGGCCCCAGGGGGGTCGCTTCCCGGCCGTCAGAAGTCGGATTCGCCCAGCAGGATGGCCGCGGCTACCACGGTGGACCAGAGCCCGCGCTTATCGCCCACGGCCGATTGCGTGATGTTCATCGTGCGAACGATCTTGTTCGAAATCCGGTAGACTTCCTTCTTTTCATCCCAGGAAAGCTCGGGGTCGAATTCGACGTTGAGCGTGGTGGCGAGCATTTCGGCCGCCAGTTCCTCGCAATACTCGCCGGCGACTTCCTCGGTTTCTCCAAAGGAATGGTGTTCGGACAAATAGCCGTACATCGATTTGTCGGCGGGAAGGGCGATGCCGACCCCCGCCGCGATCAGGCGATGCGGCTCGCGGGTCGAGTTCTCACTGAGGACGGTGAAGGTGACCTGGCCAGGCTTGAGGTGCTTGAGGCCCTCGCTGCGGGAAATCAGCTTGGCCCCGGGCGGCATGATCGAAGAAACACGAACGATGTTGCAGGCGGCAATGCCGGCTGAGCGAAGGGCCAGCTCGAAACTGCTGAGCCGCTCGCGGTGTTTTCCCACGCCCTTGGTCAGGAAAAGCTTCTTGGCGATGAAGGCCATTTCTTTCTTTTAGTGCGCTCGAAGAGGGCGCGTCGAAAATTAGCAAGAAGACCACCGGCTGTCAATCCACTTCCGCGTTTCTTTGTGATTCGAGCGTTCCCGGCGCGGAAAAATCGGGCCGGGCGGCTGCGGCAAATCCGGCGGGAAGGCCTGCCGGCGGGCGCCGTGGCGGGCGGCTGGCGCGGAAACCGTGGCGCCGGCGGCGGCGTCCGCGCCGCTTCGATCACGGTTGGCTTGCTAAAACGCGGCCGGTTTTCCTATACTACTGGCGCTTTTGGATTGATTTAGATCGAAGCGCATCGCAACTATGGATCAACGAACCAGCGCCACTGCCGAGATTCCGATCGAAGCCAGCGTCGTTTCCGCCGCGGTTCCCGATCGCAGCTATTTCTGGGATAAGCTCCATTCGCTCACCGGGATCGTTCCCATCGGGGCGTTTTTGGTGGAGCATTTTTGGTCCAACAGCTACGCGCTCGTCAGCGTGAATTTGTACAACAAGACTTCCTACGACCTGCAAACGATTCCCTGGCGGGTGCCCGTCGAGGCCCTTTTCATCTGGATCCCGATTCTCTACCACGGCTTTTACGGCATTTATATCTGGTCGAAAGGCAAGTCGAATGCCGGCCGGTACGCGTATGGAGCCAACTGGATGTACGTCCTCCAGCGTTGGACCGGCTTGGTCGCGTTTGTTTTCATCGGCTGGCACGTTTACATCGAGCGATTCATGACGCAGGGGCGGTCGACGTATATGGACGTCGCCGCAACCTTGTCGAATCCGCTGTACCTGTCCTTTTACATTGTGGGGATTCTGGCCGCCTCGTTTCACTTCGGCAACGGGCTCTGGCAATTTTCGAATAAATGGGGTTTGGTGGTTGGCCGCAAGGCCCAGCGCAAGGCGGCCTGGGTGGCCGGAACGATCGGGGTGCTGTTCGCCGTGGTAGGCCTGTTAATCATCTTCGGCTTCGTCTTTCAATGGCAGCCGTTCCATTTCTACGCACAATGAGCCAATCAAGAGTCATTCTCATCGGCGGTGGTTTGGCGGGCTTGATGGCCACGATTCGGGTGGCCGAAATGGGCCGCGCGGTCGATCTGTTTTCCGTGGTTCCCGTGCGCCGGTCGCATTCGGTCTGCGCGCAGGGCGGCATCAACGCGGCCAAGGATCTCAAGGGCGAAGGCGATTCCACCTGGCAGCACTTCGACGACACGGTCTACGGCGGCGATTTCCTGCAGAATCAGGGACCGGTCAAGAGAATGTGCGACGCGGCGCCGGGCATCATCGATCTGCTCGACCGCATGGGCGTCACTTTCAACCGCACCGCCGAAGGCCTGCTGGATTTTCGCCGCTTTGGCGGCACCCTCTTCAACCGCACGGCTTTCGCCGGCGCCACGACCGGCCAGCAGCTTCTCTACGCGCTCGACGAGCAGGTGCGTTTATTCGAGGCCGAGGGGAAGGTCCGCAAGCTCGAGGGCTGGATGTTCGTTTCGGCGGTGATGGACGAAACGGGCACTTGCCGGGGCGTTTGCGCCGTCAACCTGCGCACTTGCCAGGTGAAGACGTTTCCCGCCGATGCCGTCATCGTCGCGACCGGGGGGCTCGGCTCGATCTTCCGCCAATCGACGAATTCGGTGGCTTGCACGGGCTCGGCGCAGTCGGCCCTGTTCCAGCAGGGAGTGCATTACGCCAACGCCGAAATGATTCAGGTGCATCCGACCGCGATTCCCGGCGAAGACAAGTGCCGGCTGATCAGCGAATCGGTCCGCGGCGAGGGCGGGCGGGTCTGGGTGCCGAAGACGGTGGGCGACAAGCGGGACCCGCGCAGCATTCCCGAGAACGAGCGGTTTTACTTCCTCGAGGAGTGGTATCCGAAGTACGGCAACCTGGTGCCGCGCGACGTGGCGACGCGCGCAATTCATAAAGTGGTTTTCGAGGAAGGGCTCGGAATCGACGGCAAGGCGGTGGTCTTCCTCGACGTGACCCACCTGCCGCGCGAGATGCTCACGCGGAAACTGGGCGGCGTGCTGGAGATCTACGAAAAGTTCGTCGGACTCGATCCTCGCGACCACCCGATGAAGGTGTTTCCCGCGCAGCACTACACGATGGGCGGGCTCTGGATCGACAACGAAAAGCAGGCGACCAACCTGCCCGGCATCTTCGCGGCCGGCGAGTGCGAATACCAATATCATGGGGCCAACCGTCTGGGCGCCAATTCGCTGCTTTCCTGCATCTATGGCGGGATGATCGCCGGGCAGGCCGCCGTGCAATATACGAAAGGCCTGGAGAGCGGCGCCGAGGCCGTCTCCTCGGCCGTGTTCGAAGGGGAAGGAAAGCGGCAAGAGGAGATCTACGAGAGATTGCGCACGCAGGAGGGGCCGGAGAACCCGATCACCATTTGGAAAGAGATGGGCGAAACGATGACGCAACACGTCACCGTGATCCGCTACAACAAGGGGCTCGAGGCCGCCGACGCCAAGCTGGCCGAGCTCCAGGACCGCTACCAGCGGATCAATCTGGCCGATACGGACCGCTGGGGCAACCAGAGCCTGCACTTTACCCGGGAACTCGGCAATATGCTGGTGCTGGCGCGCCTGATCACGCAAGGCGCGCTGCTGCGGGACGAATCGCGCGGCGCCCACTACAAGCCCGAATTCCCCGAGCGCGACGACGAGAATTGGCTGCACACGAGTCGCGCGGCGTATGAAAACGGCAAATTCAAATTCCAGCTCGATCCCGTGGATACGTCGCTGATCCCGCCGCGCAAGCGGAATTACAAGAGTTGATCGCGGAGAGTCGAGGACGGGTAATGGCCGATGGCTGAAGACAAGAAAATCCTCGTGCGAATCAAGCGGCAGGCAGGGCCCGACCAGCCGTCGCGCTGGGAGGAGTTCAGTTTGCAGTGGCGGCCGCACATGAACGTGATCGCCTGCCTGATCGACATTGCCGAAACCCCGGTCACCCGCAGCGGCCAGAAGACCACGCCGGTCAGCTACGAAGCCAATTGCCTCGAGGAAGTCTGCGGGGCGTGCGCGATGGTCATCAACGGCCGTTCGCGGCAAGCCTGCTCGGCCCTGGTCGATCAGCTCGAGCAGCCCATTCAGCTCGAGCCGCTGTCGAAATTCCCCCTGGTGCGGGATCTGGCGGTCGACCGGTCCAAGATGTTTTACAACCTCAAGCGGATGCGATGCTGGGTGCCGGTCGACGGCACCTACGCCATCGGCCCCGGCCCGCGAATTTCCCCGGAGCGGCAGCAGGTTGCCTATTGGCTTTCCCGTTGCATTATGTGCGGCAACTGTCTGGAAGTTTGCCCCAAGGTGAACGAGAACAGCGATTTCGTCGGCGCCGCCATCCTGAACCAGGTCCGCCTGTTCAATATGCATCCCACCGGCCAGTTGCATGCCCACGAGCGCCTGCAAGCGGTTCGCGGGATCGGCGGCGTGCAGGACTGCGACAACGCCCAGAACTGCGTGAAAGCCTGCCCGAAAAATATTCCACTGACCGAATCGAATAACGACGTCAATCGTCAGGCGATTCGCGACGCACTCATCGGCTGGATTTTCCGATAAACGGCCGGGCGAGGAGCCGTGGCCCGCACGAAGGAGTGAACCGGATGCTACCGGCTGTCGCCTTGTCGGTTCTGGCGCCTAAGCCGCCTCGCGGAGAGAAGAGATCGACTTCCCGTCGCATTCGCCGCTGGCTGACCATGATCCAATCCCTCGCCGGCGCCGGCGCGACGGGGTCCGCCCGGAGGCGGGGCGGCGAGTGAAATGCCGGAGACGGAGCTGGTTCCTGCGCCGCGCGGGCGGAAAATCAGCCCCTCTGTCTTCGTCCTTGCCGGCCTGACCCTTCTGCTTCATCTCCTTTTTGATGGCCGCTACGGCTTCTTCCGGGACGAACTCTACTACATTGCCTGCGGGCACCATCTGGCTTGGGGATATGTCGATCAGCCTCCGCTCGTCGCCGTTTTCGCCCGATTGAGCGAAGCTCTGCTCGGCAGAAGCCTCTACGCCATCCGTTTTTTCCCGGCGCTGGCGGGCGCAACGATCGTCCTTCTGACCGGGTGGCTGGCGGCCGAGTTGGGTGGCGACGAATTCGCCCAGGTGCTGGCCGCCCTGGCCGTTCTGGCGGCGCCGGCCTACCTCGCATTCGACAGCTTCCTCTCGATGAACGCCTTCGAGCCGATCTTTTGGACGCTCTGCGCGCTGATCCTCTTGCGGCTCGTGAAAGGAGCCGACCAGCGGCTCTGGCTGCTGTTCGGAGTTATTGCCGGCATCGGACTTTTGAATAAGAATTCGGTCCTCATATTCGGCTACGCGGTGTTCGTCGCCCTGCTGGCTACGCCCGCACGGCGTTTCTTCTACAGCCGCTGGATCTGGATCGGGGCGCTGGCGGCTTTCGCGATTTTCGCGCCGAACCTGATCTGGGAGTGGCGGCACGGCTGGCCGCAGATCCACGTGGTGTTGAATGCCGACCTCTACAAGAACGTGCCCATTTCTCCGGCCGAATTCCTCTTCCAGCAAATCCTGTTCATGCACCCGCTCATCCTGCCGGTCTGGCTGGGCGGCCTCTGGTATTACTTCGGGACCCGGGAAGGGAAGCCGTTTCGTTTCCTCGGGATCATCTATTTGGTCTTGCTGGGCGTGTTTCTTTTGCTTCGCAGCAAGACCTACTACCTGCTCCCGGCCTACCCGCTGCTTCTGGCCGGTGGCGGCGTGATTTGGGAAAAATGGCTGCGGCAGCCGGGACGGAGGTGGATGCGAGCCGGCCTGGCCACGCTGGTTGTCATCGGAGGAATCATCACGCTGCCCTATGGCGTGCCGGTGCTGTCGGTGCGGCACTTCATCCGGTACGAAACCCTGATTCCGATCGGCCACGACGTGCGTATGGAACGCGATTCGAGAGCTATTCTGCCGCAGCTATACGGCGACATGTTCGGCTGGCGCCACATCACGGCGAGCGTGGCGAAGGTCTATGATGCGGTCCCCTTGCCCCAGCGTTCCTCTTGCGCCATTCTCGCCTCGAATTACGGGGAGGCCGGAGCCATCGATTACTACGGCCGGCGCTACGGGTTGCCCCGCGCCATCAGCGGCCATAACAACTATTATCTGTGGGGTCCGCGCGGCTATTCCGGCGCGTGCGTGATCGCCATCGGCGTTGCCGCCTCGCAGTTGCATGAGCTGTTCGGCCAGGTCAAGCTGGAGACGCTCGTGATGAACCGCTACTCGATGCCCGTGGAAAATCACCTTCCCATCTATCTTTGCGGCGACCCGAAAGCGGCGCTGACGAAGATGTGGCCCAAGCTGCGCTACTACATCTAGCGGGAAAGCGGATTCCTCGCTTCGCTCGGAATGAGCGTCTGAAGGGTTAGCTTGGGGGTGTCAATCGGTCCAGGATTTGGCGTCCGTTTCACCCTCTGCCATCGCGGCCAGGCTCTGGCGGCAGGCCTCGATCGTGCGATCCAGGTCGGCTTCGGTGTGGGCTGCCGAGACAAACAGCGCCTCGAATTGCGATGGCGGCAGCAAAATGCCGCGACCGAGCATTTCGCGGAAAAACCGCGCAAAAAGCCCCGTATCGGAGCGCTTGGCCGAGGCGTAATCGCGCACCGGGTCGCCGGTGAAAAATAGCGTCAGCAGCGAGGCGACCGCGTTGATTTGCGTAGAGCGAGAGGCTCGGGCCTCCGCCGTCGCGCTTCGAAAGCCCTGGGCCAGACGCTTTCCCTTGGCGTCGAGATTCTCGTAGAATCCCGGCCGCTCGATTTCCTCGATCGTCGCGAGACCGGCCTCGACGGCCAGCGGGTTCCCGGAAAGAGTGCCGGCCTGGTAGACGGGTCCTTCCGGCGCGACCATTCTCATCACGTCCGCCCTGCCGCCGTAGGCGGCCAGCGGCAATCCGCCGCCGATAATTTTTCCCAGGATGGTCAGGTCGGGCGTAATGCCGAAGAGGCGCTGGGCCCCTCCCCAGGCGACCCGAAAGCCCGTAATCACCTCGTCGAAAATCAGCAGGGAGCCACGGCGCCGCGTGATATCGCGAAGGGCGTCGAGGAATCCCGCCTGCGGTGGAACGACGCCCATGTTCGCGGCCACCGGCTCGACGATGACGGCGGCGATTTCCGCGCCGCGCTCGGCGAAAATCCGCTCGACCGCCCGGGCGTCGTTGTAGGGGGCGTTGAGCGTGAGCGCGGCGAAACTTTCCGGAACGCCGGCGCTCGATGCGATGCCGAACGTCGCCAGACCCGATCCGGCCTGCGAGAGGAAGCTATCGGCGTGGCCGTGGTAGCCGCCCTCGAACTTGAGAATGGCGTCGCGCCGGGTGAAGGCGCGCGCGGCCCGGATGGCGCTCATGGCCGCCTCGGTGCCTGAGTTGACCAGGCGAATCCGCTCGATGGAAGGCAGCGCGGCGGCGATCCGCTCGGCCAGGCGAATCTCGCATTCGGCGGTCAGGCCGTAGCTGGTGCCTCGCCGGGCCTGCTCGCCGATGGCCGCGATGACGGCCGGGTGCGCATGGCCCAGGATCATCGGACCCCAGGATCCGATGTAATCGATGTATTCATTGCCGTCGACGTCGAAGACCCGGTCGCCCGAGGCGCGTTCGGCGATGATCGGCTCGCCTCCGACGGCGCCGAAGGCGCGGACGGGACTGTTGACTCCGCCGACCAGGCGGTCGTTTGCGCGGCGCCAGATTTCCGGGAAGCGGTTCGCCCGTGTCATCCGGCCAGCCACCGAGCGGCATCCTTGGCGTGATAGGTCAGGATGAAATCCGCGCCGGCGCGGCGGATTCCGGTCAGGATTTCCAGAACCGCGCGCTTTTCATCCAGCCAGCCGTTTCGCGCGGCCGCTTTGACCATGGAATATTCGCCGCTCACGTTATAGGCGCCGACGGGAACCGTGACGGCGCGCCGCACCGCGCGCAGAACGTCCAGGTAAGGCAAGGCCGGCTTGACCATCACCATGTCGGCGCCTTCCTCAAGATCCAGCCGCACCTCGCGCAACGCCTCGCGGGCATTGGCCGGATCCATCTGATAGCTTCGCCGGTCGCCGAACTGAGGCGCCGATTCCGCGGCCTCCCGGAAGGGGCCGTAGAAGGCGGAGCAGTACTTGGCCGAGTAGGCGAGGATGGCGACGTCGGCAAAGCCGTTCTGATCGAGCGAGCGGCGAATCGCGCCGACGCGCCCATCCATCATGTCCGAAGGGGCAACCAGGTCGGCGCCGGCGCGGGCGTGCGAAAGCGCGGTCTGGGCGAGCAACTCGAGGGTCGGGTCGTTGAGCACCTGATTCTCTTCGACCACCCCGCAATGCCCGTGGCTGGTGTATTCGCACAGGCAGACGTCGGTCGCGACCAGGAAATCCAGCTTGGCCTTCTTCACCGCCGCGGCGGCGCGCTGCACCGGCGCATCGGCCGCCCACGCCTCCGATCCCCGTTCGTCCTTCTTCTCGGGAAGGCCGAACAGAATGATTCCGGCTATGCCGAGCTGTTCGACCTGCCGGCATTCCTCGACGAACCGGTCCACCGATTGCTGGTAGATCCCCGGCATCGAGGCGATCTCGGTGCGGACGTTCTTGCCCGGACACACGAACATCGGATAGATCAAATCGCCGGGCGCAAGCGGCGTCTCGCGCACGAGCGCCCGCAGGTTCTCGCTGCGGCGCAAGCGCCGGGGCCGATGAACGGGGAAACTCACTGGGACCTCCCTGGATTTACCGAATGGCTCGCGAAATGGGCCGCAATCGCGGCAGCCAGCCCGGCGACCGTCGGAACGGGCGCTTCGATCGCCACCGTCAATCCGCTCCGGCGGATGGCTGCGGCCGTTGTGGGTCCAATCGCGGCGATGGGGGCGGAAACGATCAGCCGCCGCAATCTTTCAAGACCAATGCTGTCGACCAAGGCGGAGAATGCGGAGGGACTGGCGAAACTCAGCGCATCCACCTCGCCGCGCTCGATGCGGTCGAGAATCGCCGGATCGACCGCGGTGGCCGATGCCGTTTTGTAGGCGACCACCTCGACGGTTGCGGCGCCGGCACCTGACAGCGCGCGCGGCAGTTCGGCCATGGCTCGGTTGCTGCGAGGAAGCAGAACCCGGCAGCCGCGAAGCTCGGGGGCTAGTTCCCGGGCCAGATCGAGCCCGCCGCGCCCGCTGGAAATACGGTCCACACGCCATTTTTGCTCGCGCGCGGCCTCCGCCGTCGCGTGGCCAACCGCCGCTACCCGCGGCCCCTGGTTTTCTGCGGCGAGCTTCGTTGCCAGGTCGAGCGAAATGGAGAGCGCCCTCCCGGCCAGGAAACGCACCGCGTTCCGGCTCGTGAAAAAAAGCCAGTCGAAGAGATCGATTTCCCCGAGCGCGCGATCGAGCGGCCCGGTGTCGTCGGGCGGGGTGAATTCGATAAGGGGCAGGAGCAAGACCTGCGCGCCGAGCGCTTCGAGCCGGGCAGCCAGCTCGGTGGCCTGCTCGGCCGCGCGCGTTACGACGACGCGGCGGCCTTCCAATGGCTTTTCGTCAGTCGTCATTGCTGGGCATCATTACTTCATGGCTCTTCATGGCCGCAATCCGGATTGCGGCCGGTACGCGCGCCGGTACGCTCACCGACGCTTCAAGGATTGCGGCCGGCCAGGCGGAGGATGCCGGCGGCGCCGGCATCGATCAGTCGCAGAGCCAGTTCCCGGCCGAGTGTCAAAGGTGTTCGCGGATCTTTCATCTCTTCGGCGCCAGCCTCGGCCGAAAGCCGCACGTACTCGCCCCCGTCCGGTGAGGCGACGCAAGCATCGATCACAAAGCACTCGCCTTCGCGTCGCGCCAGCGCGCCCACCGGCACCTGGCAGCCCCCTTCCAGTTCGGCCAGCAGCGCTCGTTCCGCGTTGATTGCGTTCCGCGTTTCGATATCGGTGAGAGCCGCGATCGACTTGCAAAAGGCCGGATCGCCGGCGCGGGTTTCCAGCCCGATCGCTCCCTGCCCGGCGGCGGGAAGCAAAATATCGGTCCCGATCGTCTCCGTGATCCGGCTGGAAAGTCCCAGCCGGTCGAGCCCTGCCTTGGCGACTACGATGGCGTCAAAATCTCCCCGCTCGAGCCGGGCGAGGCGCGTGTCCACGTTTCCGCGCAGCGGCACGAGCACCAGGTCGGGCCGGTAGTGGCGCAATTGCGCCTGGCGGCGAACGCTGCTGGTCCCCAAGCGCGCGCCGGAGGGAAGCTGGTCGAGCGTGGCGCCCGAGCGCGAAACCAGACAATCGCGAGGGTCTTCCCGGCGGAGAACCGCGGGAAAGGAGAAGCGGGAATCGACCTCGGTGGGAACGTCCTTCATGCTGTGGACGGCGATATCGGCGCGGCCGTCGAGCAGGGCTTCTTCGAGTTCCTTGATGAATACGCCCTTGGTGCCGAGATCGCCGACGGCGGCTTCGGGGAAGCGGTCGCCGGAAGTCTTCACGACGACGATCTCCGTCGTCCAGCCGGAACGCTGGTTCAGCAGCTGGCGCACGTGGTTCGCCTGCCAGAGGGCCAGGCGGCTGCCGCGCGTGCCGATCCGGCCGGTCAATGGTTGTCCTCGCGGTGCTTGTCCTCGCGGTGGTTGTCCCCGCGGTGGTCGTTCTCGCCGTCCAGCCCGAACAGGTCCCGAAGCGTTTCCATGTGCTGCACGCGCTGGCGCCACGTGCGGGCGTGGCGCAAGCGGTCGGCAGGCTGTTGCAAGAGTTCATCGAGGAGTTGGGAGGTGAGCTGGTCGATTTTCTCGCGTTCTTCCGAGCCGAGGTGAGCGAAGGTGGGCGCGTGAGCGTCGAGAATACGGCGCCGCCTTTCATCGAGATGCGCGCGCAGGTCGTCGACCAGGTCGCGCATACCCCGGCCGGCGCGCCAGGCTTCGAATTTGGAAATCTGCGCGTCAATAATGGCTTCGGCCCGGGGAACTTCCCGCTCGCGGGCGCGGCGGTTCTGCTCGACGATTTCCGCCAGGTCGTCCAGGTCGTAGAGGTAGAGGTTGTAGAGACCGGCCGAGGACGGCTCGATATTGCGGGGAACGCCGAGATCGAGCAGGAAGATCGATCGGTTTTGACGCTCGGCCATCACGCGGGAAAGCAATTCAGCCGAAACGACCGGGTCCGTGGCGGCGACCGACGCGACCAGAATATCGGACTGGACCATGATTTTGGGAAACTCCGCCCATTCGACGCTTTCCCCGCCGGTATTCTCCGCGAGCGCTTGCGCGTGCTGCAGGTGGCGGCTGGCGATCCAGAGGGTGTGGATTCCGCGGTGACGCAGCTGCTCGACGGCTTGCTGGGCCGCCTCGCCCGCGCCGAGAATCAGCGCGGAATGCCCGCCCAAATCGCCAAAGACGCGCTCGGCCAGCTTGACTCCCGCCGAAGCCGCCGACATCGGCCGGGTGCCCACCTCGGTTTCGGCTCGCACCCTGCGGCCGGTCTCGATGGCGCCCTGGAACAGACGATTCAGTATGGGGCCGGTCGAGTCCCAGTCGGAGGCGCGGCGATAGGCCTCGCGCACTTGGCCGAGAATTTCCGCCTCGCCCAGCAGCATCGAGTCCAGGCCGGCGGCGACGCGGAAGAGGTGGCCGACGGCTTCGAGATCGCGGTGAAAATAGAGGCAGCCATTCAGTTGCTCGCGCGAGATTCCGTGAAAATCGGCCAGGAAACGCTCCATCGATCCGGCCATTTCGTCCGGTTCGCGCCGGACTCCATAGACCTCGCTCCGGTTGCAGGTGGAGAGGATAACGACTTCTTCGAGCGCGCAGCGCTCGCGCACTTCGGCGGCCGCCCGCTGGGCCTGGTCGGCATTGAAGGCAACGCACTCGCGCAACTCGAGCGGCGCGGTCCGGTGGTTCACGCCGATGAGAACGATTTGCACGGCTAGCCAGCCTGCGACCGGCTGGCCGTTTGCCCGCGCCGCGCCCCGCCGTTGTTCCGCGCGCCGAGTTGCGAATGGAGGCTCATGTTCGTCAGAGATACCGGTGAAATTGGGAAAGGTACACGTTCACCACCGCGTAGCTGAAGATTACCAGCAGGAACGTCAGAACGCAGACCATCGAAGCGCGAGCGCCCTTCCACCCGCCGCGCAGGGAGAGACGCAGGTAAACGGCGTAAAGCACCAGGATGACAATCGTCACCAGGACCTTCGGGTCCGTGAGCAGAAAGCGATGTTGCATCCGCCATTCCCATAGGATTCCGAGTACCGTTCCGGCCACCAGCGATACGAGCCCGACGCGGACACTTCCCCGGCTCATCCGTTCGAGGCTTTCCAGGGGAGGGAAGCGCCACAACACGCGCCCCGGGCGCCGCTGACGCAGATGGCGATTCTGGAGAAGATAAACTGCGCTCAACACGAATGCCAGTGCGAACGCCGCGTATGCTAGCACGCTGAGGGTGACGTGCAGGGCAAACATGGCGCCTTGTTCCTGCCGCGTTGCCGACAAATCGGGCCCGGTCCACGTTCCGATTACAAACAGCACCAAAACGCAGGGAAGAACGAATGCCCCGACCGAGCGCTCGTGATAATAGAATTCCAGCCCCAGGTAGGTTGCCGCCAGCAGCCAGCCAAAAAGCGAAAGCGATCCGTACAAGTCGTCATAGGGCACCGAATGAACCCAGTGCGAGCGTTCCAGAAGGGCCAGATAATGGCCCAGCAAACCCAATGCCAGCGCGGCCGCTGCCAACTGCCCGGTCAGCCGCCGGCCCGTATACAGAAACCGCCCGTATAGGACCAGGCTGCTCAAATAAAGGGCCAGCGCGATGTAGCTCCAATGTCCGGGCATTTTCTGGGCCGGCAGGCACGGGAAGAATCATGACCCCGCGCACCACCCCACATCATAAATCATAGCGCCTCGCTTTGTGGCCCCGCCACGAAAAATCCGGCCGGAAAACGCGCCGGGAAAGGTAGGCTAGGAGGGAATGGACTCTGCCGACGCGGCAAGCCGGAACGGGCGGATAACCGAATGAATCAGCGTAATCTGGGAAAGTCGGGGTTGAAGGTTTCCCTGGTGGGATTGGGATGCAACAATTTTGCAAGACGGATCGACCTGGAAACGACGCGCAAGGTGGTCTACAAGGCGCTCGATCTCGGCATTACGCTTTTCGATACCGCCGATATCTACGGAAATCGAGGCGGGTCGGAAGACTTTCTGGGTAAGGTGCTCGGGGACCGGCGCAAAGACGTCGTTTTGGCGACGAAATACAGCGGTCCGATGGACGACGCCGGGACGATGAATGGCGCTTCCCGCCGCTACATCATGATGGCGGTCGAAGCCAGCCTCCGCCGGCTGCAGACCGACTGGATCGACCTGTACCAGCAACACTGGCCCGACCCGGCCACGCCGGTCGAAGAAAGTCTTCGCGCCCTCGACGATCTGGTGCGGCAAGGCAAGGTGCGCTACATCGGCAGCTCGAATTTTGCCGCCTGGCAAGTCGTCGACGCCCATTGGACTTCGCGGCAAGATCATATTCATTCCTTCATCTCCTGCCAGAACGAGTACAGCCTCCTGGCTCGCCAGGCCGAACGGGAGTTGGCACCGGCGATCGATGCGCTCGGGCTCGGGCTTCTGCCCTATTTCCCGCTCGCCAGCGGACTCCTCACCGGCAAATATCGGCGCGGCGAGGCCCCGGCGAAGAATTCGCGCTTTGGCGCGTGGCCGCAGTTGGCCGAGCGCTATAGCAGCGATGCGAACTGGCAGATCGTCGAAAATCTCCGCCAGTTCTGCGCCGCGCGCAATCACACCCTTCTGGAACTAGCCTTTAGCTGGCTGGCGGGCCGGCCGCATGTCTCGAGCGTGATTGCCGGCGCCACCAGCCCCGATCAGGTGGAACAAAACGCCCAGGCCATCGGCTGGCCGCTCGGGCCCGACGACTTGGCCGAGATCGATCGCATTACGGAGCGGGCGTAGACCGGGCCGGCGTCGCGGATGACGTCTTGCAGGCGGCGGGATTTTCGGCCACAATGCGCCGGCATCGGCGCCGGCTTGGCAGCCGGGCGGTGGGTGCGTCTCGCGGTTCACGCGAACGTTATGGTATTGTGAATGGCTCGTCGCATCCGGCCAGCATCGCTGTGCGCTCCAGCCGCTTGCCTCTCTGGGAATTGACAAGATCGCCCCGCCTTAGGGCGCGGGCACCAGGCCGCTCCCGAATGAGTCGGTACGAAGCTGCCGGACGAGCGATGCTCGAATCCGGTACCGCAGGAGAAAATTCAAATGAAGAAGATGTTCAATGATATTCCCGTGCCGGCCGAAGGCCAGACCATCGAATTCGATGGGACGAACTTCCGCGTGCCCGATCGGCCCGTGATTCCTTTCATCGAGGGCGACGGAACGGGCCGCGATATCTGGCATGCTTCCCGTCGCGTCTTCGATGCGGCTGTCGAGAAGGCCTACGGCGGCGCGAAGCGCATCGTTTGGTACGAAGTCCTGGCGGGCGAGAAGGCGTTCAATCTGAAGAAAAACTGGCTTCCCGACGACACCGTCGATGCCATCCGCGAATTCCGGATTGCGATCAAAGGCCCGCTGACCACTCCGGTCGGCGGCGGCATTCGCTCGCTCAACGTGGCTCTGCGCCAGGTGCTCGACCTGTATGCCTGCGTTCGCCCCGTGCGCTATTTCCCCGGGGTGCCTTCGCCGGTGGCTCATCCGGAGAAGATGAACGTCGTCCTTTTCCGCGAGAATACCGAAGACGTTTACTCGGGAATCGAGTGGCGCAGCGGGACGCCGGAGGTCCGGAAGCTCATTGCGTTTCTCAATGACGAAATGCTCAAGTCCTCGGGTCGGCAGATCCGCGCCGATTCCTCCATCGGGATCAAGCCCATCTCACCGACGGCCACGCGCCGTTTGATGCGCCGCGCGTTGCAACATGCAATTGCCTACGACCGCCGCGTGGTCACGCTGGTGCACAAGGGCAACATCATGAAATTCACCGAGGGAGCCTTCCGGGACTGGGGCTACGAGCTGGCGCAGGAGGAGTTCCGCGACCAGATCGTCACCGAGCGCGAGAGCTGGATCCTCGGCAATCTGGACCGCAAACCGGATCTTTCGGTCGAGCAGAACGCGGCGATGATCGAGCCCGGCCTGGAAAATGCCACCGAATCCTTCCGGCAGGAGATCTACGCCGAAGTGAAGAAGGCGGTCGACACCATCGGGAAGTCGCATGGGCAAGGCCGCTGGCGCGAGAAGATCCTCGTCAACGACCGCATCGCCGATTCCGTTTTTCAGCAGGTGCTGACCCGGGCCGACGAATATCAGGTTTTCGTCACGCCCAATCTCAACGGAGACTATCTCTCCGACGCCTGCGCTGCCCAGGTCGGCGGCCTCGGCATGGCGCCCGGCGCGAACATCGGCGACGGGTACGGCGTGTTCGAGGCCACGCACGGCACGGCCCCCAAATACGCCGATAAGGACGTGATCAACCCCAGTTCCGTCATGCTGTCCGGCGCCATGATGCTGGACTTCATGGGCTGGAGCGAGGCCGCGCGCATGGTCGAAAAAGGCATCGCCGAAACGATCCGCCAGAAGCGCGTCACCTACGATCTGGAGCGAATGATGCCCGGAGCGACCAAGCTTCGCACATCGGAATACGCTTCGGCCGTCATCGAAAACATGGACGCCGCGGTCGCCGCCCGCTGAAAGCGGCCGGAACCGGCGCCGGATCGCCTCGGCTTGATCCGGGCGAGAGATTCATCAACTAGGAGAACGTTCACATGAGGAAAAAAGTGACTGTGGTAGGTGGCGGATTCGTCGGCGCCACCGCGGCGCAGCGCATCGCCGATAACGGCATCGCCGACGTCGTATTGACCGACATTCTCGAAGGAGTCCCGGCCGGCAAGGGGCTCGACATGCTCGAGGCGATGCCGATCCTGGGCAGCGACGCTCACGTGCAGGGTATCAGCACGAAGAATGCGGACTTCGGTCCAACCGCCGGCAGCGACATCATCGTCATCACGGCCGGTTTCCCCCGCAAGCCGGGAATGAGCCGCGATGATCTGCTCAAGGCCAATTACGCGGTGGTCAAGGAGGTGACCGAGGCGGTAACGAAACTTTCTCCCGAGGCGATTGTGATCCTGGTCACCAATCCCCTGGACGTGATGGCGCAAACCGCCTTTCGCGCCAGCCGCTTTCCCAAGAACCGGGTGATCGGCATGGCCGGCGTCTTGGATTCGGCCAGGATGCGCGCGTTCATCGCTTTGGAGCTGGGCGTCTCGGTGGAAAATATCCACGCCTTCGTCCTGGGCGGCCATGGCGACGACATGGTGCCTCTGCCGCGATACTCGACCGTGGCCGGCATCCCGCTGCCCGAACTGCTTCCGCAGGAGCGCATCGACGCCATCGTTCAACGCACGCGGAAAGGGGGCGGTGAAATCGTAGGCCTGCTCAAGACCGGTTCGGCCTATTACGCGCCGTCGGCCGCCGTTTACGAAATGGTATGCTCCATTCTGGGCGACAAGAAGAAGATCCTGCCCTGCTCCGCATTCCTTGAGGGCGAATATGGCCTTCGCGACATCTTCATGGGAGTTCCCGTGAAACTGGGTGCCGGCGGCATCGAAAAAATTATCGAAATCGAGCTCACTTCCGATGAACGCGCCGCGCTCGAAAAGTCGGCGGCTTCGGTTCGCCAAATGGTCGAGGCGCTCGGGATTTAACTCCGAGCGCTTCCACCTGCGGCAGGGACATTCAACCAGTCCGCTGGCCGCCATCAACCCTCGCTAAATATTCAAGAGAAATTCCCGTCTGCCGATATTTGTAAAGTGGAGACGAAACGCCTGATCGTGCGGGGCGTGAATATCGGCTCAGTCGAGTTCTGCCCGGCGGGGATGGCTCGATGTGCCGGAGCGAAACGCGGTGACTCACTTTCATCGCGTGCGTTGTCCTTTGTGGCGGCACATTTGTTTGGGGAACGATCGACAAGTCCCTTCGATCGCCTGGCTTAGGAAGTCTTAGGCGGGGTGGGGCCAGGGTTGCAGGAAACAGGACGGTTAAAGGGGGGTCAACTATGTTCCCGGGTAGCCCGGCCGCTGGAAAGTTCGGCGAGCGCGGCTTCACCCTCATCGAGGTCACGGTCAGCCTCGGCATCAGTTTCGTTTTGTTCTCCTTTGCCGTTTTGCCTCTTCGCCAAACGATTCAAGGCTACCGGCTGGCCGCCGATGCCCGGGCCTTGTCGGGCCAGTTAGGGCTGGCGCGGATGCGCGCCGCCTCGGGGTTCACGCAGGCACAGCTCTCTGTCAATTTGGCGAACGAGACGATGGAGATCAAGGTTTACGACAAGACCTCCGGTCAATTTGAAACCCAAGGGGGCGTCTTTACGCTCTCCCAGGGCGATTCATTCAGCTACGGCAACGTGGCCGTGCCGGCTGGCGGAGAGTCCACCCTGCAACAAACGCCGGCCATCACATTCAATTCGCGTGGCGTTCCCATCGATTCGACCGGGACACCGACATCGGCTGGCTCGTTGTATTTGACCGATAACAACGCTTCCTACTGGGCCGTAACCGTTTCGGCTGCGGGCCAGATTGGAATCTGGCAGTACTCGAATGGAAGTTGGATTGCGCGTTGAGCAGGCCCATAAAACAACGCGCAGGTGTCCAATCGTCCGAAGTCGGCCTTACGCTGATCGAGACCATGGTAGCCGCCGTGGTTCTGCTCGTCGGCGTGGTGGCGATGATGGGAATATTCGGTGTGGCTGTGAGCCAGAACCAGGACCAAGGGAAATTGGCGGTTCAGACAGCCACGTACTGCCAGAATAAACTTCAGGAGCTCGAATCGCTGCCGTTTCTCGATCCGTCTACCGACACGGCCATCTGGCCTCCGGCACAGACCGGAGGCACGGGCCTGTGCGGCGCGATGGCGCCGGGAACGACCTGTGGGGGGATCGATCCATCGGCGCCGGTGGCCGGATTCGTGGATTATCTCGACGCAGACGGCAACCCGGTAACGGGACTGGCGGGAGCGGCGTTTGTGCGTCAGTGGAAGATCGCGGCCGATGCCACGGGGACATTGAAAACCATCACCGTATCCACGCGCGCCATCGCGCCCGCCCCGCCCCCGCCGCCGACGGTCACCCTGGTCGCGGAAAAAACCAACAAGGGGACCTAATGTCCATCCGCGCTCGCGCCGCGCAACCCGGCGGCTTCTCTCTGCTCGAGCTGCTGGTCGGAATGGCGATCCTTCTCGTCGTACTCGCCACGGTTCTCAGCGTTCTCGCCAAGTACGAGCAGATCTATCAGGGCCAGCAGGTGGAAGCAGGCGTCGAGCTCGGGCTCAATAGCGCGCTCGAACTGCTTTCTCAGGAGATCGGCCAGGCGGGTTATCTGGGCTTCGCCCCGCGCACGCTGCAGTCGGCGGTCATCGGCAGTTCCATGGCGCAGACCGTGCCGATCAGCTCGACCGACTCGCTCTTCGCGGGCGAGAAGCTGCTGGTCGATGCCGGCGTTGCGCAGGAGTTGGTTACGGTGGTTTCGGTCGGATCGGGCACTATCACCGGCATTTTCGCCGGAAGCCATGCGAGCGGCGCGTTTGTGACGGCACTGGGCGTGTTCAGCACCGGGGTTCTGAGCACGGCGAACGGAAATACCCTTCAGTTGTTCGGGGACATCAACGCGGATGGGTCCTTGGTTTTCGTTCAATATACGTGCAACCTCAGCGCCGGCGCTCTTACCCGCACCGTCAGCTCAATTTCCGCATCCGCGCAAAATCCCGCCCAGCCGCTTCTCACAGGTCTGGTAGCCAATCCGGGAGGGACGCCGTGCTTCGAGTTCAACTCCACCAATTATCTGGGCACCACGTATGTGACCGGGGTGAAGGTAACCCTCAGCAATCAGGGAGCCATGGCCAATCCGCAGACCGGCCAGCCGCCCGTGATGACCGCAAGCCTGGCCATCGTTCCGCGGAACGTGCTTCGAGCCCTGGCCTTCGCGCAAATGACGCCGCCGGAAACGAATCTGCTCGAGCCGGCGCCGCCAGGGTTGCCTTTGCCATGAGCGGGCTCTCCCGGCAAAGGCGTGCGCGGCGGGCGAACATCCCGGAGCGCGCCGGCACCGGCCAGGCCGGCGTGGCGCTGATCGTTGCGCTAGTGGTGTTGCTGGTCCTTTCTTCTCTGGCCGCCGCCATCCTTTTCGTCACGCAGACAGAGACGTGGACCACCTACAACTATCGCTTGAGCGCCGAAGGGCGATTCCTGGCCGATAGCGCCGATCAGCAAGCCGTCAACTGGTTCTTGAATAGCTATAACCCGGTGACGGGGGTCTCCTCCCTCTATACGGCCGGGCTCGGCGATGTTCTCTGGAACGGCGCGCCGGTGACGCTGGCGGCGATTGATGGACAAGTTTCGAATTTCCCCTCCTCGGCTGACCAGACGTCCTTCTACAATGCGCTACACGATCGGGTGGTCGCCGCCAGCGGTTTTCAAGGGACCTATTCCGCAACCGCCCAATTGATTCGCTCGCTTCCCGTGACGATCCCGCTCAGCAACCAAGCATCCGATCTCGAGACGTGGCTCATTACCGCTCAAGGGAATGTGAGTGGTCCGAGCGGGGGTGGCACGGTGCAGGAAGTCGTCACCATCACCCAGCAGCAAGAACCACTCATGAATTTCGCGGCTTACGCTACCAGTTCCGCCTGCGGCGCCGTCAATCTCGGGGGAGGCGCCTATACGGACAGCTTTGATTCGAGCAAGGGGCCGTATAGCCAGACACACACGTCGAGCAACGGGAACGTCGGCAGCGGCGGCAATGTCACCTTGGGTTCCGGCACGATCGTCAACGGAACCGCTTCTACTCCCAATCCAGCGGTGGGCAGTTGTCCGGGCGCCGGGGTGACGCTCGGCTCGGGAGCCGAGGTTACCGGGCAGGAGCCTGGCGGGAGCGTAGGACCCTATCTGGGCCTGGGGGATCTTCCGCCCATGCCTTCGATCGCTCCGGTGACGCCGGGCGCGGGAACTCTAACGGTGAATGCCTCGACGACGCTGTCGCCCGGAGCCTATGGCGACATTCAGCTCGAAGGCGGCGGCACGCTGACCTTTCAGCCGGGAGATTATTACATCAATAGCCTCAGCGTCTCCGGTACGGGAACGATCACGATCTCACCGGCGGGCCAGGTGATCCTTTATGTGGCGGGTAACGCCGTCACCACGCCGGTCAGCCTCACCGGCAACAGCCTCACCAACGATACCGGCATCCCCGCCAATTTCCAGATTGTTTACGGCGGCACGGGCACCATACAGATTGCCGGGGGGTCGGCAGCCTATTCCGTCGTTTACGCTCCCAACGCCGCCGTCGAGATGACCGGAGGCAGCGACTGGTACGGCTCGATCATCAGCAATACGTTCGACGAAATGGGAAACAAAACGGCCCTCCACTACGACCGCAGCCTTTCCACCCAGTACATGGTCCCGGGTCCGTTTCAGGTGGTTTCGATCAGCCGAAGCAAGTTTTGAACTCTCGTTGAAAACGAGCCATTCCGTTCGGTGAGGGAAGTTTCCCCGCCACTCAACCTGAGGATGAGGTGCCCGCGGAAGGCGGAAGCAGGTTGGCTGCTTTGGCTGGATATCCTCCGTCCAGTGCCCGGGGAAGGCCTGGTTTTCTTCGCATATTCGGAGGAGTCGCGGGGAACGCCCACCGCGGGCAGCCTCAGGTTATTTATTTGTCTCGGTGTATACAGGACCGGGAAGGAAGTTGTCAAGATTTTTCCAGTTGCACGGCGTTTTTTTCGGTCTTTTTCCGTTCGAGAAAAATGGGCGATACGCCGCGCGATTCTTTCCCGATGCGAAGCGGTTCCCAACCGGATGCCGTTCCATTCCAGCTTGCCAGCCGCGCTCGATTCCAAACGAAATTTTGCCGGCCGCCTCTACCCGTTCGTTGCCCCGGAACTTTCCGGCAGTGTACTCTAGGCGCCTGGTTTTGTCGGTTCGTTTCCGGCAATCCAGCGAAGACTTTCGGAATCGCCTGGCAAACGATGGCGATGCCACGAAGCGGAAAGGGAGTTCGATGGACATCCATCTCGATGCTTACGATATCGCCTACAGCGATATCGGGCAGGAATTACTGAAGAAAGTTGGGGAAGAGGTCTACGGAGAATATATCGGCCAGCTCAGTTGGATGACGACGGAGGAGTATCGCCGCTTCATCGCGCGCCTGGCGCCGACTCCCGAATCTCATGTCCTCGAAATCGGCAGCGGCAACGGAGCCGCCGCGGTCTACCTGGCGGTCACCACCAAGGCCCGGGCGACCGGTCTGGATAACAACGAAGCGGGCATCCACCGGGCGGTGGCTTTGTCGAAAGCGAGGGGAGTCGAGGACCGGGTGGATTTTCGCTTGGGCGATGCCACCGGGCGTTTGCCGTTCGACGACGGCACGTTCGACGCCGTGTTTGCGAACGATACGTTCAGCCTGATCCCCGACCGCGCCGCCTTGCTGCGCGAGTGCCACCGCGTGCTGCGTCCCGGCGGCCGTCTGCTGTATACCGATCCCATGGTTTTGGTAGGCATCGTGACCAGTGACGAGATCGCCATGCGATCCTGGGCCGGCTTGTCCTGTTTGATCCCCAGGGGAGAAAACGAGCGTCTGCTCGATGCGGCCGGGTTCGAGCTGCTGTCCTACGAGGACCTGACCGAGAGCGTCATCGTCGTTGCGCGCCGTCAGGCTGTTGCTTTCGAGAAGTTTCGGGAGGATGTCACGAGCAACCTGGGGGAAGAGATCTACGAGGGGCTGGTCAACTCGACCGGGATGGCGGAGACGCTGGCCAAGCAAAGACGCTTGATCCGCATCGCCTTTCTCTCGCGCAAACCGAACTCGCGCTAATTCTCGAATCATCGCGCATCGGGGTAGCGGCCCTCCCGCGGAAACGGAAATCATTCCGCCGGGGGGCGCGGAGCCCGAAAGTCATCTTCGCTCCGGGCGATTGCCGCGGGGCGAGGCGGCTCGGTAGAGGCGGATGGTCCCCAGAACGGTCGAGTATCTCGCCGTTTCCCGCACGCTCGCCAGGCCGGCCTGCGAGATCATTTCCGGCAACCGGCCCATCACGTTGTCTTCGGTCGTCTCCATTCCGTCTAGCTTCCGAATCAGAGAGAAACAGGCGAGCATCAACCGGTTTGCCGGCAGCCCAAAATCCGCCACGTGCGCTTCGCCCCCCGGTGCCAGAACGCGAGCGATTTCGGCAAGCGCGGCCTGTTTCCCGGAATGCGGCAGGTGGTGAAAGAACAGGGTGGAAAGTACGCGGTCGAAAGAGCGGTCGCGATAAGGAAGCTGCTGGGCCATGCCGACGTGGAATTCGATAGGAAGCGCTTCCCGTGCGGCTTTTTTCCGCGCGATGGCGATTGCCGCCGGATCGGCGTCGATCCCGGCGATCGAAGCCTGCGGGGCGGCCCGCTTGGCCATGATCGCCAGCGTTCCGGTTCCGCACCCCATGTCCAGCACGCGAAACCCGGGACGAAGAGCCGCCATGGCCAGAAGCCGGGCCTTGAATCGCCGTTCGCGCACGGTAGCCCGCACGAGGGGATCGTAGAGATCCAGGCGGGAGCTGTGGCCCATCGCGCCGATGCAATCTTCCCCGTGTGCCATCGCCGGCAATTGTATGCTACGCCGGAGCCGTCATTGACACCGTTCCGGGCCGCCGCCTAACATCGCACACGGCTCGGTGCCAAGGAGGCCTGGAATGCGGACGACTCTCCGGCGCGCGGTGTGGGTCGCGTTCTTCCTGGCGGCCTTTTCCCCGGGAATTCGCGGGCATTTGGTCCCTGCCGCCTCGCACGTTTTTTCAAGAACCGATCGCGGGAAGCCTTCATCGCCGCAAGAGGCGCGGCTCGAGGGCGCCTACCGTTTCGAAGAAGACGGCTGGATTTACGTGCACCTGCAGGGCTCGCCCGAAAATATCGGCTTCGAGCACGGTTTCCTGCTCGCTCCCGAAATCGCAGACGCGTTCCGGGCCGTGCGTCTCGAGGACGTCTACACGACCGATCGCGGCTGGGCCTTCTATCGCCGCGCCGCGCAAGAAATGCTATGGCCGAAGATCGATCCGGAATATCAGGCCGAATTGCGCGGCATCGTCGAGGGGCTGCATGCACGGGGCATTGCGCTCGATTTGGACGATATTGTCGCCTTGAACGCGTTCCAGGAACTCCCCGATTACTACGTTCCCTGGTACGACGCGCAGCATGACGAATCGCTGGAGCGTCCGCGCCCGAATAGCCAGGAACACTGCAGCGCCTTCATCGCCACCGGAAGCTATACCCGCGATCACGACATCGTCATGGGACACAACAACTGGACCAGCTACGTCGATGGAGAACGGTGGCGAATCATCTTCGATATCGTTCCCCAGCACGGATACCGCATCCTGATGGACGGTTTCCCCGGCGTCATCACCAGCGACGACGATTTCGGAATCAATGCCGCCGGTCTCATGGTCACCGAAACGACCATTTCCGGTTTTTTCGGCTGGAATCCCAATGGCGTGCCCGAATTCGAGCGTTCGCGCAAGGCGCTGCAATATGCCAGCTCAATCAGCGATTACGTTCGAATCATGAATCAAGGCAATAACGGCGGCTACGCCAACGACTGGCTGCTCGGCGACCGGAAAACCGGGGAAATCGCCAGGTTCGAGCAGGGTCTCAAGCACTGGCGATTGTGGCGCACGAGAAACGGCTACTTCGCCGGCGCGAACTTCCCGAGCGATCCGCAGGTGATCGCCGATGAAACCACGTTCGATCCGAACGATCTTTCCAATTCCGACAACGCGCGCCATCTCCGGTGGAAGCAATTGATGGCGCAGTACAAGGGCAAAATCGACGTCTCGCTCGCCGAGCAGTTCGAGGCGGATCACTACGATGCCTATACCAAAACGGAAGGCCCGGACGAGCGGACCTTGTGCAGCCACATGGATCTCTCTCCCCGTGGACCGGATCCCTACGCACCGTTCGGGGCGACCCAGGCCAAAGTTACCGACAGCGAGCTGGCCGCCCACATGAGTCTGATCGCCCGGCTCGGCCACCCTTGCGGCGAGAATTTCTACGCAAAACCCTTCCTGGCCGCCCACCCGCAATTCGATTGGGAGAAGTCGGTCCTACGCGATATGCCCGCCTATCCTTGGACCAGGTTCTCTTCGGGCCAGCGGCCGAATCGGTAGGCCCCTGAGCGATGCCTGCATGGGGCAAAACATCTGTTCCAGCAGCACTCTCAAGTTTAAGCCGGATGCCGCATCGACTAGCAACGCCCTCAGAGTTTCACGCCGGCCGCGGCGAGCGTTGAACCCGCCGCGGCGCTCGACCGCACAGGCAATCTGCTGTAGGCGGCAATCCCATGCGGTCTCTCTCCGGCTAGTCTTGGATAATCTACTGCTCCCACACCCGCCTGCGCACCGCGCCAGCCAGCAGCAACAGCAGGCCCGAGCCCGCCAGCGCGAGTGTTCCCGGCTCCGGCGTTACGCTGACCGTGACTGCCTCACTGAGCGGTGTGGTGTCGGTCAGAACGCAGGGGCCCGTCGAGCAGGATTGATTGGTCAGGTATCCCCAGAAGACCGTGCCTGCCGGGAATCCGCTGATACTGTTGAAGGCGATCGAGAGCGGCGTTCCGTTGAACGCCCCGAGATCGTAGACGTAGGCCTGGAAAAAGCTCGGAGACGATGCGACCTGGGCGGTGGCTGACGCGAAGGCGCTGAAGTCGGCATTTGCGCCCGAACCTGAGGCCAGGCTCAGATTGGCCGCGTTGGCGGCTAGAAAGTCGGTGAGAGCCCCGGAAGAATAGGTCGAGCTCAGCAGGCTTGTGGCATTATTCCCGTTGACGGTGAACGCCGGCAATGAATTTCCCGGCGGCACAAGAATGGTCAGGTACGCCTCTCCCGTGCTGCTCCCTCCGTTGGTGAGTTGGAAGGAAAGGGTGGGGAGGGTGTCGGTTGTAATGATGCTCACGGCGCCCGCCGAGCCGGTACAGCCCGTGCCACACAAACGAACGTCCGCTGGATCCAGCAAGGTCGTTGACTGTGTCACAAGGGCGAGATTTGTTGTGATCGGCGGGGCGACGTTGCGGTTTGTCGTTTGTTTCTGGTCGGCCTTCGCTCCAATGCCGCACGACAGGAGCAGAAAACAGCCGAGCCCGATGCCCATGCACTTTCTCAGGACTTTCTGCGTCATCTTGTGGACTCCTTGGCTCATTCCTTTGCACCAGAAATCCCGGTGAGATTTCTGGCGCCTAATCTCTAGCACTCGAAAGACCAAAGCCCGACATCGTCCTTAATTCCTATCCGGCGGAAAACAAACTAGTTGCAGCATGCGAGAATGCACGGTTTCCCGGAAATTCCCGCGTGTATCTAGAAATATCGAAACAGTCGCCAAAGTTTTTTACAGAGTGGGGAATCATTATCGGGTCTTGCCAGTGCCGGTTGCTAGAAGTGCGCGCCGCGCCGCGGCCCGTTCGCTTGGCGCCAGTCCCAGTTTGAGAGCCAAGGCGAGCAAGCGTCGCGCGTGAGCCTTGTCGTTTTCCGAAAGCAGCGTCATGCCCAAATGAAACTGCAGGACGGCATCGAGAGGACGCGCTTGCGCGGCCATTGTCAGTTGGGGCAGGGCCAGTGCGTTGACGCCCCGCTCGTGGTAGATCCAGCCGAGAGCGCCGGCCACGCTTGGATTCTGCGGATACTTGGTTTTGAGATCCTGCGCGCGGCCGAGCGCCCGATCGAGGTGTATGTCTTGCGCGGCCCAACAGCGAACCAGCGCCAGTTTGGCGGCGTCGGATTCGGGAGCTTGGGTTCGCGCGGCCTCGAAATAAGGCTGGGCTTGCGCGTATTGCCCTTGCCGCATGCGCAGGTCGCCGGCGAGCAGATCGCCTTGGATATCGGCCGGATCGGTCTGGATCGCAATGGCATATTCCTGAGCGGCTTCGGCCGTCTTTCCGCGCCGCTCGAGAATCTCGCCGAGCAGATCGAGCGCCGTCGCCCGCCCTCCCTGTTCGGCGAGCGAGAGACGGACCGATGATTCGGCTGGCCCCAGATCTCCCTCCAGGAAGTAGAGCCTGGCAAGCAATTCGTTGGCTGCGGGGTTTTGCGGCGAATGGGCGATCCATGCGCGAACCTGCGGGATGGCGCGTGAAACCTCGCCGGCCGAGACCAGTTGCTCCGCATACCAGGCAACCAGCGGAAATGGCTTGGTCGAGACGGAAACCAGGTGCGCAAATTGCCGGTCGGCGTGGGCGAAATCCTTTCGGAAAATATCGTAGCGTATCGCCACCTGCTCGACGGCCTGCGGCGATTGCGGCACCTTCTCCGCGGCCGCGATTACCTGGCCGGCAGCCTTCAGGTCTCCTTCCATCATGTCGGCTTGCGCCAGCAGGAGATAGCCGTTCACGGAGCCGGGGTTGATGGCCAGAACCTTTTGGGCGTAGGCGGCTCCCAGCCTCCAATCGTTTGAGTCGAGCGCGATCTGACCGAGGCGCGCGTAGGCCTCGACGAACTTGCCGTTTTTCTGAATGCAATCGCCAAAGGCTTGCTTGGCGCGGTCGAGCTGGCCGGTCGCCAGCCAGGTCATCCCCAGATAGAAATCTGGGAGGATGGAGCCGGGGTCGTCCTTGCGCGCCGATTGAAGCAATTGGCTGGCGTGGGAATAATCGCCTTTCAAATAGTCGATGGCGCCTTCGAGAGCGCGCGCGTCGGCGCTTTGCGGGTCGCGCCGCAGAACGGCGCCGGTGAAGCGTTGAGCCTCGGAGACTTGATGGAGGGTCAAGTAGGCGCTGGCGAGATTCTTCTCGATCAGCTCGCTGGGATGGGCGGCCTCGGCCGCTTGATATTCTGCGACGGCTCGGCCGAGCTCGTTGCGCCACATCCAGAAATTGCCCAGTGTGACGAGCAGACCCGGGAACTGGTTTTGGCGCGCGCGGAGCCCGGCGAAGAGCCGGTCGACGTCGTCGATGCGGCCATGCCGGACGTATAAGTCCGCCAGCAGCAGCTCGAGATCGAGCGACTTCGGCTGCTTCCCGATTCCCGAGGCGAGCAGGTTCTCCGCCTGGGCCGTTTTTCCTTCCAGATCCAGCACGTTCGACAGGTTTCGATAGTTTTCCGTATCTCCGGGATCGAGCCCGAGCGCGTGCTGGAAGTTTTGTTCGGCGGCGGCGTATCGCTTCTGCCCGACGGCCGCGAGGCCGCACAGCGCGTATACCTGATCGTTGTCCGGCGCGAGTTTTTGAATCGCGTCGCACTGTTTCCCGGCCCGATCGAGCAAGCCTCGCGTCAGATACAGTTTCATCTGGACCAGTTCGGCGCGCACGTTCTTGGCCGAAAGCTGCCGCACTCGATCGATCTGGTGCTGGGCCAAATCGTCCTGATCGGCCGCGATATACAGTTCGGCCAAGTCGAGCCGCGCGGGAGCGAAGGAAGGCTGCTCGTTCACGACCTCTTTCAAATCCTGATAACACGCCCGCCACAGGTGCATCTGGTTTTCCACCCGGGCGAGTAGATAGCGGGCCCGCCAATCCTTCGGGTCCCGTTGCAGTGCGTTGCGGAACTCGATGGCCGCGTCGCTGAACTTCTTCTGCGCGATATATTTTTTTCCGCTCGCCACGTAGGCGCGCGCCGCTGCTTGCGGATTGCTCTGGCACCCCGTGCCTGCGAGCGCGAGAAGGACGGCGGCAAAGGCCGCCGCCAAGAGCCGGTAGAGGCTCACGGGCTTGCGAATCGCCCGATTTTGGAATCCTGTTGGCATGATCGTTCTCCTCCTCTGATTTCGCATCGCCCCGGTGTCTGCCGATTCGATCCCTTCAGTTGGGGATGAATCGGCCAAGGCGGGGAAAGATCGTCCGGATGAAACTCACGGCCAGTTGTTCGGCCTGGCCGCGATCGCCGCGGATCGGCGTGGTCACGCGGACGAGAGCGCCGTCGGTACGGTTTCGCGTGAGTGCGTCGAACGTGAGCCAGAATTTCGCGGCATATTCGCTCGTGATTTCGCGGCCTCGCTCCCGGTACCAGTAGAGAACGAGGACTTGCCGGGTGTCTCGAACGACGTCGTATTCGTTCACGACCAGCGGCGCGGCGCCCGGCACCGGAATCCGCAGGCGGCGGGAATAGACCGGCTCCCAGCCGGCGCCCGGCAGGCAATTCCTCGGGGAATGGATCGTCTGGCCGGTGCGCTGGCTGCGGTAGTAGCTGATGAAGAGAGTCACCCAGCCCTGCCGGCGCTCCCGGTAGATGCGATTCACATACTCGTCGAGCCCAACCGCCTGAATGACGTTCCGGGAGAGCGGCACGTTCTCGCCCGACCAGGAACCGATGTCACGCGGGAAACCGGTCAGGGGCGCGCTCGGCGGGGGCGTTTCCGGGCGATGCAGGCGATGCATGGCCAGGATTCCGGCGACCAGAAGCGCCACGGCGCACCAGAGCGAGCGGGATGCGCCGGCTCTAGGCACGGGCCCCTCCGAGAATTCCGGCGGCGAACCGGAATAACTGGTGCATGCCGAGCATCAAAACAGTAGCCGTCAGGAAAATCAGCCAGCCCGAGAATTCATGAAAAAAACCTTGGGCCAGGCGGGGAGAAACCCGGCTGGTCAACACGCCGGTCCCGAAGATGCGGAATGCATTGCTCACGATGGCGATCGGCACCATCATGGCCACCACTCCCACTCGCACCCACATCTGCCGTTCCGCCAAATAGACGTAGGCAATGGCTATGGTGATCAGAGAGACCAGGGAGCGAATGCCGCTGCACGCCTCGGCCACCTCCAGGGTGTAGTTGGACAAGATCAGCAGGTTGCCCTCGCGCAAGACCGGAACGTGGACAAAGCCAAGGGCGGCAGCCGCCCACCGCGACGCAAGGAACTGGAGCGGGAGAGTGACTTGCGCGTAAATCAGGCCCGGCCAGGGAATCATCAGAAGCAGGTAGCTCAAGGGGAAAGCCACGGCTCGGAGCATCCGCCAGCCACCCAGATACAGGACCAGCGAGGCCAGCAGTAGAACAAAGGAGAAACGCGTGGTGAACAGCTCCGCGGCCAGGGTTGCCAGAATCAGCAGCGCCACAGCCGCCGCGACCCCCGCCAGCCCGAGCAGGCTGCCACGGATCGGTACTCCCATCCACCTTCGCCTCTCCCGCCAAAGCAGGAAAATTGCGAAGACTGGGACCAAGAAGCCGTGGCTCCAGTTCGGGTCCGTCCACCATTGCCAGGCCATCAACTTGAATACCGGCCCGTACAGCACGGCGATGGACATCACCAGCGCCGCCGCCGCCACCGAGGCTTTGAGGGGCCATGGTCTGTCGATAAGGTTGTCCCCGCTGACTAGGGGCCACCGAGGGGCACCAAGCACGAACTCTCCGCAGGGGCCGTTGCCCGCAGAGGCCTGGAGCAAGCGGAATGCCTAATGACTAATTTCCATTAATCTTTACTTTAATTCTAAGTTATTTATAGGCAGAAGGTTAGGGGATGCTTGTGATTGGACTGCCGGCCGGTCGCGGAAATTAGGAAAGTCTTGAAGTCCTAATCGAGATTCATAGGGCGCTTATTTAGGGGATATCGCTTTCCTTCTCCACCGGTATCCATGTGAATCAAGCTAAGTAATTATATATCAATTGAATATATGGTCTTCCGGTTCGGCCCCAGCCAATATGTGGGCAGTCCCATTACGGAACTCTGTTCCTAAATGGGGATTTATTCTCCGGCCAAGATGTTGCTCTACTAAGGGTGTCCGCGCGCTCCACTTTGGAGGGCGTCTTGTTCGCAACATCTTGGCGTTACACGAGTAAGCTGGCTGTTCTTTTGTTTCTAGTTCCTCTTTGCCTCGCGGCCCACACTCAAAAGGGGGTCGGACATGGAAGAACGAAGAATTCAACGCTAATCAATACGACCAGCAGCCCTCTGCCGGCCGGACAGGTGGATTCGGCCTACGGTACAATTTTCACGGCGAAAGGCGGCGTTTCCCCATATAGCTGGCAGCTCTCCTCCGGCGCGCTACCGCCAGGTCTATCGCTGTCTTCATCTTCAGGAACTCTCTCCGGTGTGCCCACGCAGGCGGGCAGCTATTCCTTTACGATTGGCGTTCAGGATTCCGGCGGGCAGAGCTCCCAGTCGCCGTTTGCACTGAGCATCGCCGCGCCGCCGCCTCCACCGGTCAGCCCTCTATCTGTTTCGACGACTTCGATGTCTCAGGCGACTGCCGGCCAGAGTTACTCGGCCAGCCTGCAGGCTACCGGTGGAACCTCTCCGTACATGTGGTCGCTGGCTTCCGGCCAACTCCCGGCGGGGCTGAGTCTGGCAGTCAACGGCCAGATCTCCGGCACACCGTTGGCGAGCGGCCAATACAATTTTGCCATTCAGGTTCAGGATGCTTCGAGCTCTCCGCAAACCGCCTCGGCTTCCTTGTCGATTTCGGTGCTTTCCGCGCCATCCCCTTCGTCTTCTCCCTTGACGATCATCACGACGTGGCTGCCGCAGGCCTACGTTCCTCAGCCCTATGCCAGTCCCATTCATATCTCCGGTGGAACCCCGGGCTTCACATGGTCGATCTCTTCCGGCCAGATGCCGGCAGGACTGACACTCTCGACGACAACAGGTGAAATCTCCGGTAATCCGAGCGCCACAGGTACGTTTACCTTCACTGTGAGCGTCAGTGACTCCTCGGTCCCGGCCCAGAGCGCCTCGGCCACGTTCTCGATGGCGGTTATCGACTGGCCCACTCTCGATCAGTACGGCGGTTCGATCAACGCTCCCGCGCCGGGCGGCGGGACGGGCTATTTCCGGGTGGTCAAGGATGGCAGCCGATGGATGCTTGTCGATCCGATGGGCAATCTGTTCTGGATGGTCTCATCCTACGTGGTGGATATGGGAGATGGCGGGGCGGCGTACTCGACGGCAGTGCAGAACAAATATGGCGGTTCGCAGGCGTGGGCGGCGCAGGCGACGGCGCGGCTGAAATCCTGGGGATTCAATGCGATCGGTCCCGAGTCGGGCGTCGGCAGCCACAACGTATTG
>DATLSU010000056.1:0-9990 GCA_035533975.1 Patescibacteria group bacterium
GCCACAATCGAGGGCCGCGAGGCGATGGACCTGCTGGCGGTGAGCGATTCGCTGGTTCGCAAGAGCGTGTGGATTATCGGCGGCGACGGCTGGGCCTACGACATCGGCTTTGGCGGCCTCGACCACGTTCTCGCCTCGGGCTACAACGTGAACATCCTGGTGCTCGACACCGAGGTGTACTCGAATACCGGCGGCCAACGCTCGAAGGCGACGCCTCGCGGGGCGGTGGCGCGATTTGCCTTTGCCGGCAAAACGACTCCCAAGAAGGATCTGGCCCTGATGGCCATGAGTTACGGCAACGTCTACGTGGCCCGCGTGGCCATGGGCGGCGGAGACACGCAAACCTTGAAAGCGATGACCGAAGCCGAAGCCTTCGACGGACCCTCGATCATCATCGCCTTCAGCCCCTGCATCGCGCACGGCTACGACCTCAAGTTCGGAATGCAGCAACAGAAAATCGCCGTGCAATCGGGCTATTGGCCCCTCTTCCGCTACAATCCCGCACTGATTGGCCAGGGCAAAAATCCTCTCCAGCTGGACTCGCGCGCGCCGGATGTTCCGCTGAAAAAATACATGTACAACGAGACGCGGTTCACCATGCTGGCAAACAGCGAGCCGGCAATCGCACGCAACCTGTTGCAGCTGGCGCAGCACGACGTCGATTCCCGCTGGAAACTCTATGCGGCGCTCGCTTCGCTGCCGGCCAACGACGGCGACCAGAATCCCCCCTCGCCCCCGGCGTCGGCCGACGCGGAGAAGGGCGAGGAAAAGGAGAAAGAGTCATGATCGATCTAGGGTCATCCTACCTGGGCATCGCTTTGAAGAACCCGGTTGTCGTCTCCGCGTCGCCCTTGCAGAAAGAGATCGATAACATTCGCCGGATGGAAGATGCCGGAGCCGGCGCCATCGTCATGCATTCCCTCTTCGAGGAGCAGATTCGCCTCGAAGGCCGCGAACTCGACCGCTGGCTCGAGCAAGGCACGGAAAGTTACGCCGAGTCGCTTCGCTACCTGCCGGACCTGGAAAATTACAATTTGGGGCCGGAGGGTTATCTCGAGCACCTCACCCGGGCCAAGGCTTCCGTCCACATCCCGATCATCGGCAGCCTGAACGGTGTTTCCAAGGGAGGCTGGACCCACTACGCGCACATGATGGAACAGGCCGGCGCCGACGCCATCGAGTTGAATCTGTACGAAGTGCCGACCGACCCGAACACCACCGGCGACCAGATCGAGCAGCGCTACTGCGATCTGGTCGCCCAGGTGCGAGGATCGGTGCATGTTCCGCTGGCGGTGAAAATCGGTCCGGCGTTCAGTTCCATGGCGAATATGGCCCGGAAATTGGATGGCTCCGGCGCCAATGGCCTGGTCCTCTTCAACCGTTTTTACCAGCCGGATCTGGACCTGGAGGTGCTCGAGGTGGTGCCGACGCTCAGCCTGAGCCGTTCGGAGGAACTGCTTCCGCGGCTGAGCTGGGTGGCGATTCTCTATGGTCACGTCTCGGCCGATATGGCCGTCACGGGCGGCGTGCATACGGGCGCCGACGTTCTGAAATGCATGATGGCCGGGGCGCGAGTGGCGATGATGACCTCGGCTCTGCTGCACAGCGGAATCGGCCATATCGAGCAGGTGCTGGCGCAGGTGCAATCCTGGATGGAAGAGCATGAATACGAATCGATCCGCCAGATGCAAGGAAGCATGTCGCGCCGCTCGGTCCCCGACCCCGCGGCCTACGAACGCGCCAACTACATGCAGGTCCTCAGCTCCTACGCCCTCAAGGGCGGCCGGGCAAGCTAGGCTCCCGAAACTTGGCGGGCGCGAATCGAGAGAAACCAATCCGCATGCGATTCCGCCCTCTTTGACGCTATGCTAGTGGCATGAAGAACGTTCGCGAACGCATTCGGATGCTCGAACGGGAAGAGGTTTCGCCCGAAATCGGCGAAATGTACGATCAGCTGCTCGCGCAGCGGGGCGTCGTTCCCAACATGTTCAAGACGCTGGCGCATACGCCCGCGCTGGCCGCCGGCGTGGCGGCTTTCCTGAAGCCGCTGATGGCCGATGGGGCGCTGGCCGGCTGGTACAAGGAACTGGTCGCGACGCGCGTGGCGCTGCTGAACCAGTGCGACTATTGAATGTCCGCACACTCTGCTTTGGCAAAGCAGAAAGGCGCAACCGACCGGCAGGTCGAGGCCGTGAAGGATTTCGAGAACGGGCCGTTCACGGAAACCGAGAAAGTGGGCTTGCGTTACGCCGACCGCCTTCACCGTTCCCCGCTCGAAATCGACGACGCTTTCTACGCCGAAGCGCGGAAGGTTTTCGGCGACCGGCAGATCATCGAATTGACAGCCGTCGCGGCCGCCTTCGAGTATTTCACCCGTTTCGTCGATGCCCTGCGGATTCCCACCACGCCGCTCGCTCCGGCCAAATAATCCCGCCGCGCGGCGCGCACCGAGCCGTTAGCTCGAAACGGGCCGCGATGGCCCTTCGGCGACGGCGAGGAAACGGACCAGCGATTCGAGCTTGCCCGCCGCGGCTCCCGAATCGATCGATTGCGCGGCCGCGGCCGCGCCCTCCCGAAACCCCTCGGCTCGGCCGGCGGCCACCAGGGCCGCCGACGCATTGGCCAGGACGGCGTAGCGCAACGCACCATCCTCGCCCCCTAGAATGCGCCCGATGATCTCGGCGTTTTGAGCCGCGTCGCCGCCTCCCAGCTCGGTGAGCGGCATGCGCCGCAAACCAAAATCCTCGGGCGTCACCTCGTAGCAGCGCACGCTTCCGGCGGAAAGTTCGGCGACGAATGTCGCACCCGAGATGGAGATTTCATCGAGTCCGTCGCGCCCGTGGACGGCGAACGCGCGGCTGACGCCCAACTCACCCAGGGCTTGGGCGACGCGCTCGGCATACTCGGCCGAGAATACGCCGGCGATCTGGGCCGAGGCGCCGGCCGGATTGGTGAGCGGCCCCAGAAGATTGAAAACGGTGCGAAGTTTCAGCTCGCGGCGGGCGCGCATCGCGTGTCTGGTTGCCGGGTGAACGGCGGGGGCGTACAGGAATCCGATACCGATCTGCTCGATGGCCCGCCCGGCCTGCTGGGTGGCATATTCGGGATCGATGCCGAGCGCCTCGAGGACGTCAGCCGAGCCGCAGCGCGAGCTGATCGAGCGGTTGCCATGTTTGGCGACGCGCACGCCGGCCCCGGCGATGACGAATGCCGCCGCCGTGGAGATGTTGAACGTGCCGGAGCCGTCCCCGCCCGTGCCGCAGGTGTCCACGAGCGGCCCGGCCGTCCGGTGGCCAGCCGGAAAGACTGGGCGGGCGTTGGCCCGCATGGCGCGCGCGAAGCCGACCATCTCGGCAACGGTCTCGCCCTTGAGCCGCAGCGCGACCAGCAGCCCGGCGATCTGGGCATCGGTTGCGCGGCCGGCCAGAATCTCTCCCATGACGGATTCGGCCTGGGCCGCATCGAGCTCGCCGCCGGTGGCCAGCCGCTCGAGTGCGTCGCTTAGCTGCATCGATTCCGTCCGTGGATGTCTTGCCGATCGCTGGCGTTACGGTTACACTGTCGCATTCTACATAGGATTCTAGCATCGCCCGGTTGCCATGAAGATTCACGAATATCAGGCCAAGCAAATCCTCTCCCGTCACGGCGTCGCGATTCCCCGCGGGCAACTGGCCACCACCCCCGATCAAGCGCGCACCGTTGCCGAGCGCCTGGGCACTTCCACGGTCGTGGTGAAGGCCCAGGTTCATGCCGGCGGCCGCGGCAAAGGCGGCGGCGTGAAACTGGCGCGGTCGCCCGAAGAGGCCGAGCGCGTCGCCAGCGAGATCCTCGGCAAACGGCTCGTTACGCCGCAGACCGGCGCGGAAGGACGGCTCGTCCGGAAGGTGCTGGTCGAAGAGGGGCTGGAAATTCGCCGAGAAATCTACCTGGGGCTGCTGGTGGACCGCGTCGTGGCGGCGCCGGTGCTGATGGCCAGCGCCGCGGGGGGCATGGAAATCGAGGAAGTGGCCAAGGAAAAGCCCGAAGCGATCCTTCGCGAGAGGCTTACTCCCGGTTTCGGCCTGGAGGCCTTTCAGGCGCGCAAAGTGGCCTTTGCCCTGGGTCTGGCGCCGGAACTGGTTGGGCAAGCGGTGAAGCTGCTGGGCGGCGTGCATCGCGCCTTCGTCGATACCGATGCGTCGCTGGTGGAAATCAATCCCTGCATCGTCACCGGCGACGGACGTCTGGTGGCGCTCGACGCGAAAATGAATTTCGACGATAACGCCCTCTACCGCCATCCGGAACTGGCCGAATTGCGCGACCTCGACGAGGAAGCGCCCCTGGAAGTCGAGGCCTCCCGGTACAAACTGAACTACATCAAACTCGATGGCAACGTCGGCTGCATGGTCAACGGCGCCGGTCTCGCCATGGGCACCATGGATATCATCAAGCTTTCCGGCGGCAGCCCCGCCAATTTCCTGGACGTCGGCGGCGGCGCCTCGGCCGAACAGGTGAAAAACGCCTTTCGCATTCTGACGAGCGACCCGAGCGTTCGAGCCGTTTTCATCAATATTTTCGGCGGCATTCTGCGCTGCGACGTATTGGCCAGCGGCGTCGTGCAAGCGGCCCGCGAACTCGACCTCCGCGTGCCGGTCGTCGTGCGGATGGAGGGCACCAACGTCGAGCGGGGCCGCGAAATTTTGCGCGAGTCGGGACTCAACTTTACCGTTGCCACCGACATGAAGGACGGGGCCCAAAAGGCGGTGAAGCTGGCAAGCCCCTAGCGCACACCCCGGCCCAGCCGGGCCCCCGGAACCTGGAAAATCGAGGGCCGCGGGGTGTTCGCGCCGCTGGCGAAAATCTTATGAGCGTTCTCATCGACAAAAATACGCGCGTCATCGTCCAGGGCTTTACGGGCCGGGAAGGCACCTTTCACGCGCAGCAGATGATCGAATACGGCTCGAGCGTCGTCGGCGGCATCACGCCCGGCAAAGGCGGCACGCGGCATCTCGACCGGCCCGTATTCAACACCGTAGCCGATGCGGTTCGCGAAACCGGCGCCAACGCCTCGATTATTTTCGTGCCGCCGGCCTTCGCCGCCGATGCCGTGCTCGAAGCCATCGAGAGCGGCCTGCCTTTGGTCGTCTGCATCACCGAGGGCATCCCCACGCTCGACATGGTCCGCGTCAACGCCGCCTTGCGCGCCAGCCGCACCCGCCTGATCGGGCCCAACTGTCCCGGCATCATCTCTCCAGGCCGATGCAAAATGGGAATCATGCCCGGCCGCATTCACCGTCCCGGGCACGTCGGCCTGGTCAGCCGAAGCGGCACGCTGACCTACGAAGCCGTTCATCAACTGACCCAGCTCGAAATCGGGCAGTCCACCTGCATCGGAATCGGCGGCGATCCGATCATTGGAACCAATTTCCTCGAGGCCATCCGCCTCTTCAACGACGACGCCGAAACCAGGGCGATTCTGATGATTGGCGAAATCGGCGGCAACGCCGAAGAGGTCGCCGCCCAGTTCGTGCGCGAGCATGTCCGCAAGCCTGTCATCGGATTTATTGCCGGACAAACGGCGCCTCCGGGACGCCGCATGGGCCACGCCGGCGCCATCATCACCGGCGGGCAGGGCACGGCAAAGGGAAAGTACGCGGCGATGGAAGCCGCCGGGATCCTCACCGTTCAGAGTCCGGCCGAAATCGGGCAGACGGTAGCCCGCGCGCTGGGCCAGGCCGCCAGGCAATCCTAGCGAGAAAAGATATTCCGGTCCGCCAATCGAGAAGGAGCGCAACCAACCGTGGCTAGAGAACGCACGCTCGCAATCATCAAACCCGACGCCGTGAGCCGTGGGCTCACCGGCGAGATCCTCTCCCGCATCCACCAAGCCGGCTTCGAGATCGTCGCCATCGAGTCGCTGCGCCTGACCAAGGCGGAAGCCGAGGGCTTCTACGCGGTCCATCGCGCCAGACCGTTTTTCGACGAGCTCACTACGTTCATGAGTTCGGGCAAGGTGGTCGTCCTGGCGCTCGAGGCCGAAAACGCCATCGCCCGCTGGCGCGAACTGATGGGAGCCACCGACCCCGCCAAAGCGGCCCCGGACACCTTGCGCCGCCTCTTCGGCTCCAGCATCCAGAACAACTGCACGCATGGTTCCGATGCCCCGGAAACCGCGGCCTTCGAGATTTCCTATTTCTTTTCCGGGCGCAAGCTCGTCTAGATTGGTCGACGAAGTGGTTCCCGGGGCCGGTTGCGCACCGGACGATTCCCTACGATTTTTGAAGGCAGGCGATCAGGGCGGGCACGATCTCGAACAGATCGCCGACGACGCCGTAATCGGCGATCTCGAAGATGGGGGCGTTCCGGTCCTTGTTGACGGCAACGACGGTGCGCGAGCCCTTCATCCCGACAACGTGCTGGATGGCCCCGCTGATACCGAGCGCGAGATAAAGTTTCGGAGCCACGGTTTGCCCGGAGCTGCCGATCTGGCGGTCCATCGGCAGCCAGCCTTCGTCACAGATCGGGCGCGACGCGGCGATTTCCCCGCCGAGCAGCTTCGCCAACTCCTCGGCGAGCGGGATGTTGGCCTGCTCTTTGATGCCCCGGCCGACGGAAACGATGATCGGAGCCTGGGTGAGATCGACGGCCTGCTTGGCCTCGCGAAACAGCTCGAGCGGCCGGGTGCGAATCTGCTCCGGTTTTAGGTCGACTTCGATTTTCCGGACCGGCGCCTGGCCGGCTTCGCGCGAGGCGACCTGATCGGAGCGGAACGCGCCAGCCTGGAAGGAAGCGAACCAGGGCGCAGGACCGGCGAAGGTGACATCGGCGTTGGCGCGGCCCTGAAACATCTGCCGGACGAGTACGATCCGGCCTTCTTCCCACCGGTAACCCACGCAGTCTCCGACAAAACCCTTACCGAGCGACGCGGCCAGCTTCGGCGCGAAGTCGCGGACCTGATAGGTGTGCGGCAGCAGCACGAGGTCGGGCGAGGTCTGCTCGATCAAGCGGCGCAAAGCGATGGAGAAACCGTCGGCGGTGTAGGGCTCGAGCAGGGGATGATCGAGCAGCAGGACTTCGCCGAGGCGCTTGGCGGCCAATTCATCCGCCAACCCGGCGACTTGGCTTCCGGCCAGGACGGCGCACAACTCGGCCGACGTCTTTTCGGCCAGCTGCTGAGCGGCCACCAGCGTTTCCCAGGAGACGGGATTCCATTTTCCCTGGCGCTGTTCGGCTACTGCGAAAATTTTCATCGTTCCCTTCGGTTCCTTTCGCTCGCGCGGCGGCTAGGACAAGACGCGCGCTTCGTGCCGCAGCTTTTCAATCAGCGCGGCGGCGACATCCTTGGCCGAGCCGTCGAGAAATTCCGTTTTCTTGGTTTTTTGAGGGACGTAGACGCGCTCGATCTTTTGCGTCGGCGCGTCGGCAAGACCCAGGCTGGCCCGCTCGACCGATCGAATCTCCTTTTTCTTGGCCGCCATGATGCCCTTCAGGGTGGCGTAGCGGGGCTTGTTGATCCCGGACTGGATACTGAGAACGGCGGGAAGCGGAATTTCCATCGACTGGAACCAGCCCGCCTCGAGTTCCCGCTTTAATTTGAGCATGCCGTCCGACGCCTCGATCTGCATGATGATGGTGGCGTGCGGCAAGCCCAGCAGCTCGGCCAGGAGCACGCCGGTCTGGCCGAAGCCGTGGTCGTCGCTTTGCAGCCCGGTGAGGATCAGGTCGAGCGATTCCTCCTTGAGCACCGCGGCCAGCGAGCGGGCCGCAGTGAGCGGGTCGAGCTGGTGGAAACCGGCGTCAACGACGTGGATCGCGCGGTCGGCGCCCTTGGCCAAGGCCTCCTTGATCGTTTGTTTGGCGCGCTCGGGGCCGAGCGAGGCGGCGACGACTTCTCCACCGTGCTTTTCCTTCAAGCGCAGGGCTTCCTCGAGCGCGTAGCCGTCCGGCTCATTCATTTCGAATCCAATGTCGGATTCGCGAATCCACACCGCCGGCTCGGCGATCGCCAAGGGGGCGTCGCGGGTGGGAACCTGTTTGATGCAAACACCGATTTTCAAGAAAATCTCCTCAAAACGGGGCCGCGCCCTAGCGGCCTTCCCAACGTTTGAACAGCAGGGCGGCGTTGGTGCCGCCGAATCCGAAGGAGTTCGAAAGGGCGTAGCGAAACTCGACGCGGCGAGCTTGGTTCGGCACGTAGTCGAGATCGCATGCCGGATCGGGATGCTCGTAGTTGATGGTCGGCGGCACGATCTGGTCGCGCAGGGCGAGAACTCCGATTCCCGCCTCCAGGCCGCCGGCGCCGCCGAGCAGATGCCCGGTCATCGATTTTGTGGAGCTGATCGGAATTTTCCTGGCGCGTTCGCCGAACACGCGCTTGATGGCGGTCGTCTCGGTGGCGTCGCCGATCGGAGTCGAGGTGCCGTGGGCGTTGATGTAACCGACTTCGTCGGCATGAATCGCGGCGTTCTCGATGGCGAGCTTCATCACGCGGTAGGCGCCGTCGCCCTGCTTGGCGGGCTGGGTGATGTGGTAGGCGTCGCCGCTCATGCCGTAGCCGACGATTTCCGCCAGGATGGTGGCGCCTCGCCGCTCGGCGTGCTCGAGCGATTCCAGCACGAGAACGCCCGCGCCTTCGCCGACGACGAAGCCGTCGCGCTCGGCGTCGAAGGGACGGCTGGCGCGCTGCGGCTCGTCGTTTCGAGTCGATAGCGCGCGCATGGCGCTGAAGCCGCCGATGCACATCGGGGTGATGGCCCCCTCCGAGCCGCCGCAGATCATGACCTCGGCGTCGGAGCGGGCAATGATGCGGAAGCTGTCGCCGACGGCGTGCGCCGAAGCCGAGCAGGCGGTCGCGGTGGCCGAATTCGGGCCGCGGGCGCCGTAGCGAATCGATACGTATCCGGATGCGAGGTTGATGATGGCGGAGGGAATGAAAAAGGGGCTGATTCTACCCGGCCCGCCGGCCAGGAGCTTGGAGTGCTCGCGCTCGATGACGTCGAACCCCCCGATCCCGGAACCGATGTACACCCCGGTGCGGTCGGCGATTTCCGGGGTGATTTCCAGGGCCGTCATTTGCATCGCGTCGGCGGCGGCCGCGATGGCGAGCTGAATGAAGCGGCCCATCTTTTTCAGCTCTTTTTTCTCGACCCAGCGCGAGGGATCGAAGCCGGGGACTTCGCCGGCGATTTGGCTGTCATGACCGGTGGGATCGAAGAGCGAGACACGGCGAATGCCGCTTTTGCCCGCGAGCAGGTTCGGCCACACCTCGGAGGTGCCGATACCGCAGGCGCAGACCAGTCCCACGCCGGTGACGACCACGCGACGGTTCAAAGCGTATTCCCCCTGCGTTCGGAGAAAGGATACTGCGGAAAAACCGCAGACAACCTATTTCTTGGCCTGGGAATGTTTATCGATGTAACTGATCGCGTCCTGGACGGTTGCGATCTTTTCGGCATCCTCATCGGGAATTTCGATCCCGAACGCTTCTTCAAACGCCATTACCAGCTCGACCGTATCGAGTGAATCGGCGCCTAGATCGTCCACGAAAGAGGCGGTGGGCGTCACTTCCGCCTCGTCGACACCGAGCTGCTCGACGATTATCTGCTTCACACGTTCCTCGACGCTGGCCATGCTCTTGGTTCCTCCGCTCGGCTCGGCTTTCTGACTGCGGGGCACGGGAGAAGTTCGCCACACCTGGTGGATTGTCCTCCGCCCATCAAACCCGCCCATTCTAGTCACCACCTCCGAACTGGTCAACCTCGGCGGCGCGACCGGCCTCCGTAGGGCGCCCGGCCGGGCACCCGCCGGAGAACCCCGTTCAGTCCCGGGGTCCCGGATTCGGGCGGCCTGGTTGGCGCCAGCGTGGCCGGGCGGGTGTTGTAGCAAGGTAAAAATGTCACCCCTAACAGCCGAGTGAAAATGTCACCCCCTCGTTATTTTTTTAGAGGGCCTCGATCTGCAATTTTGTGTCGCCGTGGTAGACGGCGACGCGCCCGGCCAAGTCCTGGATGA
>DATLSU010000057.1:0-35979 GCA_035533975.1 Patescibacteria group bacterium
GTTCACTTCGTCACGCTTCCTGGAAACGCTGGGGCGGCTCGGCATCACGCACCGGCGGACGGCCTATCATCACCCGGAGGGCAACAGCTACATCGAACGGTTCCATCGCAGCTTGAAGGAAGAGGAAGTCTGGACGGCGGAATATCGCAGCTTGGGGGAAGCACGGACCAGCATCGCTCGTTGGATCGAGGAGTACAATCACGACCGGCCTCACTGCGGAGTCCGAAATCGCACCCCGCACGAGGCCTTCTTGGCTTTCGCAGGGCACTAAACTCGGCGGCTCTGACTGTCTAAATTAGAGGGGTGCACTACACAGCCACGCTGCCCGTATCGAACACTTAGCGCGAGAAGCGTTGCAAATTCCGTTGCAACGAGCGTCCCCGAACGTCCCCGAACGGGAAGGTTGTACAGCGCGTAATGAAGGGGTAGGGGGCCTGGGGTTTTTCTTTTCCTAAACCGCGTGTCGGGAGTTCGACTCTCCCCAGGCCCACCATTGGCTCCCGGTTTTGATCAACTTTGAAGCGCGAGCACCAGCGCGCGGCGGACCATCTCCGGTATGAGGCTGGCCCGGTATTCCGCCGGGGCGTGCCGATCCGAGTTCAGCGAATCGAACTCGGCCGAAACCCCGGCCAGCGACTCGGGACGGAAGCTCCGGGCCAGGGCCTGCTCGTACGCCGGCACCCGGAAAGCCGTCGCGCCGGCTCCGGTGATCGCCACGCGCGGCCCCTTATCGGTCTCGGCGACAAATGCACCCACTATGGCGAAGCCGGAAGCCGGGTGCCGAAACTTCGCGTATGCGGCGCGGCGTGGAGCATTGAATTCGACCGCCGTGACCAGCTCGCCTGCCTCGAGGGCCGTCTCGTAAAGCCCGGTGAAGAAATCCGCCGCGGCAATGCGGCGTCCCGTAGTCACCACGACGGCGTCGAGACCGAGCAGACCTCCCGGATAATCGGCGGCAGGATCGTTGTTCGCAACGGCCCCGCCGATCGTTCCCATGTTGCGCACCATCGGATCGCCGACGCCGCCGGCGAGCATAGCCAAGCCCGCGGCTGCCCGTTGCACGTCGGCGCTCTCGCCGATCTCGGCATGCGTGGTCATGGCTGCAATGCTGACGGTGCGCCCTCGCACGGAAACACCGCGCAGTTCGCGAATATCCTGCAGATCCACCAGCCGAGTGGGAGCGGCCAGACGCATCCTCAGCACGGGCAACAGGGACTGCCCCCCGGCCAATGCCTTGGCCTCCGGGTCCTCGCGCAGGATCTTTTGCGCGTCTGCCAGCGAGGTGGGGCGAGAGTATTCGAAGTGACGCATGGCGGCCTCCTCAGCGCCTCATCACCTGGCCGGCATGCACGATGGCCTTCACGATGTTGTCGTAGCCGGTGCAGCGGCACAGATTTCCATCCAGCTCCGCGCGCACGACGTCCTCGTCCGCTTCCGGATGCCGGCGCAGGATGTCGAGGGCGCTCATCACCATGCCCGGCGTGCAAAAGCCGCACTGCAGGGCATGGAACTCGCGAAAGGCCTGCTGCACCGGGTGCAGCCGGTCCGGCGCTCCACCGAGCCCCTCGATCGTCGTCACCGACTTGCCCGCGGCTTGGTGCGCCAGCACGTTGCAGGACTTCACGGCCCGGCCGTCCAAGTGAACCGTACATGCCCCGCATTGCGCCGTATCGCAGCCCCGATGCGTTCCCGTGAGATCCAACTCGGCCCGCAGCAGGTCGGAAAGGAGCGTGTTCTCCGGTACGTCGACCTCGAGTTCTTGCCCGTTCACCCTGAGTTTGAATGACTTTGTCATTTTCCGACACCTTCGCGCGCCGCCTGTAGCGCGGCCCACACCCGCGCCGGTGTCGCGGGCATGTCGAGATGCTTGACGCCGAGGGGGCGCAGCGCATCGAGCACGGCATTCATGACGGCGGCGGTCGAAGCGATCGTGCCGGATTCGGCGACGCCCTTGACTCCCAGCGGATTGGTCTTGCAGGGAATCTCCATCAGCTTGAGCCTGAAGGCGGGCATGTCCTCGGCGCGCGGCAGAGCGTAATCCATGAAACTGCCCGACAACAGCTGACCGGATTCGGGATCGTACACGATCTGTTCCTTGAGCGCCTGACCGATGCCCTGCGCGACGCCGCCAACGATCTGTCCTTCACAGATCATCGGGTTGAGCGCGCGGCCGACGTCGTCCACGGCCGTGTAGCGATCGACCCGCACGGTTCCGGTGACCGGATCAAGCTCGACCTCGCAGATGTGGCAGCCGTTCGGAAAATTCGGCGGTTCCGCGCCCCAGGAACCGGTCGCCTCGAGCCCGACCGCCAATTCGGGCGGCATACCCATCATCTGATAGGACGCACGGGCCACTTCCGTCATCGAAACGGACTTTCCGCTCGCCGTGACGAAACGGCCTTTGCGAAATTCGACGTCCTCGGGCTGCAGGCAAAGCAGATGCGCCGCGACCGGCGTCGCCTTGGCGATGATACTGTCGGCGGCCATGCGCAACGCGCAGCCGCCAATCATGGAGCTGCGGGCAGCATAGGTGCCGCGGCCGAAATGAACCTTGTCGGTGTCGCCCTGGATATAGCGCACGGACTCGAACGGCACGCCGAGCCACTCGGAAACCAACTGCGTGAACACGGTGGCGTGACCTTGCCCGTGCGAATGCGTCCCCGCCAAAATCGTTACCGCCCCGCTCGGATCGAACCGCAAACTCATCTGGTCGCTATAGACGCCCGACAGCTCGACCAGCGGGGTCACCGAGCGCCCGCGCCGCAATCCCCGGCGCTCGGTCTCGATGCGTCGCGTCTCGTAGCCCGACCAGTCGGCCAGCTCGAGGCACTCGTCGAGCAGCCGCTCGAAATCGCCGCTGTCGTAGACGAAGCCGGCCTGCGTCGTATAGGGCATCTGGTCCGGGCGGATCAGGTTGCGGCGCCGGATCTCCACGCGATCGATGCCCATCTCGGCCGCCGCGGTATCCATGAGCCGTTCGATCAGGAATATCGCTTCGGGCCGGCCGGCGCCGCGATAGACGCTGAGCGGCGCGGTATTCGTGAACACACCGATGTTCATCGCATGAAAGGCGCGCACGTCATACAGACTGGGCACGAAGCGCATCGAGAATACGATCGGCGCCACCGCGGCGGAGACGACGTATGCGCCCACCGCATGCATCGAACGCACGCGGACACCCAGGATCCGGCCATCCTTCGACAGCGCCATTTCCCCGGTGACCACCTGATCGCGGCCGTGATGATCCCCCAGGAAGCTTTCCAGCCGCGATGCAACCCACTTCACGGGCCGCCCGCAGACCTTCGACGCCCAGAGCACCAGCGCGTCCTCCGGGTAGGCGTCGCTCTTCATGCCGAAGCCGCCGCCGACATCCGGTGAAATGACCTGGAACTTCGTTTCCGGTTCATGGAAGACGTTGGCCGAGAGCATCCGCCGCACGCCGTGCGGGTTCTGCGAGCCCGTGTACAGAACGTACCGATCATCCGCCGCGGAGTACGATCCGAGCGTGCAGCGGGGCTCGATCGGGCACGCATTCAGCCGATTCGACACCAACTTCAAGGAAACGATCCGCGCGGCGCCGGCGAAGGCGGAGTCGACAGCGGCCTTGTCGCCGAACGCGACGGCGCAACATTGATTCGAGGGATTGTCGTCATGGACGGCGGGCGCGCCAGGGCGCGAGGCATCCTCGACCGAAACCGTCGCCGGAAGGATGTCGTAATCGACGTCCAGCAGATCGGCGGCATCCCGGGCCTGATCGGCGGTCTCGGCCACGATGAAGGCGACGCGGTCGCCCACGCAGCGCACTTTGTCGTGCACGAGAGCGGGACGCAGTGTGCGATATCCCTTGGGGCCGCCCCGGTCCTCGGGCATGAATAGCGGCGGCATTCCGCCAAGCTTGTCCCTCAATGCATCGCTGCCGGTCAGGACGCACAGCACTCCGGGCGCAGCCTTGGCCGCCGTGGCATCGATCGATCGGATGCGCGCATGCGCGTGCGGGGACATCACCACTACGCCGAAGCACATTCGGGGAAGAACAATGTCATCGACGTATTGCCCCTGCCCCGTCAGGAATCTGAAGTCTTCGACGCGCTTAACGGACTGACCGATCCAGTTTTGAGGCATCGTATCTAACACCCGATCGTGGTCTGCTGCGCCACTGCGGCCGCTTGCGCCGACGGCGTAACTGGACCCGGCTTGCGTACCGCACGACGGTACCCTACAACACTGTTACCTGGGGTGCAACCGAACACTGCCCTCATGAATCGATTTTATTCGCGTGCCCGAATGCTACCTGGGAAACGCGCTTTTTGCCTCCCAGGGCGCGGTACAGAACGCAAACGGCGCATATTGAGAAGAACGCTGCAAGTGTCTCGGCACCCCACCGTACTAGGCCTCCTGGCCTTTGCGATTGCGACATTTACAGTACTGAAAGTTTCCTCAGCGCAGCAGTCCTATGCCCCGTTTTGGATGGTCTCCTGCAAGAAGTATGTCGGAATAACTAATAAGTAGAGATAAACGTCACTCTTTGGTGACTACGCAGACGGAGGGCTGTCACATGGAGTCTCCAATTCTACCGAACCAGAGGCCGGCGAGGGACGCCCGTGTGCCGCGGCGGAGTGAGCGAGGCGCCGAAGTAGTCGAATTCGCCTTTGTAATTACCGCTCTAGCCGCCCTCATGTTCGGCATCATCTCCTTCGCCCGCGCCTACAACATCTACCAAACCATTACTCGCGCCGCGCGGGAAGGGGCACGAATGGCAGCCCTTCCCAGTTCGGTTTACGACGGCGACTCTTTCTTGGACGGCACAACGACATATACCAGTCCAACCAGCCCGATCTTTCTCAACTACATCGCTCCCGCGCTCAAGGCCGCCAACCTGAATGCGAACGCCTGCGCCGGAGCGGGTGCGGCCGATTGCGTTGCGAATTACAACGAGCAGGTCGGTTGGCTGGCCCCTTCGGGCACCGCCGACAACCAATGCGGCATATCGATCAGCTTCACTTATCCCTACCCATTGGCAATTCCCTTTCTTGGCAAGGGTATTGGGACTCTCAACCTGCACACGAGCGTCCAGATGCGCCGCGAAGATCAGCCGGCGCCCGGAAGCACAACGTGTCCGTGAAATGCGTGAGAGGAGAGCCAGCGATGAAACGGCGAATGAATCGGGTTGACTCGAACCGGTTGGCCGGCGAGCGGGGAGCGCAACTTCTCGAACTCGCCATGGTCCTGCCAATTCTTGCCCTGCTCGTCGTTGGGGCATGGGATTTCGGCTCCGCCTTCGGCTTGAAACAGAAGCTGACGAACGCCGCTCGCGTGGGGGCTGGGATCGTCGTTTCGAATTCGCTCGTTCCCACCCCCTCCTGCGCGCCGGGCACGAACCCACCCTGTGCCATCACCGCGGCCGAGCAATCGGTCGTCGAGTATCTGAACAACGCCGGTCTGAGTGCATCGTGCATCTCCTCGGCGAATCCTTCGGGCACTTATCCCACCTGGACGTGGACTTGCCAGGGGATCACGCTGACGATCAATCGGGGAACCGATGCGGGCTTGGATTCCACCGTTTCTTTGACCTATCCGGTGAATTGGAGCATGCATGACTTCTTTGGGACCACCGTGGTTCCCAAACAGATCACAACCCAAGTGACGATGCCGAATCTCACTTACTGATTCGTAGAGAGGACGTGTGGTATGCGGCCAGTGAAAGGCAAGATGCAAGAGTTCCGGGCGCGGGGCGAGCGCGGCGTCACGTTGGTCCTGGTGGCGCTGGCCCTGGTTGTGTTGCTGGGTTTCATGGCGTTCGCGATCGATCTCGGCGTTCTCTACGTGGCCCGCAGCGAAGCGCAGCGCTCGGCCGACGCCGCCGCTCTGGCCGGCGCGGAGGTTTTCTACACGCAGGGCTGCGTTTCGGCTAACGGCGGCTGCGTCGCCGGCGGCGCGCAGGAGGGTCTGGCCGCGTCCAAGGCCATTGCCACGGCATCGCAAAACGACGTCGCGGGAAAGCCGGCTTCGGTCAACTGCCCCGAGTACGGCAGCCCGCCCTCCGGGAACAGTTGTCCAGACATCAGCTTTGCATACCCCAGCGCCGAAGAACCGCAGATCACCGTCACGGTCGAGCGCACGGGCATTCCCACGATCTTCGCCCGGATGTTCGGCGTCTCCTCGGCCAGCGTCAACGCCACCGCCTCGGCCGAAGCGTATAGCCCGGAAGCGGGCGGGGCCGCGGGGGGCGGCGCACCCACCACGACGACGGCCTGCGTCGCTCCTTTCCTGGTGCCCAACTGCGACCCGTTCTCTTCGAGTTCGCCGTCGAACCCCGTCTGCCCAACCAACCCCACCGGCTATTTCGCCAATCCGAACACGACTCCCGTGGCGCTCGATTACTCCGCCGTCGGGCAGCAATGGGATCTCCACTTCGGCACCGGCCCAAGCGATGCGGCCGTTCCCAGCGAATGGTATCTGGTCGCGATCTGGCCGAGCGGCAGCCCCAGCAAAGCCGAAGTTCGTTCAGCCATTCAGGAATGCGTGCCCGTCACCTGCGGGCAAAAACTGCCGGCAATTCCCGGCAAGGGAGTGGGGCCGGTCGATCAGGGTACCGAGGCCAGAATCAATGCCAGCGGCGCATCGTCTGCCAACAACTTCAGTCAGGGGCAGGATACGATTGTTTCGAATCCGGGAAGCGATCCTCAGTATCAGATATACGCCGGCTCGAATAATCCGCTCGTCGTCGCCGGTGACATTTCCGCAGGGGCGGCGATCAGCCCGCAGCAAAGCCCCTCGGTCGTCACTGTGGCGTTATACGACGGCGCCATCTGCGGCGTGACCGAGCCGGATGGAACCGTCGAGACCAGCTCCAATTCGGATTGCATCGGTCCGGGCGGTGGAACCGTCAGCATCGTCGGTTGGATGACGGTATTCCTGCAGGGCTACGTCCACAACGCCAACCTCGACAGCGTCCCTTCCGTGATCTTGAGTATCACCCCTTGCAACGGTAGCGCGGGCGCGGGCGGCACCGGCGGCACCGGAGGCACCGGCGGCGGCACCGGAGGCACCGGCGGCACGGGCAGCACCGGCGGCGGCACCGGCAGCGGGACTACGATCGTTACACCGGGTGTTTCGCCCATACCGATTCAGCTGATTCAGCACGCCGATTGAGCTTGTCCGAATGCCGGGCCGAATGCCCGGATACGCGGAACGCCCCAACCGCCCGGGAAAACGGCGGCGGAACTGATCGCCCGCCGCAGCGGCGAATACTGGTATAATCCGCAGTGAGATGAAGCAGCCAGTCCGTGCGTTACTGGCTCTTGGTTTACTCTCCCTTTTCCTTCCTCGGGCGAGCGCCCAGTCGTCTCCCTCTCAAACGCCCTTTCAAACCGTAGTCCGCATCGACATCGACGGGGAAATCGAGCCGATCCTGGCCGAATACGTCGAAAGCGGGATCGCCCGGGCAGCCAACGAGCATGCGAGCTTGATTCTGATCCGGATGGATACGCCGGGAGGCTTGGGCGAATCGATGCGGAGCATCATTCAGGCGATTCTCCGGTCGCCAGTGCCGGTGGCGATCTACGTCGAGCCGAACGGCGCGCGGGCGGCATCGGCGGGATTTTTCATTCTGGAGTCGGCCGATATCGCGGCCATGTCGCCCGGAACCGAAACGGGCGCCGCATCGCCGCTGCTCGAGGTCGCCGGCCATCCGGTCCAGGTGGATCCCACGCTGCGCAGGAAGATCATGCAGGATACGCTGGCGTTCCTGCGGAGCTATGTCAGCCGGCGCGGGCGGAACGTACCTCTGGCCGAGAAGGCCGTCACCGACGCCACCGCCTACAGCGCGAAGGAAGCGTTGAACGACAAGCTGATCGATTTGATTGCCGACTCGGAAGCCGGCCTGCTGGCGCAACTGAATGGCCGCACGATCACCCGCTTCGACGGCAGCCAGACCACGCTGCGGCTCGATCATCCCGTGATCGTCAATGACGAGATGTCGGCGCGCGAGCGGTTCCTTTCCCGGATCGTTCAGCCGGACGCGTTTTTCATTTTGCTGATCGTGGGCTTGCTCGGGCTCTACGTCGAGTTCACGCATCCGGGTCTGGTGGCGCCGGGCGTAATCGGAGGAATCTGTCTGGTGCTGGCGCTTTTCGCCATGCATATGCTGCCGGTGAATATGGCCGGCTTTTTGCTGATCCTGCTGGCGATCGCGCTGTTCGTTCTGGAGGCGAAATTTTCCGGGCATGGCATCCTGGGAATCGGTGGAGTCATTTGTCTGGTGCTGGGCGCGGTGATGCTGGTGCGTTCGCCGATGACGGTCGGAGGCGTCGGGCTGGGCGTGGCATTCGGCGTGGCGCTGCCGTTCGCGGTATTTTTCATTCTGATTGCGCGCCTGGTGCTGCGGTCGCGGCTGTGGAAGCCGGAAACGGGGACCGAGAGTTTGATCGGGGTGCTCGGAGACGTGACCGAACCCGTCGAGATCTCTAAAGGCATGATTTTCGTGAATGGGGAATTGTGGCGCGCGGTCCGGGCAGCGGGAGACGGAAACGCCGGGCCGATTCCCAAGGGCGCCCGCGTGCGCGTGGTGAAAGTGAAGGGACTAACGCTTTGCGTTGAGCCGGTTGAGACGCCCAGTGCGTCGACCCGCGCCGACTGACGGGAGAGGGGAGAGCGATGGGATTCACGGATACGGTGATATCGATTGCGATCATTCTGTTTCTGATCTGGCTGTTCAATTCGGTCTACGTGGTGAAGGAATGGGAGCGCGGCGTGATCCTCCGAATGGGGCGGATGCTGCCGGAGATCAAGGGCGCCGGGCTGCGGATCGTGGTCTGGCCGATCGACAAGTTTTACCGCATCTCGCTCCGCATCGATACCATCGAGATTCCGCCGCAGGACATCATCACCCGCGACAACGTCTCGGTGAAAATCAACGCCGTCTGCTATTTCCGCGTCGTCGAGCCCAAGCTCGCCCTCTCGGCGGTGCAGAACTACCTCTACGCCACCACGCAGCTCGCGCAAACCACCCTGCGCAGCGTCGTCGGGCAGTTCGAATTCGACGAGATCCTTTCCGAGCGCGAAAAAGTAAACGGGAGGGTGCAAGCCATCCTTGACCAGGATACCGAGCCTTGGGGTATCAAGGTAACCAAGGTCGAAGTAAAGCAGGTGGACATTCCGGACACGATGCAGCGATTGATTGCCCGGCAGGCCGAAGCCGAACGGGAACGCCGCGCGAAAATCATCGCCGCCGACGGCGAATTCCAGGCTTCGGCAAAACTCGCGGAGGCTGCCGAGGTCCTGTCGAAAAACCCCATTTCGGTCGAGTTGCGCTATTTGCAGACCCTGATCGACATCGGCATCACCAACAGCACCACCATCGTCTTTCCCCTCCCGCTCGACATGGTTTCGTTCATGCGCGGGTCAAGCATCATGCCGCATACCCCGGCCGTTGTTCCGCCGCCCGGCTCGCCCTCGGGCGTGACGGTGATTCCCCCGGAAAAAAAGTAGGGAGGGAAAAGCGCGATGGCCAGCGGCCGAAGAGGGCAGAGCGAGATCAACCTGGGAGCCGGGCATGTGGCCGGCATATTCCTGGCTGTGGTCGTGCTTTGCGGCATTTTCTTCACCCTCGGCTACGTGATGGGCCGGGGCGGATCGCCGGGAAAAGCGTCCGGCACCGGCGGCAGTTCCCCGGCAATGACTGCGGGAGGGAGCCAGGCAACCGGGAATCGGGCGCCCGGTTCGACCGGATGGGATTTTTTCCCCAATAAATCGTCCTCCTCGCATGGCCCGGCCGGGACCCCGTCTCCGGGCTTGACGCCCGGTCCGCAACCCGTCGCCAGCGCCGCCGGACGTTCGTCGCCAAGCGGTCCGATCTCCATGACGCCCCGGCCGGCCGGCGTGCGGATCGACCGGAAACCGCCTTCCCTGCGCGGTGGCCGCCAAGGAGTTCTGCTCCAAGTCGCGGCCATGGCCAATCGAGGTGACGCTCTGGCTTTGGTCGGTTTTTTGAAGCAGAAGGGCTATCCTGCGTTCGCCTGGGGTCCGTCCTCGGATCGCCTATACCGCGTGCAGGTGGGGCCATACGCCAATACGAAGGCAGCGCGCGCGGCGAGAATCCATCTGGAAAAAGAGGGGTTCCGCAGCATTCTGAAGAAGCAATAGCGGTCAGGCAATTTTCCCCCTCCCTCGCCGTCCGCCGACCCGCGCAGCTGTTGCCGGCCACCAGAGCCAGTCGCAAAACCGTTTCCCGGAAGTTTCCGAGGCTGCGCGGAGCGTTGCGGCAGTTGAACCGCCGTCTCGACGCCTGGCGATGGCCGTGGTAAGCCTATAACCTATGCCCTCTCGCGCAGGCTGGTGCGCAAGCGAACCTCATCGGCCGGGAATTTCTTCCCGGGTTACCCTCACCCTCGGAAGGACCAACGCCGAATGACTCTGCGGCGATTCGCCTTGGTAGCCGGCTCGGGCGTTCTGCTGGCGCTGGCGTTTCCCCGGCCGCACTGGGGGCCACTCGCGTGGATTGCCCTGGCGCCGCTTCTGATTGTCGCCCTGGAAGCGAGGCCCGCGGCGGCCTTCGCGTGGGGTTTTCTCCAGGGCGTGATTTTCTACGCCGTCACCCTCGAATGGCTGTACGGTTTTTTCCGCTCCTATGGGCAGATGTCGATCGCGGCATCGGCGGCCGTGCTGGGGCTGCTGGTCACGATGCTCTCCTTGTATACGGGCGCGTATGCGCTGGGCGTGCGGCTGATGCGACGGTCGGGGACGGGATGGGCGCTGGCCGTGTCGCCATTTTTGTGGGTCGCGCTGGAGCTGATTCGGACGCGCATGCCGGTGCTCGGTTTCCCGTGGAACCTATTGGGCTACGCGGTGAGCGAGCGGCTGGGTTTGGTGCAGATCGTGACGCTCACCGGCATTTACGGGCTCTCTTTCGTCGTTGCCGCCTATAACGCCCTCCTGCTCTGGGCCTGGCGCCAGCGAAGTGGAAGAAAAATCGCCATCTGGTCGGCGGTGACGGCAGTCCTGGCGCTGGCGATCGGGTTCGGGTCGCGCCTGGTACCCAAGCCGGCCGGACGCTTTACCGCTCATCTGGTGCAATTGAACATGCGGCCCCAGGAGAGCTTTTCGGCCAACTGGGAGCAGAATCACGCCGCCCAGCTCGATGCGCTCGAGCGAATGACCATCGACGCGGGACGGCGGGCGCCGGGACTGGTCGTTTGGCCGGAAGCGCCCGCGCCGTTCACCATGCAGGACCCGCGCTTCGCCGCGCGGGCGCGCCAGATTGCGCGGCAGAGCGAAAGCGATTTTCTGGCCGGCGTCGACTGGTGGAGCTACCCTCCCGGGCGGCCGGTCCAGGTGGCCAACAGCGCCGTGCTGCTGAACCCGGCCGGGCAAACGGTCTTCCGGTACGACAAAATTCATCTGGTGCCGTTCGGGGAATACGTTCCGTGGCGCAAATGGCTTTTCTTCGCAAGGAACCTGATCGGCGGCGTGGGCGATTTCACGCCGGGCACCGAGCGCACGGTGGGACGGCTCGACGGCCACAGGTTCGGCGTGTTCATTTGCTACGAGGCGATTTTCCCGAACGAGGTGCGCAAGTTTGCCGACAACGGAGCCGGTCTGCTCATCAATATATCCGACGACGGCTGGTATGGACGCTCGGAAGCGCTCGAGCAGCATCTGAACATGGCGCGGGTGCGCGCCGTCGAGAATCGCCGATGGCTTTTGCGCGACACCAATACCGGCCTCACGGCGGCCATCGATCCCTACGGGCGCATCCGGGCGCGCCTGCCCGCCGGCCGGCCCGCGGTCCTCACCGCGGGGTACGATTTCCGGTCCGATCGAACGCTGTACACACGCTGGGGCGACTGGTGGGCGAAGCTGTCGCTGATCGTCTGTTGCCTGGCGCTGCTCTGGAATTTCGCTAGGCGGAGCCGGCCGGTTCGATTAGGCTGATAGAAATCGAATGCGAGGAACAACGTGAACTTGGTTCTGGAAGATTTACGGCGCCGCTACGACGAACTCCAACATCGCGCAGAACACGTGCGGAGCTATCTTTGACGTCGCTCGAAACCGCCAGCGACTAGCCACCCTCGAAAAAAAGATCAGCGAAGCCGGCTTCTGGGACCATCCCGAGCAAGCCCAGAAGCTGCTCCAGGAGCGCAAAGAGGCCGACGATCGCGTCGAGGCGGACCGCCGTCTGGAACGATGGATCGGGGACCTCGAAGCGTATCTATCCCTGGCGGACGAGGAAAGCGGCGAGGAGCAGCGGCAACAGGTGCTCGCCGAGCTGGCCGCAGAACTCGCAGCGGCGGAAAAATACGTCGGCGAGCTCGAGACGCGGACGCTGCTTGCGGGCGAAAACGACCGGCTGAATGCCCTCGTTACGATCAAGCCGGGAGCGGGCGGGACCGAATCGCAGGACTGGGCGGAGATGCTGCTGCGGCTCTATCTGCGGTGGGCCGAACGCCACGGTTTTCGCGCGGAAATTCTGGACATCACGGCGGGCGAGGAAGCCGGCGTGAAGGCGGTGACGTTTCGTGTCGAGGGCGAGAACGCCTTCGGTCTGCTTTGGGGCGAGAGCGGCGTGCACCGGCTGGTGCGAATTTCGCCTTTCGATCAGGCGGCGCGGCGGCACACTTCGTTCGCTTCGGTGTTCGTGATTCCCGAGGTGGACGACCGGATCGAAGTGGTCATCAAGCCGGAAGAGCTGCGAATCGACACGTTTCGAGCCGGCGGGCACGGCGGCCAGCACGTGAACATGACCGATTCGGCCGTGCGCATTACCCACCTGCCCAGCGGCCTGGTGGCGCAGTGCCAGAACGAGCGCAGCCAGCACAAGAACAAGGAAATGGCCATGAAGGTTCTCCGCTCGCGCGTCTACGAGATGGAGCTAGAAAAGCAGCGGGCCCAGGCGCGCAAACTCGAAGATCAGAAACCGGAAATCAGCTTCGGCAGTCAGATCCGTTCCTACGTGCTGCAGCCGTATCAGCTGGTCAAGGATCACCGCACGAAACTGGAAATTGGCGACGTTCAGTCGGTGCTCGACGGAGAGATCGATCCCTTCATTCACGCCTACCTGGTGAGCCGGCACACCCCGGCATTGGCGATCCTCGCCGGCCGCGACGAAACGGACCCATAAAAGCGCACCGGTCGCAAGGACTCTCTCGATTGCGATGCCGCTGGATCGGGAAAAATCCGAAAAACCGTTCTGCGTCAATAACCGGCGAACTCTTCCGTGCGCAAGTCGTCCGGGTCCACACCGGTGCCGATCAGCATCCGTCGCATTGCTTCGACCATTTCCGGCGGCCCGGCTATGGAATAGACCGGGCCACTCGGAGTTTCGATATACCTGCGAACCATGGCTCCATCGATGAAACCTGTCTCGCCATTCCACGGTGTATCGGATTTGTCCTTGTCTGTCATCGTGGCGATCAGGCGGAAGCGGGGGTTGGCCTTTTCGAGCGCCCCTAGGGTCTCCAAAAAGGCGGCACCTTCGGGCCGCTGGTTCGAATAAAACAGGTGGATTCGATGGGGTAGCCGGTCGTGCGCGGCTTGTTTGGAGATGCTCACGAAGGGCGTGATCCCGATCCCGCCAGCCAGGAACACAGCAGGTTTCGAAGCGTTGGAATGGAGCGTGAAAGAACCCATCGGCCCTTCCAGCAGCGCCACGGCGCCCGGAGAAAGTCCGGCGAGTACGCGTTTGAAGGCGCTGGCCCGCATTCGCGTGGCAATCATCAACTCGTCTTCGTAGGGCGCGCTGGCCAGGGTGAACGTGCGCGTAGAGCCGGCCGCATCGGTTTCCGCCGGATCGACGAGCGTCAGGTCGATGAACTGCCCGGCCCGGAACTGGAATCCTTTCGGCTTTTCGAAATAAAAGGCTGCCGTTCTCTCAGCGACTTCCCGCTTTCGAAGGAGCTTGGTGCGGAATGTTTCCATGGCGATTGCCTCCCAGGAGGTCGACGCACGGAACCGCTCCGGGCGCGGCAATGGGCCTTGAACGGAGACGAAATGCGCCGGAATGAATCTTCCAGGAATTATGGATCGGAATGTCGTCTCCGGGATAGAAGGGTTCTTCCTCTCGAAGGTGGCCGGCAGCGCCCCCCGAGAAGCGCGCCTGCTTCGCGGAATCGAGAGGAATGCCGGGTGCTGAACTCGCGCCGTGCGTCCTGGTGCGGGCCAGGCGCATCTGGATAATGGCGGTGCATGGCCAGTCGCCGGCCGCTATCGGAAGCGGAAAGGGGACTCATGAAATCGAACGTGTCACCACGAATTGACTTCAGGAAGGTCGCTCCGCAGGCTATCGAGCCCGTTCTGGCTCTGGAAAGGTCGATCCACACATTTGGGTTCGACGAGCGCCTCATCGAGCTGGTCAAGCTGCGCGCCTCGCAGCTCAACGTGTGCGCATTCTGCGTCGACATGCACGCCCGGCGCCTGCGCGAGCTCGGCGAGCCCAACGAGCGAATCGATGCGGTTGCCGCCTGGAGCGAAGGGCCGTTCTTCGACGAGCGGGAACGGCCGCGCTCGCCTGGACCGAATCGGTTACCCTCGTGAGCCAGGATCGCGTTCCCGACCGCGTGTTCGAGCTGGCCCGCGCCCGGTTCGATGAAGTCGAACTGGTCAACCTGACGATGGTCATTGCCACCATCAACGTGTGGAACCGTCTGGCCGTGCCGTTCCGCACGGTGCCCGAAAGTTACGGGGCGCCAGCCGCGCCGCCGGCTGATCGAAACGCGGCGCCATGATTCGGATCAAACGAGTATACGAGCCGGCCTCGCCCGAGGACGGCGCGCGCTTCCTGGTCGAGCGGCTTTGGCCGCGCGGCATTCGGAAAGAAGCCTTGCCCATGGATGGCTGGCTGCGCGAGGTCGCGCCGAGCACCGCGCTGCGCCAATGGTTCGCTCACGATCCGGCGAAATGGCAGGAATTTCAGCGCCGGGGCCGGTTGACGCTTCTCTACAGCGCCCGCGACAACCGGCACAATAGTGCAGTCGTCTTGAAGGCTTTCCTCGAGGAACATGCGGCAGCTGGGTCTCGGGCCCGCCGCGGGCCCGGCCGCGAGGAAAAATGAGCCGCGCACGGCCCCGAATCGGCCCGCACATCCCGCCGCCGGCCGCGCACAGATGAAAATTCTTGCGAAGGAATTTACCGAAAAGCGATTCGATGTATAATGTCCCGCTGCCATAATAGCAGCCTCCCTCGCAAGGAGGAGGAGCAAGTAGGAACTTCTCCATAGTTAGAACGGCTTGCCGTGGTGTGGCGAAGCCGGTGAGCGCGGACGGTCGGGAAAGAGTTTGGCGCTCGGGGCGGATTCCAGCAGAACCAAAAGGCAAGGGGAACGACCGTGATTTTGTGGGCTTTCGCCCTTTACGGTGTTTTGGTGCTGATCATCGCCGGATCGATGATTGGGCTGTCGGCTCTTCTCGGCGAGCGGCACAGCGAGCGCTTCACCAATCAACCCTACGAAGGCGGCATCCAGTCGGAAGGGACGGCCCGCGTTCGCTTCTCGATCAAGTTTTATATGATGGCGATGTTCTTCGTCGTGTTCGATCTGGAATCGGTTTTCCTCTACACGTGGGCGGTGAGCGCCCGCGGACTCGGTTGGCTCGGCTACTGGGAAGCGCTGATCTTCATCGGCGTCCTGATGGCCGCGCTGGTTTATTTGTGGCGGCTGGGCGCGCTCGATTGGGGCCCGGACACACGGCGCAAAACGCGGTAAGCGAAAAACGGAGTCGGCGATGCGGTGGTGGACGAGTCAGGGAACCAAGCAGTTGCCGGTGGTGCAGAAGGCCCCGGGCGAATACGACGAGTTGCGGCGCCAGATACTCTTTGCCCGCCTGGAAGACCTGATCGCCTGGGGCCGCAAGAACTCGATGTGGCCGTTCATGTTCGGCCTGTCCTGCTGCTTCGTCGAGATGGCCACCAGCATCACCAGTAAATACGATATTTCCCGCTTCGGCGCCGAAGTCCTGCGCGGCACGCCGCGCGAGGCCGACTTGATGGTCATCGCCGGCACTCCTTTTCTGAAAATGGCGCCGATCATCCTCTGGCTTTACCAGCAGATGATGGCCCCGCGCTGGGTGATTTCGATGGGATCGTGCGCGAATTCGGGCGGCATGTACGACATTTACAGCGTGGTGCAAGGCGTCGACAAGATCCTGCCCGTCGATGTCTACGTGCCCGGCTGCCCGCCGAGCCCGGTGGCCTTCATGGAAGGCCTCATGCTGCTGCGCGAGGCGGTGGGCAACGAGAACCGCCCGCTGAGCTGGGTGGTCGGACCCGAGGGCATCGACCGCGGCCCTCGCCCCTCGATGCGGGATCTCAAGCAAGAGGAGCGCATGAAGGCCACCACCCTGCGCCCCATGGACGAGGTCTAGCCATGGCTTCGCCCACCACGACGGTCCCCACGATCCTCGACGACCTGCAACGGAAATTCGGCAGCGACGCCATCGTCCCGCAACCGTCGCGCGACGCCATTCCGGCGGCCTGGGTGGGCCGCGACCGCCTGCACCAGGTCATGCGCTATTTGAAAAACGAGGCGGATCGCCCCTACCGCATGCTCTACGACCTCACCGCCATCGACGAGCGCGTCCGCGCGCACCGCGAGGACCAGCCACCGGCCGATTTTTCGGTCGTCTATCATCTCTTTTCCTTCGATCGCAACCAGTATCTGCGCGTCAAGGTTCCGCTCGCCGAGGACAAAGCCTCGGTCGATTCCCTTTGCGACATCTGGCCCAACGCCAATTGGTACGAGCGCGAGGCCTGGGATCTGTTCGGCATCCGTTTCGACAATCATCCCTTCCTCGAACGGCTCATCATGCCGCGCAGCTGGCAGGGACATCCGCTGCGCAAGGACCACCCCGCCCGCGCCACCGAAATCGGCCCCTTCCAGCTCCCCGAAGAGAAAGCCGAGGAAGAAGAGGCGAGGCTGCGTTTCCATCCCGAGGAATGGGGACTCCAACGCGCCGCCGACGACTCCGATTTCCTCTTTCTGAACATCGGCCCGCAGCACCCGGGAACGCACGGAGTTCTTCGCGTCGTGCTCCAGCTGGACGGCGAGGTGATTCTCGACGCGATTCCCGAGATCGGCTTTCACCATCGCGGCGCCGAAAAGATGGGCGAACGCCAGAGCTGGCACACCTACATTCCCTATACCGACCGCATCGATTACCTGGCCGGCGTGCAGAACAACCTGGCCTATCTGACCGGCGTGGAAACGCTGGCCGGCATTACGGTCCCGCCGCGCGCCCAGGTGATCCGCGTGATGATGTGCGAGCTGTTCCGCGTCATAAGCCACCTGGTCTGGTACGGCACCTTCGCGCAGGACGTCGGCCAGATGTCGCCGGTTTTCTATATGTTCAACGACCGGGAGCGCGCCTTTGGCATGGTCGAGGCCATCACCGGCGCCCGCATGCACCCGAGCTGGCTGCGCATCGGCGGAACGGCGCACGATCTGCCCCAGGGCTGGGAGAAGATGTTCCGCGAGTTCCTCGACTGGATGCCCAAGCGCATGCGCGAGTACGACAAGATCGTGATGCGCAACAGCCTCTTCAAGGCCCGCACCCAGGGCGTCGGCGTCATCACCGCCGAACAGGCCATCGACTGGGGCGCGACCGGCCCGATGCTCCGCTCGACGGGCATGGAATGGGATTTCCGCAAGAAACAGCCCTACACGGGCTACGAAAATTTCCAGTTCGATATTCCCACGGCCACGCACGGCGATTGCTACGATCGCGCCGTCGTGCACGTCGAAGAGATTCGCCAGAGTCTGCGGATCATCGAGCAGTGCGTCAAAAACATGCCCGAGGGCCCTTACAAGAGCGATCATCCGCTCGCCCAGCCGCCGATCAAAGATCGCACCATGCACGACATCGAAACGCTGATCAATCATTTCCTGGGCGTTTCGTGGGGCCCGGTGATCCCGCCAGGGGAGGCGCTCGAAGCGATCGAGGCGCCCAAGGGCAATAACGGCTATTTCCTGGTTTCCGACGGCAGCACGATGAGCTACCGGACGCGCATCCGCGCCCCTTCGTTCGCTCACATGCAGATGCTGCCGATGATGACCCAAAACCTGATGATTCCCGATCTGCTGGCGATCCTCGGGAGCATCGATTTCGTGCTGGCTGATATCGACCGTTAGGTGTGGAGAGAATGCTGACGCCGGAAGAACAGCGAGAGATCGAAGAAGAAGCGGTCCACTTCCCCGTGCGGCGGGCCGCCTGCATCGACGCCCTGCGGGTCGTGCAGAAGCACCGGGGCTGGGTGTCGGACGAGGCCGTGCGCGATATCGCCGAGTTTCTCCATACCTCGGCCGACGACGTCGACAGCGTCGCCACGTTCTACAACCTGATCTTCCGCCAGCCGGTCGGCCGCCACGTCATCATGGTCTGCGACAGCGTCAGCTGCTGGGTGATGGGGTACAACCGGATGCGCGACCACCTGAAATCGAAGCTGGGGATCGAACTGGGCCAGACCACCGCCGATGGCCGCTTCACCGTGTTGCCGATCGTCTGCCTGGGCGCCTGCGACCGGGCCCCGACGATGATCGTCGACGGCCAGCTTCACGGCGATCTGAATTCGCAGAAAATCGACGAAATTCTGGAAGGATACAAGTAACCGGTCCATGGAAACGCCGCTCACCGCGAAAATTCGCCCCGACGGGCAAGTGATCGATCTGGCCGCCTACGAGCGCGCCGGCGGCTACCAGGCCGTGCGCAAGGCCATGGCGATGTCTCCGGCCGAGATCACCGATGAGGTGAAAAAATCGGATCTGCGCGGACGCGGCGGAGCCGGTTTCCCCACCGGGCAGAAGTGGAGTTTCGTTCCCACCGGTCCCGATGCTCCACGTCCGAAATATCTGGTGGCCAACGGCGACGAGATGGAGCCGGGCACCTTCAAGGACCGGGTTCTGCTCGAAGGCGATCCGCACGAGCTGATCGAGGGAATGATCATCGCCGCCCGCGCCATCGAAGCCGAGCGCGGCTACGTTTTCCTCCGCGGCGAATATACCGACGCCGCAGAGCGCATCGAGCGCGCCCTTCACGAGGCCGAATCGAAGGGATACCTCGGCAAAAACATTTTCGGATCGGGCACTGACTTCGATCTCCGGCTGCACCTGAGCGGCGGCCGCTACATGTGCGGCGAGGAGACCGGGTTGCTCAACGCGCTCGAGGGCAAGCGCGCCAATCCTCGCGCCAAACCACCCTTCCCCCAGGTTTCCGGCCTGTTCGGCAAGCCGACGATCGTGCAGAACATTGAAACCCTGTGCAACCTTCCGCACATCGTCGAAAAGGGCGCGGATTGGTTCAAGGGCCTCAGCCTCACCGGCGACGCCGGCACCAAACTCTACGGCGCCAGCGGCAAGGTGAAGAAGCCCGGTTGTTGGGAGCTGCCGATGGGCACGCCGCTCGGCGAACTGCTCGAAAAATACGCCGGCGGCATGCAGGACGGCGTCCAGTTTCGCGGCCTGTTGCCCGGCGGGGCCTCGACCGATTTTCTGACTTCCGATCACCTCAACGTCCCGATGGATTTCACCGAAGTTGCCAAAGCGGGCAGCCGCCTCGGCACCGGCACCATGATCGTCCTCGACGACAAATCCTGCCCGGTCGGCATGGTTCACAACCTCGAGCACTTCTTCGCCCAGGAATCCTGCGGCTGGTGCACGCCCTGCTGGAGCGGGCTGCACTGGGCCGAGGAAATTCTTTGGGCGATCGAGGAGGGCAAGGGCGGCCCCGAGGATATCGACCGCCTGTTGGATATCTGCCGCATGATCGCTCCCGGCAACACGTTTTGCGCTTTGGCGCCTGGCGCCGCCGAGCCGTTGCAAAGCGCCCTGAAATATTTCCGCGAGGATTTCGAGCGGCACATCCGCGAAAAGCGCTGTCCGTGGAGGGACGGCCGATGAGCCAGATTTTCGTCGATAAGAAGCCCTACGAGGTCAATCCGAAGCAGAACCTGCTCGAAGCTTGCCTGGGGCACAAACTCGACCTTCCCTATTTCTGCTGGCATCCGGCGCTCGGCTCGGTCGGCGCCTGCCGCCAGTGCGCCGTCAAGGTCTACCGCGACGAGAAGGATACCCGCGGCAAGATCATGATGGCCTGCATGACCGCCGTGGCTCCCAACATGATCGTCTCGATCGACGATCCCGAAGTCCGCAACTTCCGCGCGGGCATCGTCGAGGGCCTGATGATGAGCCATCCGCACGATTGCCCGGTCTGCGACGAGGGCGGCGAATGCCACCTGCAAGACATGACCGTGATGACCGGCCACAATTACCGCCGCTATTCCTTTCCCAAGCGCACCTTCCGCAATCAATATCTCGGTCCGCTGATCTATCACGAAATGAACCGTTGCATCCAGTGCTACCGCTGCACGCGGTTCTATACCGAGTATTCCGGCGGCGGCGATTTCGCCGTTCTCAAGCTGCGAAACCTCGTCTATTTCGGCCGGAGCGAGGAAGGCGTCCTCGAAAACGAATTCTCCGGCAACCTGGTCGAGGTTTGTCCGACCGGCGTCTTCACCGATAAAACCCTCCGCCGCCATTACACGCGCAAGTGGGATCTGCGGATGGCGCCGACCGTGTGCGCCCAATGCGCGCTCGGCTGCAACGTTTCGGCCGGCGAGCGCTACGGCAGCCTGCGCCGCATCCTCAATCGCTACAACAGCGAGGTGAACGGCTACTTTATTTGCGACCGCGGGCGTTTCGGCTACGAGCACGTCAACAGCGAATCCCGCATCCGCTCCTCGCGCGCGCGCCAGCAGGGCCAGGTTTCCGAAATCACGCCGGCCGAAGCGCTCGACCGTTTTTCCTCCTACATCTCTTCGGGGCAAGTGATCGGGATCGGCTCGCCCCGCGCATCCCTGGAATCCAATTTCGCTCTCCGCTCGCTGGTGGGCGTGGAAAACTTCTACGCCGGCGTTTCCGATTCCACCGGCCGCCTGCTCGGGGAAATGCTGGCCGTGCTGCGCCAGGGCCCCGCCCCGGCATCGCTCCGCCAGATCGAGCATGCCGACGCCGCCTTAGTTCTCGGCGAAGACATCACCAACGTCGCTCCCCGCATGGCCCTGACTCTGCGCCAGACGGTTCGCCAGGTCTGGATCGAGAGGGCGGCGAAGATCGGCATCCCGGGCTGGCAGGATCACGCCGTCCGCGAGCTCGCGCAGAAGGAACACGGCCCGCTCTTCATCGCCAGCCCGTACGTCACGCGGCTCGACGACATCGCCACCGAAACCTACCGCGCCGCTCCGGACAACATCGCGCGGCTCGGATTCGCCGTCGCCCACATCCTGGACGCCTCTTCACCCGGCCCCGGCAATCTGCCCGAAGCGGTTCGCGCGCAGGCCGCGCGTATCGCCGCCAGCCTCTCCTCGGCCGCCCGTCCGGCGGTCATCAGCGGCGTCGGCTCGGGCAGCGTCGCGGTCGTGCGTGCCGCGGCCGACATCGCCCGCGCGCTTGCCAAGGCGGGAAAGCCCGTTGCTCTGGCCTTCGCCATGGAGGAATCCAACAGCCTCGGCTTGGCCTTGATGGAACCGAAACCGCTCGGTGAGGCGCTCGGAGCCGCCCGCAGCGGCGGGGCGGCAACCATCGTCGTCCTCGAAAACGATCTTTACCGGAGCGCCCCGGCTGCCGCCGTCGACAGCTTCCTGGGCGGCGCCGCGCACGTCGTCGTCGTCGACGCGCTCGATTCGCGCACGACGGAAAAGGCCGACTTGGTGCTTGCCGCCACGCCCTTTGCCGAAGCCGACGGCACGCTGGTTTCGAGCGAAGGCCGCGCGCAGCGCTTCTTTCGCGTATATCCGCCGAAGGAGGGCGTGCAGGACGGCTGGCGCTGGCTGCGCGAAGTGATGGGCCTGCTCGCCCGGCCCGAAGGTCTTACCTGGAAGAATCTGGACGACGTCGTCGAAGCCGTCGCCAGCGCCCTGCCCGCGCTTGAGCGCATTCGCGACGCCGCGCCCGGGGCGGGTTTCCGGATCGCCGGCGAAAAGATCCCGCGCGAATCCCACCGCTTCAGCGGCCGCACCTCAATGCTCGCCAATATCAACGTCAGCGAGCCCAAGCCGCCCGAAGATCCCGATTCCGCCCTTTCCTTCACCATGGAAGGCGCGCCGGTCGAGCCGCCAGCCGCGCTGCAGCCCTTTTTCTGGACCGGGGGCTGGAATTCAATTCAATCGGTCAATAAGTTTCAGGAGGAGATCGGCGGCCCGCTGCGCGGCGGCGACGCCGGCGTTCGCCTGATCGAGCCTGAGGCGGGCGCGGCGCCCGGCTATCTGAATACGGTTCCGGCGGCGTTTGCGCCCCGGCCCGGCCAGTGGCTTGTTGTCGCCCGCCACCACATATTCGGTTCGGAGGAGTTGAGCGCCCGCGCGCCGGCAATCGCCGAACTGGCTCCGAGTCCTTACGTTGCGCTGGGAGCCGAAGACGCCAGCTCGCTCGGCGCGGCCGAGGGCTCGACGCTCGAAGTAACGCTCGACGGTTCGGCCGCCCGGCTGCCCCTTCGCGTCGAGCCGGGCCTGCCGCGCGGCGTCGCCGCCTTGCCGGCCGGCATGGGGCCGCTCGAGGGAATCTCGCTTCCCCTCTGGGGACGGATCGAGATCGCGAAATGAATCCGATCCTACTAAAAATCATCGTTTTACTCGCCATACTGATCGTCGTTCTGACGCTCGCCTCCGGGCTAATCTGGCTCGAGCGGCGCCTGCTGGCGCTCTGGCAGGATCGTTACGGACCGAACCGGGTCGGCCCGTTCGGCCTGTTGCAGGTCGTGGCCGACATGATCAAAATTTTCTTCAAGGAAGACTGGATTCCGCCGTTTGCCGACAAATGGATTTTCATCCTGGCGCCGGCCATCATTATGGTGACCGTACTGCTGCCCTTTGCCGTCATTCCCTTCACGCCGGCCATCCAGATCACCGACTCCAATATCGCCGTTCTTTTCTTCCTGGGCATGAGTTCGCTCGGCGTCTACAGCGTCGTGCTGGCCGGCTGGGCCTCGAACAACAAGTACTCGCTGCTGGGCTCGATGCGCGCCGCCTCCCAGATGCTCAGCTACGAGGTATTCATGGGCCTGGCGATCATGGGCCCCGTCATGCTGGCCGGATCATTCAGCATGCGGGACATCGTCCTGGCCCAGAGGCACCTCTGGTTCGTCGTGCCCCAGTTCCTCGGCTTCGTTCTTTTCTTCATTGCCGGCATCGCGGAGACGGGCCGGCTCCCCTTCGATCTCCCCGAGGCCGAAAGCGAGCTGGTGGCCGGCTTCCACTCCGAATATTCGGGCATGAAATTTGGTATGTTCTTCGTCGGCGAGTATCTGGGCATCATCCTGATCTCCGTGCTGATCTCGGTGCTGTTTTTTGGCGGCTGGCTGGGCCCGGTGCTGCCGCCGGTGGTCTGGATCGCCCTGAAGACCTTGTTTTTCATCTGTTTCTTCATTCTGCTGCGAGCGGGGTTGCCGCGGCCGCGGTTCGACCAGTTGATGAGCTGGGGCTGGAAGTGGATGTTGCCGCTCAGCCTGGCGAATCTGGCGGTGACGGGCGCGGTGGTTTTGGCGATGCGCCGGTAAGAGGGAAATAGCGATGTGGAGCATTCTACAATCTCTGTGGCTGGTGTTCCTGCACATGTTCCAGCCACGCTTCACCGTCCAGTATCCGGACCAGAAGCCCTACCTCGCTCCGCGCTATCGCGGCCGGATCGTCCTCTCCCGCGATCCCGATGGCGGAGAGCGCTGCGTCGCCTGTTACCTGTGCGCCGTCGCCTGCCCGGTCGACTGCATTTCCTTGCAGGCCACCGAAGATCCCCACGGCCGGCGCTATCCGGAATGGTTCCGGATCAATTTCTCCCGCTGCATCTTCTGCGGGCTGTGCGAGGAGGCGTGTCCCACCTACGCCATTCAGTTGACCCCGGATATCGAAATGGGCGAGTACAACCGCCAGAATCTCGTCTATGAGAAGGAAAATCTGTTGATCGACGGCACGGGCAAATATGCCGGCTACAATTTCTGGCGCGTAGCCGGCGTTCAGATCAAGGACAAGGACAAGGGCCAGGCGGAGAACGAAGCCCCTCCGGCCGATCTGCGCACCTTATTGCCCTGAGGGAATCGATAGGAATGGGAATCATCTTCTACATCGCGGCGGTCGTGGCCATTCTGGCGACGGTGCTCATGCTCACCCGCCTCAATCCCGTTCACGCTCTTCTCTATCTCACCGTCTCCTTGCTTTCCATCGCGGTGGTCTTCGTCACGCTCGGGGCCCCCTACATGGCCGCCCTGGAAGTCGTCATTTACGCCGGGGCCATCATGGTTTTGTTTGTCTTCGTCGTTATGCTGCTCAACCTGGGCCGGCAAACGGTATCCACCGAGCGGACCTGGGTCTCGCCGGGCATGTTTGTAGGCCCGGCGATTTTGGCCGCCATTCTTGTTGGCGAAGTTTCTTTTGTGCTGGCGCGGCCGGGATCGGTAACGCCCCCGGCCGCGGAGATTGGCCCCGGCCAGGTGGCCCTTTCGCTTTACGGGCCCTACCTGCTCGGGGTCGAGCTGGCTTCGTTTCTATTATTGGGCGCTTTGGTAGGCGCCTACCACGTGGGCACGCGTAAAGCGCAAGGGAGGACCGGTGGCAGCGGTTCCGATCGAGCACGGGTTACTTCTGGCGGGGATCTTGTTCGCACTGGGGCTAATCGGCCTTCTGGTGCGGCGTAACCTGCTTTTTATCCTGATGTCGATTGAAGTGATGTTGAACGCTTCCGGCCTGGCGTTCGTCTCCGCCGGTGCGCGGTGGGGCCAGGCGGACGGTCAAGTCATGTTCCTGTTCATTTTGACGGTTGCCGCGGCGGAAGTAGCGGTTGGCTTGGCGCTGGTTTTGCGCCTCTACCACCGCTTCCATTCGCTCGATGCCGATGCGGTCAGTGAGATGAGAGGCTAATGTTCCACCTGCTCTGGCTGGTTCCGGCAATTCCATTCGCCAGTGCGGCCCTGTTGATGATTTTCGGGCCGCGCATGTCGCATCGCGCCGCCGCATGGATCGGCTGCACGTCGATCGGCCTTTCGGCGGTGATCTCCATCCTGATCACCTGGCAGTTCCTCGCCCAGCCGCCGGCCGGCGGCAACTTTACCCAGCATCTGTGGACGTGGATCAACGTCGCGGGCTTCCAGCCCGGCATGTCGCTCTACCTCGACGCCCTTTCGCTCATCTTCATGCTCGTCGTAGCCTTCGTCAGCTTCTTCATCCACGTCTATTCGGTCGAGTACATGGAGGGCGACGAGGGCTTCAGCCGGTTCTTCGCCTACATGAACCTGTTCGTCGCCTCAATGATGATGCTGGTCCTGGGTAACAACCTCCTGCTCCTCTACCTCGGCTGGGAGGGCGTCGGCCTCTGCAGCTACTTGCTGATCGGCTTCTGGTATACCGACCCGAAAAACGGCACCGCCGCCAAAAAGGCGTTTATCGTCACGCGCGTCGGCGATACGGCCATGGCCCTCGGTCTGTTCCTCCTCTACGAAAAGCTGGGAACGCTGACCATTCAGCCGCTGATGCAGGCCGCCCAGGCGCATTGGGCGACCGGCTCGATTTACGCGACCGCCGCCGGCCTGCTTCTGCTGGGCGGCGCTTGCGGCAAATCGGCCCAGTTGCCGCTGCAAACCTGGCTGCCTGACGCCATGGCCGGCCCCACGCCGACCAGCGCCCTGATTCACGCGGCCACCATGGTGACCGCCGGCGTCTATCTGATCGCGCGCACGCACGTGCTCTTTTCCCTGTCGCCGACCGCGCAGTTTGCCGTCGCCGCCGTCGGCACCGTCACGCTGGTCGCCGCGGGCTTCGCCGCGCTGGTGCAGGACGACATCAAGCGCATCCTGGCCTACTCCACCGTCAGCCAGATCGGCTACATGTTCCTTGGCCTGGGCGTCGGCGCCTGGACCGCCGCGATCTTCCACTTCATGACCCACGCCTTCTTCAAGGCCCTGCTCTTCCTCGCATCCGGCATGGTCATCACCTCGATGCATCACGAGCAGAACATCTTCAAGATGGGCGGCTTGCGCAAGGAATTGCCGTTGGCCTACTGGGCCTTCGTGATCGGCGGCTGCTCGCTGGCCGGTTTGCCGCTCATCACGGCCGGCTTTTACAGCAAGGGCCTGATCCTGTGGGGCGCGCTCAGCTCGCCCGTCGGCAGCACCACGCTCTGGATTTTCGGCACCATCGGCGTGCTGATGACCTCGCTCTACACCTTCCGCCTTATCTTCATCGTGTTCCACGGGCCGTGCCATCACAAGCCTTCCCAAAAGACGGGCTGGCTGATGGGCGTGCCGGTGATCGTCCTGAGCGCCCTGTCGATCGTCGGCGGCTTCGTCGAGCTGCCGTCCTACCTGGGCGACCACCCCTGGTTCTCCAATTTCCTGCATTCGGCGCTGCCGGCGACGGTCGAAGGACACGCGCCCATGAGCGAAATGGGCTCGGAGGGCCTGGTCATCCTCACGTTCTTCGTCGGCCTGGCCGCAGCCTGGTACTTCTTCCTCAAGCGGCGGGATCTGTCCGCGGCCATGGCCGCCAATCCCCTGGGCCGCCTGCTGCACCGCTGGTGGTACACCGACTGGGGCATGGACTGGCTCTACGACCGTCTGTTCGTCCGCCCGGTGGGCTGGTTCAGCCGCACGAACAAGCGCGACGTCGTGGATCTGATTTATACGGGCGCGGCCGCGTTCACCCGGTTCTGCTGGACATCGCTCAGCCTGACGGAAAACGGGCGCGTGCGCTGGTATGCGACCGCCCTGGTGATCGGCACCGTAATTTTCGTTTTCATTGTGGCGTGGAGGTAAGTGGCATGGCTTATTTGGCTCATCCTGATTCCGGTCCTGCTCGCCCGCTTCTTCGCCGCGTGAACTCGGGCTCTCTGGTGATACTGGCATGATTCTGGTTTGGCTCATTGCGATTCCCCTGGTGACCGGCATCGTGGCCGGTTTGGTGGCGCGCCGCAGCCAACTGCTTTGCCGCTGGCTTTCGCTCGCGGCGATGGTGGCGGGATTCGCGATTTCGGTCACGATCTGGGCGCGCGATTATGCCCACATCTCGCTGCTGACGCAGCGCCTGTGGATCGCCGAAATCGACGTGCCCTGGATCGCCGATTTCGGCATCCATTTCCACCTGGCGATGGACGGCATGAGCCTGCTCCTGATCACGCTCACCTTCCTGCTCGGGATGGTCAGCGTGATGATCTCCTGGCGCGAGATCCACGACGGCGTCGGCTTCTTCCACTTCAATCTGCTCTGGGTCTTCGCCGGCATCGTCGGCGTGTTCCTGGCGATGGATCTGTTCCTGTTCTATTTCGCCTGGGAGCTGATGCTGATCCCGATGTATTTCCTGATCGCCATCTGGGGCCACGAGCGCCGCGTCTACGCCGCGGTGAAGTTTTTCCTCTTCACGCAGCTGAGCGGCCTGCTCATGCTGGTGGCGATTCTGACGCTCTACTTCGCCCACCACGCCGCCACCGGCGTCTATAGCTTCGAATACGCGGATCTGATGGGCACGCCGCTCGCCCCGCACGTCGCCCTGCTCGTGATGCTGGGCTTCTTCGTCGCCTTTGCCGTCAAGCTGCCGATGTTCCCGCTGCACACCTGGCTGCCCGACGCCCACACCGAGGCGCCCACCGCCGGCAGCGTCGTCCTGGCCGGCCTGCTTCTAAAGACCGGCGCCTACGGCCTGCTGCGCTTCGTTCTGCCGCTCTTCCCGAACGCGGTGCATCGCTTCGCTCCGATCGCTACGGCCCTGGCCGTTGTCGGCATCCTTTACGGCGCGCTGCTGGCCTACGGGCAGACCGACCTGAAGCGCCTGGTCGCCTACACCAGCGTCAGCCACATGGGTTTCGTGCTGCTCGGCATTTTCATCGGCACCCCGCTGGCCATCGCCGGCGCTTTCATCACGATCATCGCCCACGGAATCAGCACGAGCACCATGTTCATGACGGTCGGCATGGTGCAGGAGCGCACCCACACCCGCGACATGGATAAACTGGGCGGCCTCTGGCAAACGGTTCCGCGCCTCTCCGGCGCCGGCATGTTTTTCGTTCTCGCCTCGATCGGACTGCCGGGCCTGGGCGACTTCGTGGGCGAGTTCCTGGTTCTGCTGGGCACGTTCCGCGTCAGTCATCTGCTGGCTGCCCTCGCCACGATCGGGGTTCTCTGTTCCACGTTCTACGGCCTGAAATTCGTCGCGCGCGCCTTCCACGGCTCGAACACCCACCAGTGGAAGCTCGCCGACCTATCCGGCCGTGAAATCGCCATCGTGGGCGCGATGATGGTGCTGCTACTTTGGCTGGGCCTGTATCCCCAGCCGGTTCTCAATACGTTCCAGCCGAATCTGCAACGGCTCGAACAGGTGGCCAACGGCCCCCGCATGGCGTTCCGGAGGTAAGCGTTGAGTTCGGCCGATTTCATTGCTCTTTTGCCGCTGATTGTTCTGGGCGCCACATCCGTCGCGGTGATGCTGGCGATTGCCGTCCGGCGCAGCCACGCCGTTGCCGCCGGCCTCAGTTTAGCGGGTCTGGCGGTTGCCTTCTGGTCGCTCTGGCCGGCATCGGCCGTCGTTCCGCAGCAAGTCACTCCGCTGCTCATCGTCGACCGCTTCGCGCTTTACTATTTCGGCCTGATCATCGCGGCGACCGCCGCCATCGTTTTCATGGCCTACGGCTATTTCGAGCGGCACGACGTCCAGCGCGAGGAGTTTTACATTTTGCTCCTGGTCGCGACGCTCGGCTCGGGGGTTCTGGTCGCCTCGGACCATTTCATTTCGTTTTTCCTCGGCCTGGAGATTCTGAGCGTCACCCTGTACGGGCTTTCCGCCTACCTCGCCGAGCGCGAAGTGGCGCTCGAGGCCGGAATGAAATACCTGGTGCTGGCCGCGTCGTCGGCCGCCTTTCTGCTCTTTGGCATGGCGCTCATCTACGCGCAGACGGGCACCATGGCATTCCCGGCGCTCGCGAGGGATCTCGCCGCGGGCGGCGCCACTCACCTCTGGGTCCTGGCCGGCGTGGCTTTCATGGTCACCGGCTTCGGGTTCAAGCTCGCCGTCGTGCCCTTCCATCTCTGGACGCCGGACGTTTATCAGGGCGCTCCCGCTCCGGTCACCGCCTTCATCGCCAGCGCGTCCAAGGGCGCGATGTTCGCCGTTCTGCTCCGCTTCTTTTACGAGTCCGGCGCGCACGACCTGCACTCGACCTATCTGATCTTCGCCATCATCGCGATCGCTTCGATGCTGGCCGGCAACCTGCTCGCCCTGATGCAGAACAACGTCAAACGCATCCTGGCCTACTCCTCAATCGCTCATCTGGGCTACCTGCTGGTCGCCTTCGAGGCGGGAGGCCCGGTGGGCGCCGCGGCCGGCACGTTTTACCTCACCGCATACATGGTCACGACGCTGGGCGCTTTCGGAGTCATCTCCGTGCTCTCTTCGAGCGGCCGGGACGCCGAGGATATCGAGGATTACCGCGGCCTCTTCTGGCGCCGCCCGGTGCTGGCGACGGTCTTCACCGCCATGCTCTTCTCCCTGGCCGGCATTCCCCTTACCGCCGGTTTCCTCGGCAAGTTTTACACCGTTGCCGCCGGGACCAATTCGTCGATCTGGCTGTTGATTTTCGTTCTCGTGGTGTCGAGCACGATCGGCCTGTTCTACTACCTGCGGGTGGTCGTTGCCCTGTTCGCTACCGAGCGCGTCCCCGGCATGGCCGAACGGTCCCTGCCGGCCGTTCCGGCGATGGGCGGCGTCTCGCTGGCCGCTCTTTCATTCGTTCTGATCTGGCTGGGCGTCTACCCTCACGTCATCCTGAACGCGATCCGTGCGGCGATGTCCGGCCTGTTCTAGCCTTCGCCCCGCCAGCGCCATCGACTGGAAACCGGGGGCCGGCTCACGCACGCGGGAAACTCCGCCCTGAAAAATTCCGCCTCGCTTCAGAACTTGCGCGACCATTCGCGGGGCCAGCGCTCGATCACCACTTTTTCCTCGGTATAGAACTCGACTCCGTCGCGGCCCTGGCCGTGCAGCACGCCAAAGAAGCTGTCTCGCCAGCCGCTGAACGGGAAGTAGGCCATGGGCGCGGCGACGCCCAGATTGATGCCGATGTTTCCGGCGGGCGCCTCGTAGCGAAATGCCCGCGCGGCCACGCCGCTCGTGGTGAAGAGGGACGCCGCGTTGCCGTATGGGCTTTTGGCGATCAACTGCATTCCCTCCTCGAACGTTTTGGCGTGGACCAGGCTCAGCACGGGGCCGAAAATTTCCGCCTGTGAAAGCGCGCTCTCGGGCGGCACGTTGTCGAGAACGGTGGGCTTGACGAAATTGCCCCGCCCGAGGGACGGGGAATCGCCCACGCGGCCGTCCAGCAGCGCCCGGGCGCCCTCGCGAGTTCCTTGGGCGATGAAACCCTCGATTCGCCCTTTGCTTTCCGGCGTGATGACCGGGCCCATCTGAACGTTTTCTTCGAGCCCGTTGCCGACGCGCATCGCCGCCGCGGTCTCCACCAGGCTTTTGGAAAACGCCGTTTGCGCTTCGCCGACCGTCACGGCCACCGAAACGGCCAGGCAGCGCTGGCCCGCGCATCCGAAAGCGCTCTCGCTGAGGATTCGCGTCGTCATTTCCATGTCCGCGTCCGGCAGGACGATCACGTGGTTCTTGGCTCCGCCCTGGCACTGCACGCGCTTGCCGGAAGCCGCCGCCCGAGCGTAGATGTATTTGGCGACCGGCGTCGAGCCCACGAAGCTGATCGCTCGCACCTTCGGATGATCCAGCAAGGCATCGACCGCGGTTTTCGCACCGTGAACCAGGCTGACGACTCCGGCCGGCAGCTTGAGCTCCTCGAACAGCTCGAAACAGCGGATCGCCGTGTGCGGAACCTTTTCGGAAGGTTTCAAAATGAACGTGTTGCCGCAGGCGATCGCATACGGTAGAAACCAGAACGGAATCATGGCCGGGAAGTTGAACGGCGTGATCGCCGCCACCACGCCGAGAGGCTGGCGAATCATCGTCTCGTCGATTCCGCGCGCCACATCCTCCAGGTTGTAGCCTTGCATGAGCATCGGAATGCCGCAGGCCACCTCGACGTTTTCGATGGCCCGGCGGATCTCCCCCCGCGACTCCACCAGGGTTTTCCCGTTTTCCGCCGTGCAGATCCTGGCGATCTCTTCGAGATGCTCTTCGAGGAGATTCTTCAGCCGGAAGAGATACTGAATGCGCTCTTCGGGCGGTGTTCGGCGCCATTCGGGAAAGGCGGTCGAAGCGGCCTCGACGGCCGAGCCGACGTCGGAAGCGGCACCGGCGGGAACCTGCCCGAGATTTTCACCCGTCGCCGGATTGACGACGTTCAGGAAATCGGGGCTGCCCGAAGGCGTCCAGCGGCCTCCGATAAAGTTACATAGCGTCTTCGTGTTTCTCGCGATCACCTCATTGCTCGGTTGCGTTGGAGCCTCCTTCGCGAAATCCGATCCGCGGAATCTTTCCTGGCCGCGATTCGGGCTAGCCGGCGCCCGGGTCGAGAGATGCGCCACCCCAATTATATTCCCCGCACCGAAATAGGGGGCGTGGCAGCTTTACCGGCAAGATCGCTCCCGCCGCCCGCGCTTCGGCCATAATTTCTAATAATTCCACTTGACGCACGGGGGGGGGGGCAGGTGTAGAACGCTACTGGTTTAGCTTTAAGAATAGCCGGACGATAGTTGCCCGCGCCTTTACGTTTCCATACCGCGCTGGGCACGCCATCATAAGCAGGTATCTCGCCAGAAGCGAGACCCCGCATCGCCCGGCGAACTTCGGCCCAAAAACAGACGGCAGGCGCCATCCTGCTGGAGGTGTGTCATGTTTCAAACGGCCGGTTCCCGCCCAGCAGTCCAAATCCATAACTACATTCGGGAAAGTGCGTTGCGCGTCTCGCGGGGTCTCCTTTTCACATTGGTCCTCACCGCGAGCGCAGGAGTCTGCCTGGCGCAAACCCCTGCGCCGCAAACCGAGGCGCAAGCCGCAGCGGCCGCGGCGTTGATTCAGCAGAGCCTGACCGCCCAGACCGGCGGCAATCCTATCAACGACGTTATCCTGAGCGGGACCGTCACAATGCTCCAAGGAACGGACAAGGGACCGGGAACCACAGTTCTCGTTGCCACGGCCGCCGGCCAAAGCAAAATGACGCTCACGACCTCGGCCGGCGTGCGGACTTCATTCCGCGATTATTCGGTGCGGCCTCGCGTGGGAACCATCACGAAGCCCGACGGCACGACGGCGAGCTTTCCTCCGCACGATTTATTGGGCCCCAGCCCAGCCTGGTTTTTCCCGACCCTCGTCTTGGAGGCCGTTCTCTCGTCGTCCCGTTATGCTAGCGCAGATTTGGGTCAGGAGACGCTGGCGGGAGAGACCGTGCGGCGTCTGGCAATATGGCCGAAGATCGGCAGTGCGGTTCTGGCGCCGAGTGCCTCCTATCGCCCCCTGGCCCAGGAAGACGTGTACCTGGATGCGGGCACTCTGCTTCCCGTCGCCTTGAAATTCAACCTGATCGCCACCAACGCCGACCCGCAGGTCAAGCCGCCTTGGAACAGGCCTGTCTATCTTCCGGAGGTGGTCCGCTTCTCGGACTACCAGAGGGTGCAGGGCATTCTCGTCCCGCTTCACATCGACATATACATCAACAATTCACCGACTATGGCTATCCAGTTTTCGTCGGTCAGCCTGAACACCGGCGCCGTGGTCACCGCCAATTAGGCAGGCCCTATGTCTCAAAAAATCTTCCCGCGAGGAGGCGCCATGCGTCGTTTCCCAACTATCCTTTCCGTGCTGTGCGCCGCCATTCTTCTCGCCTTGACGGCCCCCGCTGCGCGCGCGCAAGCCGACCCCAACCTTGAGACCGGCCTAAAGCCCTACGGGAGTTATAGCGGCGGGAAGATCGACACCATCGCCCTGATGAACGGCAGCCTGGCCGTGGATATTCCACTGATCTCCTACCCACAAAAGGGAGGAAAGCTCGCGCTTAAATTCGTGCTGCACTACGAGAACAGGGGAAGCTACCTCGACCGCCTGTACGTCACGGGGTCCAATGGCAAAAAGTACTACTATTATGATGGGCCCACGGAGCTTGGGCACGGCTTCAACATCATTCAGGCGGGCGTCCCGGTTGGCGGATACTTCAGCGACTTCCTCTTTAGAACCCCCTATTGGGAGTGGCAGACGAGCGCCGCCATCCAGATGTCTGACGGCCCGGTCTACACGGTGATACCGAAGACGACGATCGACGACTGGGGCTCCGGCGACGGCATGGGCTACGACGCAACGCTTGCGGTCGATGACGGCGGCAGCGGCATCATGTCCCAAATCATCGGTCCTGACGGCACCAAGTACGGAGCCAACGCCGGCGTCATCCCCGGCCCCTCGCGTCCGAGCCTGAATTATGCTGGAGGAACGTATTACTACATCCCTGACTTGCCCGGCGTGCCGTCCGTGATCGAGGACACGAACGGCAACAAGATCACCTACTCGGACCCCAGCGGCGCCGGCTGGACAGACACGATGGGCCGCACAATTCCCAACCCGGCCACGACCAGCACCAGCAGTTGCCCGCAGCAGCCACAGGTGCCGCTTGCGCCCACGAGCGCGTGGCTTTGGACCCTGCCGGGCGTCAACGGAGTAAGCTACCCAATCCTGTTTTGCTCCGTGACCATCACCGAAGAGCTCGAGCAGCCCTATGGATCCGGCTTCCAGCTCACCACCTACCAGGCGACCGAACTGCAAAACGTCGTCTTCGAAAACGACGGCACCTCGTGGACCTTCGAGTACGACACGGCCGGCAAAACCGGCGACCTCTTGAAGATCATTTTCCCGACCGGGGGCTCGATCAGCTATGTCTGGACGGCTGGCCAGCCCATCGTCGGGACGCACGCCTACGTAAACTTGCGCGCCATCGCGTCGCGGACGGTCGATGATGGAACGGACCCTCCGGCGACTACGACCTATTCCTACACCGGCCCAACATTCTCTCCTCCCTACGAACCGCGCGTTACCACCGTCACCGACCCTTATGGCAACCAGACGGTCTACACATTCGGAAGCGCCAGCTCGGATGGGTACGCAGCGTCGGGGGTGCAGTATTATCAGTGCACCGCCAACTGCACCTCCTCCACCCCCTCCGAAGCACTTCTGAAGACCGTCGGAACCAGCGACTTCAGCCCCGTCTTCAGCGGGACGTATTACGGGCGCCAAGTGAACCTGCCAAGCCAAGTCACGACAACCTGGGCGGCGACTAATCAAGAAAACGAAACCAGCTACAGCTACGACGTGGCAATGACGACCAACAACCCCGTCTTCTACTCGTCAGGCAGCGGCCTGCCCTCGTACTTCTTCAACCCGTCGCCGGCCCAATGGACCTACGGCCTCCGGGAATCCACCAGCAGATACGATTACGGCCCGGGCGCCCCTGGGTCTCTCGTCAGAACGACAACGACGGGTTACGTCGCCTTGGGCATTTCGAGCTACCTCAACGCGAATATGCTGGATTTGCGCTCCTACGTCCAGGTCACCGACGGCGGAGGAACGCAGCGTGCTGTCACCGACTATCTGTACGATCAGTCGCCGAACCCGAACTGCACCTGCGGAAACCTGACCTGGACCGATCGATGGCTGAATACAAACAGCAGCGAACTCGACTCCGAAACGATATACAACAGCAGCGGAGAGCTGATCACGTCTAAAGACGCGGACGGAAACGCGACCAACTATGCCTACGGCTCAGGCTACGCCGGCTCCGGCCCAACCTCCGTCACCAATACCCTCAATCAAACGACGAACTATACCTATGACGCCAACACCGGACTCGAGACCTCGGTCGAAGACCCGAACAATCAGACAACGTCTTACCAATACGACGACATGCTACGGACTACCCAGGTCGATTACCCGGACGGGGGACAGACCCTTTTTTCTTACCCGGATCCGACGCACGTGCAAATCGCCGAGAAAATAGACGCGTCCGGACACCAGAAAACCTGGACTCTCGTGGTAGATGGCCTCGGCCGCAAGATCCAAACCCAGCTCACCTCCGACCCCGAGGGCACCGACTACGTGGACACCACGTACGACGACATGGGGCGCGTGGCTTCGGTTTCCAACCCGTACCGGAGCGCCTCTGACCCAACTTACGGCGTCACGAGCTACGCTTACGATGCGCTCGGCCGGATGACCAAGGTCACCAAGCAGGACGGCAGCACGATCAATACGGATTACACGAATTTCCCGTGCACAACCGTGACGGACGAGGCGGGCAAAACGCGGGAGAGCTGCGTGGACGGTCTCGGCCGCCTGGCCACTGTGATCGAAAATCCCGGCGGAAGCCCGAGCTACACAACCACCTACGCCTACGACGCCCTCGATAACCTGACTGGCGTCAACGATGACGGGCAAACGCGCAGCTTTGTCTACGATTCCCTTTCGCGCCTCGCCAGCGCCACCAACCCCGAATCCGGCACGACCACCTACGCCTATGACGCCAACAGCAACGTCGCCACCAGAACCGACGCCCGCAACATCACAACGACATATTCTTACGACGCCCTGAACCGGTTCACGCAGAAGAGCTACTCCGACGGCACGCCCACGGCGACCTACTCGTACGACCAGGCGTCCTGCCTCGGCCAGCCCGCCTGCTACAACATCGGCCGCCGTACCGGCGCAACGAACGCCGCCGGCGCCGAGGCCTGGGCCTACGATCCCATGGGCCGCACGATCGCCGAAAGCCAATGCACGTCCACCAACTGCGGCTCCTCGACCTGGACAACCACCTATCAGTACAACCTGCTGGGCGAGACCAAGGAATACACCAAGCCCTCGGGCGTTCAGTTCAGTTACGGCATCGACACTGCCGGACATGTAACGCAGTTAACGAGCAGCGCCAGCGACCCCAACCAGCCCGGCACCCTGGTATCCAACGTGAGTTACAATGCTCCGGGAGACATGACCGCCGCGATGCTAGGCAACGGTCTCACCGAAACGGCGGTCTACAATTCG
>DATLSU010000058.1:0-3222 GCA_035533975.1 Patescibacteria group bacterium
CAGTTCCCCTTTCACGCACTGTGCGATGACGGCCACCTTTTGCAACTCCCGTTGGCTCAACGTGAATGTCTCCTGTCTCATGGGGTGACATTTTCACGCGGCCGTTAAGGGGTGACAGAATTATCTGGCTAAGACACCTCCACGTGGCACCTCTTGACAAATAAAGGATCATCGCTATTATGATGGTTGTGTATCTCAGCAGCGGTTCCCGCTTATCTTAGTAAGTGGGTTCCACCCGCGTGAGGCTCCGCCAGCAATGGCGCCCTTTCAAGGCCCCGCCCAGTGCGGGGCTTTTTATTTTCCCTCTGACAACCGCGAGACTCGGGACCGAGGCCTCTCGGGAACGCTGGCAGACGAGACAACCCCCCAGCAATATAGCTCCGTGGCAAGGACTCGTGCGGAGGTGTTTTCTGTTGGTTGACGCGCCTGACAAGGGGGCGGAGGAGAGGGCAGGGCAAAGAGATATTGGCCCTCCCCAACCCGTATGCTGCTCCCCTTCACTTTTTCCTCGGAAAGTCGATTTTGTGAGACTCCGACGAAATTATGCCGCTCGAAAAAATGGCGTTAGAGCCGCTCGGAGGGCGACGGAACTGGGTGATGCCACGTGGCCGGAAACGGGGCCATGCGGGCGCCTTTGCCAGGCCCCGGCGCGGCAGGCGCGAGTTTCGTGTAGACTTAACGTTCAGGCTTTTCTCAGCCGATGCCTTTGCCGACCCATCCCGAACGCAGAGTGGCGACCCGCTGGATCGTGTTGGTCGTTGGAATCACCTTGCTGGCCGTTCTGGTTCCATTCCTTTTTTGGCGGGCAACCTGGTTCGGCACGCCGCTCAGCAACACGCAAATTCAGCAGGATCTGACGCACCTGAATCACCCGCAGCAAACCCAGCACGCTCTCTCTCTGGTCGCCGACCGGATCATCAGCGGCGACAAGTCGGTCGTGCGCTGGTATCCCGATGTCGCCCGCCTGGCGAACTGCCCGATTCCGCAGATTCGCGAAACCGCTGCTTGGGTGATGGGGCAGGACAACACCGTTCCTCAATTTCACCAGACCCTGCTCGAGTTGCTCCAGGACCGCCAGCCTCTGGTGCGCATGAACGCGGCCCTGGGTCTGGTTCGCTTCCATGACCCGAGCGGCCATGCCGAAATTATTCGCATGCTCACCGGAGAACCGCTGCTGGCCCCGGAAGGTGGCAGGCTGAAAAGATTGCTGAATGTGGGGCAGGGGGTTACCTCGGGCACCGTGGTCGCCCGGATCGATGGCAGCAAAAAAATCGAAGTGCTCGCCGGCGTGCAGGGCAGCCTCGCCCGGTGGACGGCCGCCGATGGGGCCACCGTCGCCGCGGGCGACCCCGTCGCCGTAATCAAGCCCACCTCACAGATGGCTCGTGAGGCGCTGCGGGCGCTGTTCCTGATCGGGCAGCCGGGCGATTTGAATGCCATCGCTCCCTATGCGCGCGGATTCCCCGATATGTCGCCCGACGTAGCCGACCAAGCTCGCTTGACGATGAAAGAAATTCGCGCCCGCAACCGTTCCGGCTCCTGACGCCCGGCCTAGGTCTGGCGGGTGTTTACCTGGATCCGGCTGGAAGGGGAATCGGGTCCTTCCAGACCGGAAAGCCTCCATTTCAGTTCGTCCAGGAGAATCCTCAGCTTCCACCACTCGGTGGCTTCCATCTCGCGGCTCGGCCCCAGCGTGAGAAGGGCGGATTCGACGTTTCTGAGTACTTCGTAGTTTGTGAGGCTCTTCACCTGGGCGGCATAAGCCGCCGTTTCCACAACCCCCGACAGACGAGCCGGCATGATTTCGGTTTCATCCGCCTCGCTGCCGGGCGTTTTTGCGTTGCTACGGCCGGTTTCATCCATTCCGGGCCTTCCTTTCCGAGGATGAATGTCCCGCGGACAAACGCCCCCTTTTCGATTCCGTACCGTCAGGCCTGCTCGGCGCTTCGAATCGTTACGATGGGCAATTCCATGACGAATTTGCGCAATCGGTACAGCGTTAAACTCCCACACAGTTGCGCCGGCCGGCACGCGTTCTTACAATGAATCTTTGGCCACTGAAAAACATGAAGTGACCCTGATCCCGGGGGATGGTATCGGGCCCGAAATCTGCCGCGCCGCTCAGGAAGTCTTGCAGGCGGCTGGCGTTGCCATCGATTGGGATATTGTGGGAATGCACGAGCCGGGTTCCGCTCATGTTGACCGCTTTCTTTCCGAAGCGCTTGCGTCGGCGCGACGCACCCGGGTAACCCTGAAAGGCCCGATTGGCACGCCGATCGGTACCGGTTATCGTAGTCTCAACGTAGCTCTCCGGCAAGGTCTCGACCTCTACGCCAACGTCCGTCCCATTCGCGATTTGGACGGCGCCCCCGCCCTTTTCCGGGGCATCGACATGGTGCTGATCCGCGAGAATACCGAGGATCTCTATTCCGGGGTAGAGCACACGGTGGTTCCGGGGGTGGTGGTCAGCCTGAAAATCATCACCGAAAAAGCCTCCACGCGCATCGCCCGTTTCGGTTTCGAATACGTTCGTTCCCGCGGCCGCAAGAAGATCCACGCCATCCACAAGGCCAACATCATGAAGCTCACCGACGGCATGTTTCTCGACTGCATCCGGAAAGTCGCCGCCGAATATCCCGAGATCGAGTACCGGGAGATGATCGTCGATAATGCCGCCATGCAGCTGATGATGAATCCTCGCCAGTTCGATGTTCTGCTCCTGACGAATCTGTATGGCGATATTCTGAGCGACGAGGCGGCAGGGCTGGTCGGCGGACTCGGGGTGGCGGCGAGCGCCAACCTGGGCGGCGATGCGGCTCTTTTCGAAGCCGTTCACGGCTCGGCTCCCGATATTGCCGGCCAGGGCATTTCCAACCCTACGGCGCTTCTGCGGAGCAGCGTGATGATGCTCGATCACCTGGGCGAAGCCAAGGCGGCTGAGCGAGTTCAGGCGGCTTTGGTCCGCGTTTACCGGGAAGGCCGCTGGCTCACGCGCGACATCCCGGGCGGGCGGGCGACCACCCGTGAGTTCGTTGCCGCCGTGATCGACGCGTTCGACAAGCGTTGACCGAAACCGCCTGGCATGTAACGCAGTTAACGAGCAGCGCCAGCGACCCCAACCAGCCCGGCACCCTGGTATCCAACGTGAGTTACAATGCTCCGGGAGACATGACCGCCGCGATGCTAGGCAACGGTCTCACCGAAACGGCGGTCTACAATTCG
>DATLSU010000059.1:0-77114 GCA_035533975.1 Patescibacteria group bacterium
CGGCCGCCATGCCGTCGTCTTTTACGACGACCTCTCCAAGCACGCCCAGGCCTATCGCGAAATCTCCCTGCTCCTGCGCCGCCCGCCGGGCCGCGAGGCTTTCCCCGGCGACGTTTTCTATCTCCATTCGCGCCTGCTCGAGCGGGCCGCCAAGCTCAGCCAGGAGAAAGGCGGCGGCAGCCTGACCGCCCTGCCGGTGATCGAAACGCAGGCCAGCGACGTCACGGCCTATATTCCCACCAATGTGATTTCCATTACCGACGGGCAGATTTACCTTGAAGCCGATCTGTTCAACATCGGCATCCGTCCGGCGATCAACGTCGGCACATCGGTCAGCCGTGTCGGCGGCAACGCGCAGATCAAGGCGATGAAGCAGGTGGCCGGGACGCTCCGCCTGGAAATGGCGCAGTACCGGGAACTGGCGGCCTTCGCGCAATTCGGCTCCGAACTCGACCGCGCCAGCCAGGCACAGATCGCCCGCGGCCGCCGCCTGACCGAAGTCCTCAAGCAGGACCAATATCAGCCGGTGCCGGTGGCCAAACAGATTCTGATCATTTTCGCCGGCACGCAAGGCTATCTGGATGACCTGGAAGTCGAACAGTGCCGTGACTTCGAAAAGGCGCTTTACGATTTCTTCGACTCCAATCATCCCGGCGTCCTGGCGAAAATCGCCGAGCGCAAACAGCTCGACGATGAGCTGCGCGCGGAATTGCGCGCGGGCCTGGACGGCTTCAAGGAGCAGTTCCGGGCAATTTCCGGACCGGCTCCGGTGGCGGCGGGCTAAGCCGCGCCTGGAGAATCCCTATGCCCACGCTACTCGAATACAGGCACCGGCTGCGGTCGGTGAGGCAGACGCAGCAGATCACGCGCGCCATGAAGTTCGTCGCCGCAGCGCAGTTGCGGCGCGCTCAATCCCGCGTGTTTTCCGCGCGCCCCTACGCCGAAGAAATCCTGCGCGTGCTGCGCTCGGCCGCCGCCCGCATGGAAATCCCGTTCCATCCGCTGCTCGAGCGGCGGCCCGAAGAGCGCCTGCTCGTCATCGTCGTCAGCGCCGACAAAGGTCTGTGCGGCGCTTTCAACAGCAACGTGGTTCGCCGCGCCGCCGCGTTTCTTCGTTCCCACGGCGGCCGCGAACTGCAGGTGATTGCCGTCGGGCGCCGCGGCCGCGATTCGCTCCGCCGCCAAGGCCTGCCGCTGGCGGGCGAATATGTCGACATCTTTCGTCATATCGATTTTCGCAATGCGCAGCAGATCGCGCACCAGGCCGCCGGCCTGTTCAGTGAGCCGAAAATCGACGCCGTCTACGCCATCTACAACGAGTTCAAGAACGTCATGGTGCAAAAGCTGGTCGTCGAAAAGGTGCTGCCGCTCGATCCCCGCGTTGTGGTCTCGGCGGAAGGCGAGGCCGCGGACCGCCCGCGCGACCGGTCCGATTACATCTACGAGGATCCGCCCGAGGCGGTTTTCGAGCGCATGGTGCCTCGTTATCTGGAATCGGAAATTTTTCGCATTCTGCTCGAATCCGCCGCCGGCGAGCAGGCTGCGCGGATGACGGCGATGGACGCCGCCACCAATAATGCCGCCGACATGATCGAGCGTCTCACGCTGGAAATGAACAAGGTGCGCCAGGCGGCCATCACGAAGGAAATTATCGAAATTGTTAGCGGGGCCGCGGCAACAGCCGCCTAAGGCCACCCGCCAGGAGGATAGCTCGTGCCGGAAGAGATTGAGGGACACGTCGTACAGGTGATCGGGCCGGTCGTGGACGTAGCCTTTCCCGAAGGGCACCTGCCGACGATCTATAACGCCGTCAGGATCACCAGCGAAGGCTTCGATTCGCCCATCCCGATCAACATTATCGGCGAGGTCGAACAGCATATGGGCGAAGGCCGCGTCCGCTGCGTCGCCATGGAACCGACCGACGGGCTGGTGCGCGGAATGAAGGCTATCGACACGGGCCAGGCGATCACCGTCCCGGTCGGCCGCGCCACACTCGGCCGCGTGCTAAACGTCCTGGGGGATCCGGTCGACAACCTCGGCCCGGTGGCGACCGACAAATGCTATCCGATTCACCGGGCCGCGCCGGCCCTCGACGAGCAATCGACCGCGCTCGAAACCTTCGAGACCGGCATCAAGGTGATCGACCTCATCCAGCCGTACCTGAAGGGGGGCAAGGTGGGCCTGTTCGGCGGCGCCGGCGTCGGCAAGACCGTCCTGATTCAGGAACTCATCCACAACGTTGCGATGAAGCACGGCGGCGTTTCCGTTTTCACCGGCGTCGGCGAGCGCACGCGCGAAGGCAACGACCTCTGGAACGAAATGCAGCACTCGGGCGTTATGGTGGCCGGCGATCCGGAAAAATCCCGCGTCGCCCTGATCTACGGCCAGATGACCGAACCGCCCGGCGCGCGCCTGCGCGTGGGTCTGGCCGGCGTCACCGTCGCGGAATATTTCCGCGACGAGGAAAATCTGGACGTGCTGCTGTTCATCGACAACATCTTCCGATTCGTTCAGGCGGGCGCCGAGGTTTCCGCCCTTCTCGGGCGCATGCCCTCGGCCGTCGGCTACCAGCCGACCCTGAATACCGAACTCGGCGAACTGCAGGAGCGGATCACCTCGACCAAGCACGGCTCGATCACCTCCGTGCAGGCCATCTACGTGCCCGCCGACGACTACACCGATCCGGCCCCGGCGGCCACGTTCAGCCATCTCGACGCGACAACGACCCTCAGCCGGCAAATTTCCGATCTGGGCATCTACCCCGCCGTCGACCCGCTCACCAGCTTTTCCCGCATTCTCGATCCGCGCATCGTCGGCCAGGAACACTACAATGTGGCCCGCAACGTCAAATCGATTCTCCAGCGCTACAAGGACCTCCAGGACATCATCGCCATTCTCGGGATCGAGGAACTTTCCGACGAGGACAAAAGCACCGTTTCCCGCGCCCGGAAAATCCAGCGGTTTCTTTCCCAGCCCTTTTTCGTCGCCGAGGTTTTCACCAACCTCCCCGGCCGCTACGTCAAGGTCGAGGACACCATCCGCGGCTTCCAGGAAATCATTTCCGGCAAGCTCGACGATCTGCCCGAGCAGGCCTTCTACATGGTCGGCACGATCGAGGAAGCGCTCGAAAAGGCCGAAAAACTCCAGTCGGCCGCCGCCTGATCGCCATGCTGCCCGAATCCATCGCGCTTGAAGTCGTTACGCCCGACCGCCGGGTGGTGCAGGAAAATGTGGACGAAGTGCAGGTGCCGGGAAGCCAGGGCTACATCGGCGCGCTTCCGGGCCACGCGCCGCTGATGACCGAGCTGGGCATCGGCATGCTGAGCTACCGCAAGGGAGCTTCCTGGTCGTATCTCACCGCCATTGGCGGCTTCGCCGAAGTCCTCGCCGACCGCGTCATCGTGCTGGCCGAAGAAGCCGAGCACGCCGAGGAGATCGACCTCGAGCGCGCCCGACAGGCGATGGCGCGCGCCCAAGGGCGCCTGGCGAAGATGCAAGAACCGGAAGTCGATTGGGAACGCGCGCAAGCCGCCCTCCAGCGCGCCCTGGTTCGCGTGCAAGTGGCCGCGAAAGCCGGCGGCGCCTTCATCGAACGCCCTCACTCCGAAGTTTAGAAGCCGCCCTGTATCGAAGTGTTCTCCCGGTTTCCGGCCTTGTGCTACGGTAACCTCGCTTCGAGCGGCCGCTGGCCAGCCGATCGCCGACCATGACTACCCGCGCCGAAGTTGTCGGCGCAGACCGAAGCCCGCTTTTGTCTTGCGGGCCCGGCGAGCTAGAAAACAGTCGGTAGACCTGTAAATTGCCGGACCTAAATATCGGCTTTCCCATCACTTCCAGAGTTTTCGTGAACTGCGGAACTCCGGCAGCCCAAACGTAGCCGTAATCGCTGCTTGCCCGCTGCCAATCGACCGTCCCCAGATCGCCGAAACCAGCCCCGTAAGGATCGTACAGTCGCACCTTGAGTTGCAGGGGTTGAACTCCCGGATCGTGGAACAAGCATGGCGAAAACCAGCCGCGCTCGATCACGCCGTAGGCCCACAGATTGCGTTCGGGCTGCGGAGTTCCGCCGGCCCAGCCGACCAGCGGCAGCACCTTCGCATTTTTCGGTATGACCGCATAGGACATAACCATTCGCGCCAAGCGAGGCTGCTCTGAAATGAAACGCTTCGCGAGGACCCCCGTTCGAACCGCGAACAACAGGATCGCGATGATAGCCAGCTCCCGCGCCCGCTTGCCCACGCGCGCCGCGGCCAGCGCAATGATGAAAATAAAGGGCAGCAGTCGCCGGTCGGCGTTCATTCCCGTCGCGTAGCTCGCCGGGAAAATCCAATACAACGCGAACAGGCAGCCCGCCACGCCCAGCCAGCGGCGGTTCCAGCCGAACTCGCGGTTCTGCGACATGGCCAGGATGAGCGAAACGGCAATCACAGCCAACGTGAGAAAATCCAGGGCTGGCGAAGCTCCGACCATCACGGCCAGCAGGCCCGAAACTTTGGCGCCCAAGCCGCGAAACTGGAGATTCCAGGAGGATTTCAAATGGGAATGGGAGTGCAAGAAAAACAACAGTCCCGGCAGGAACAACAGCCAGGAGAACAGGAGCCGCTTCAGCCGCTGCCGCGCTATGACGGCGTATACCGTGATCACGACGCCCGCCACGCCGAATCCCATCAAGTGTGTGAAGTAAAGAAACGTCGTGAGCGGCAGCAGGAGCAGCCACAGCGTCATTCGCGGCCGCTTGAGGTAGCCGAGCCAAACGCCTAGCACCACCAGACACAGAGCCAAGCTCAACTGCATGTTGATGAAGCCGTAGACGAAAAAGTAGAGATTTTCGGCGATGAGAAGCGACCAGAGCGCCAGGCTCTCCTCGCCCGGATTGGCCTGCCTCAGAAAAAACCATGCCGCGGCCGGAACGCTCAGAGCGCACAAGCTGAGCAGCAGGCGGCCGGCGACGTCGATCGGCACGACCCATTGCAATGCCACTAGAATCCAGTCCATGGTGAGATAGGGGAACGTGTTCCAGTCGGCGGCGTAGTAGCGGCCGAAATCAAAGGCGCTGTCCTTCAGGTGAGCCAGAACAAAAGCGCTGGCAAGATGATTGGGATAATCGACCAGCGGCGGATAGCTGACCGTCCAGATCGGAACCAGCAGGGCCGCGGCCAGCAGCAGAAGCAGGAGAATACGGGCCGCGTGGACGCGGCCGCGACCTGGAGTAGAGGACGGCTGTGCAGCTTCAGTTGCCCCAATACGCTTGCTTTGCCTCGACATCAGCGGGTGGACGCGGCCGGAGGCTGCGGGGGCGGATTTGGTTCGTAGGCCGTTTCGGCGTAAGCACAAGAAAAATGCGAAACTTCGTGATAATTCTTGGCTAGAGCGGAGACGAATGGCGGCGGCCAGACCGAATGTGCGGCCATTGGGTGGGCGGCGTCACGTCCGAGCGTAGCTAGGTCGCCCCCGATTAGAATCAGACCGAAAAACCTATGGTTCACCAGCCGAATCAGCCCCTCGGGATCGACCCGGCCCGCCTTGGACAGGAATCCGTACTCGAAGGAATTCGAGAGCCAGACCTGCTTCCCGGAAAGAACCGCGGCACCGGGGTTTTCCGTCAATATCTGTACCGGCTCCTGCGCGGCCAACCGGTACGCCGCGGGGCAACCCGCCAAGGCTGGCCCCAGCCGAACGGGCTGCGAGAATCCCAGAATGACCAGAATGATGACGCCGATGGGAATCAGCGCAACGGCTGGATCCGGTTCCGAGCAAGAGCGCAGCGCGTGGTATCCGCAGCCCGCGGCCAGGCACACGACTGCCTGCCATTCGAGCAGGTGATTCGCGTCGCTCGCGGACTTGCCCGCCGTCAGCGTCATAATGCTGGCGAGCAGGAAATAGAGCAGGGGCAGTGAGAATTTTCGGCGGCGAATATCGCGGACGGCCAGTGCGATGGCGCCAGCCAGCAAACCGACGTCCAGCAAAGCGAACGGCCGGATGATAGATGCGTACTGGGCGAGCGAATAGGGATCGGGGTGGGTGAGAAACATATGAAAAAGTCCCCACCCTCGCGTTCCGATCGCCAGCGCCGCAACCCCGGCCAGGCCGAAGCCCGTCATCCAGCCGGCCAGTTGCCAGGCGCGGCGCCGATTTCCCGTCAGGAACAGATACAAAAAACACGAGATTGGCGCTGCCAGCAGAGTGATCTTGGAGAAGAGCCCGGCTAGAAATAGGATCGCGACCCAAGCCAAGCTCCCGCCAACGGCGAAAACGTAGACTCCGGCAAGTGAAAATACCAGTCCGAACAGGTCCACGCGGAGGATGGTTGCCCACGTACGCACCAGAGATACGGCGAGGAATGACAGACCGAAACCCAGGGCGATGCTCCATGATGCGGTGAACCGCTTTAAGAGCAACACCAAGAGCAGAGCCACGGCCATGCAGCAGGCGAAAATCAGCAGCCGCGGCGCGGTGAAACTCAATCCAAACCATTTCACTAGGGGAGCGACCGCATAGTAGAAAACCGGCCCGTAGGGATTCACGACGTATGGAAGGCCGCCGACGGGAGGATAGGGGCTCTGGCCGTGGGTGATTCGCAGAGCGGCGTTCAGCACGTTGCCTTCCTCGAAGTTCACCGCGAAGCGCAGGGGAATGTAATAGACCGCGAAACGGAGGGTATCGAGAAGACCCAGTATGACAACCGCGACGAGCAGATATTCCACCCAGCGAAAAAGCGCCAGCATGCCGGCACGAGAGCCGGCCTCCGCGCCAGAAGCCGGCGATGAATCCACTTGCGCTGAGGTGTTGCGAGTCATTCGGCGAGGCAAAGAATACACTACGCCGCAGCGCTGAGATACGGCCGGTTTCCCGAGTGGTGGCAATCTGTTCAACAACCGGTCGGGACAGGTTGGCTGGTGTTCGCGGCGGCACTGAGGCAGAGGCTGTGCTCCCGCTTTGCAACAGGGCCCGAACTGCAAGTGGCGATTGCCGTGACGTGCATTGTATGCTGGGCTGCGGCTTATGTCTTCTGGCGCACCGGCAGCGAAGGTTTCGTCCGGGCCCGAATCCGGGCGGGCGGTGAAGATCCGCAAGCTTTTTCGCCGGGCCGAAATAGGTCTTCTGATCGTCGTGACTCTGGGCTGCATTGCCACGCTTCGCTACGTGGCTCACTTCCTCCCGCTGCATTTTTCCTCGAATTTCGAGGAAGGCAATATCCTGAATGCGGCCCTCCGCATCGTGCATGGACAAACGCCGTACCCCGCGGTCGGGGGGCCGCCCTACGTTGTGAATCCCTACGGACCGGTCTTCTACTACGCTCTTGCGCCGCTTGTGAAATGGTTTGGAGTCGGCTTCTTCTGGCCGCGGCTGCTGGTGGTTATCTCGGGCTTCGCCTCCGCGTTTTTTCTGGTTTTGCTCCTGCGCCGGGGAAAGGCGCCCTGGCTCGTTGCGCTTCCCTTTGGCTTGTCGTATCTGGCGTTGCCGCTGGTGCGGAACTGGCTTTTCGTTTTGCGGGTCGATCTGTTTGCGGTCGTCCTCGTGCTGGCCGGCCTGTACGTGTTCTGCGACGGCAAACGCCTATTCTGGCCCGCGATGCTGTTTGTGGCGGCGCTCTACGCGAAGGTAACTGTGATCGCCGCGCCGCTGGCCTGCTTTGCGTACCTGATATTGGCGGGCAAGCGGCGGCGCGCCTGGCGTTTCGCCGGATGGATGACGGCTCTGGGACTGGCGGGTATGGGGGTCTTTCAGTACGCGACGTACGGCTGGGGATTCTTCCATCTTTTCCTCACCCATCCCGATCCCTACCGCTTCGGCCACTACCTTTCCACCATCGGTCCCTTTGCCCTGCTGGATATTCCGCTGCTCTTCGCCGTTGCCGGTCTTGCCGTTCAGGAAGCTCGCCGGAAGATGTTTTCGCTCCCGCTTCTCTATTTTCTGCTGGCCACAGTCTTCACTCTCACTGCGGGGAAGATGGGCAGCGACGCGAATCACCTTCTCGAATGGCAGGCGGCCATGTGTTTGGCTGCCGGATTCGGCTATCAGGAGATGCGTTCGCTGGCGAGGCCGGATTCCGCGCTGGCGTTCATTCCGGTTGGGCTGGCGCTGGTCATATTGGTGTCGGCGGCGCGGGTTCCGCGCGTTGGCCCCGAAAATGTCGGCTGCCCCGCTGCGTATCGTTTCGTCGCCGATAGCCCCGGCCAGATCCTCTCGCAGAATCCCGGCGCCGCCGTTCTTTCGGGAAAACGCGTATGGCTTTCGAATCCATTCGAATACGAATTTCTTGGCACGTCCGGCACGGTCGATCAACAGCCACTCATCCGGATGGTGCAGCGCAAGTTTTTCGGCGTGATTCTCTTAGGCGGCGAACCTTCCCAGCTTCTCGAGAGGCCGCTGGATACACACACCGCATCGGCAATCTGGCCGCCGCAATTCGTTTCCGCCCTCACCCGGAATTACAGGCCGGTTGCGCGCTTCGCCTGCGTCTACGCCAGCGTCGCCTACGAGCCCATCCCGCTGCCAAAAAGCCCGCTAGCCCCCGCTCACTGAGCCTCCGCTCAAAGTTTGTCATTTCGACCGAGGGGACGGCGCGCTCTGCCGTCGCGAAGCGGAGACATCTCTACGGGGAGGGCCTGGGCGGCTCACTCGGCGGCAGCGGGCTTGCCGGCAGCCATTTCCTTGGCCAGGCGGGCGCGGTCAACCCTGTAGATGACGCATTCCGGCGCGACCTCGACGGGAGAGCGGAGGGTACCGGGATAGCGGGCCTCGAATCGTCCGAAAAGCTCGGCGTAGAAGTGCGGCTCGCCACGCGCAGAGGGATCTTGCACGACCACCGCGTAATCCACTCCCTCGCGAAGGATAGCCTCCCCGAAGGCTGCGGTCGTCCCGAGCGGGTCCTTCGGATGCGCGGCGTAGTCCATTTGGAAAGCGTTTGGATTGTACCCGCGAATGGCGCGCCGGCCTGTATACAGGTACATCGCTGAGTCCCAGCCACAGACGAACACGGCGCTCCGCTGCGTGTTTGACCGTACCCAGCGGAACGCTCCGTTCATTTGGTGCCACGTCTCCGTCCCGGTGTTCAAAAAAACATAACCTGAGCGTGCCGTGATTCGCGCTTGGCGCACGAGTCCGTTTGCCAGCAGGAGGACGAGGACCGCAACGCACGCCGTTCCGGCCTTCCATTCGGGAACTCTCGCGCGCGGGCAAAGGTCTTCGATGCCGCGCCAGGCGTAATACAGCACCAGTGGCATGACGGGAAGCAGAAAGCGCGCCGGCGGATACGCCCAAAGGACCGCTATTCCCAAATAAAACGGCAAAAACAGCCACAACGAGCTTTTCCAGCGCTGCTGGTCGGCGAGCCAGCCCCAGAGCGCCAGCGCCGTAACCACCCATGCCAGACCGAGCAGAATCTGGGGTCCGATCGCGACCATTTGCTCAGGCGCTATCGCCAGCATCCGGATGTTTTGCCAGGCAATAGCCGCCTTCTGATGCCAGTTGAAGCTATCGAGCAGGTTCCAGTCCTTGTAGTTCGCAAAGGAGTAATAAACTTCCGCGGTGGGCAACGGCTTGTATTCCATTCGCTGCCAGATCGCCCACGGCGCGGCAATCAGAATCCACAGCACCGCGTATGCCGCCGCGGCCCGGTACTTGCGCCGCAGGCCCAGGCTGATGGCTCCCGCCGCCAAGAGAGCCACGCCTACCGTCCTCGCCAGGAACGCGGCGCCGCCCAAAATCCCCGCGCTCGCGGCCGCCAGATTTGGCCTGTTTCCCTCGCTCTCTTCGATCTGCGCGAGCAGAAGAAGCGCCGCAGTTGCCAGCGCGGCGAACATCGTCTCGGAAATGATGGTTGTGCCGGCCCAGACCACCGCCGGCAGCCCGGCCGTCAGCAGCGCCACCCAGCGGGCCGCGCGGCTCGATCCCGTCTCGCGGCGCACCAGCAGGAAGGAAATCCAGAACCACGCGAGCGCGCAAAGAAACGGAACGAGCCGGAGCAGCCTGACGTTTCCGGGAAAATTCGGATCGATCTTCCAAACCCCCGCCAGCGCCAGAGGGAAAAGAATGGGGTATTTCGTCTGCGGGATCGCGTGGGGGAGACTGATGATCGTGTATCCGCGTCCCTCGGCCAGCGCCTTGGCCGTGGCAACGTAGATGCCGTCGTCGTTGAACGATCCGACCGCGGGCGTTCTCAAGGCGACCACATATGGCCACACCAGCAACGCAGTCAAAATGGCAAACGCGACCTTTTCGGCTCTGCCGAAGAAAAAGCGGCGCTCCTTTGCGATATTCGGCTCGACCGCCAACGCCTAACCTCCCGTCTGAGCTCCCGGCCGAATCATACCGCGAGCCGTATGGCGGTTGTTCGGCCAGCGCAACCAACCGCGCCATCGGTGCCCAAAAATGCCAGTGGAAACGCCTTGCTTTGGGCGTCATAACTTCAGCCTGACGGGGGGCGCTACGGCCCGGCGTGGTAGGGAGCCAACTTCGGCGGCGTGCCCGCCAAATCCACCAGCCAGACGCCCCGGCCGGGGTAAGCGCGAATCAGTTTTTCGTTTTCCGCAGCGCCCATGTCCCACGCCCAGATGACTTTCTGCTGTTCTATATCCGGGCCGTTGTATACCCACTCATGCGCCCATTGGCCTTGTCCGTGCGGGCCGGGGCGGTTGTGCTCGTGGTAGCGAACCAGGACGAGCTGTTTCCCAGGCATCTTCTCCAGCCGATTCAGGATCTCCGACCGCGGCGTCTGGGCGGAGGGAAGCCCGTACCACGCTGGCGTCCAGCCGTTGACCAGGGGTGGGTAGATAGTTCCCGCTCCGGCACGGAGCACGAACATCAACGCGAGGACGGCTGGAATGGCCCGTGAAATAAATAGCCCCGTCGGCCGGCCGCGCCACCGAACGCCGCGCAAGCGCCGAATCCCGATTAGGCCCAGGGCCAGAATCACGCATAGCCCCGGGGCGCCGTAGTGAGGCGCGTCGTACACTTCGAAGGCGAGGGCAACAGCAAGGCAAGCCGCGGCCGCGGCCAGAAGACGGGACTCCCATTCCCCAAACGGTGCCCCGTCGTCATCGCTTGCCGGGATGAGCACCCCAAAGGGCATCAGGAACAGGGCCGGTCCGAGAAACGGCAGCCAGATATCAAACAGCCTCCGCATGTTCACATCGAGGAAGCCCGTAGGCGACTCAACCCTCCGGAGATGCGGCGCCTCGAAGTAAGCCACGAAGTCACGAAGCGCCGCCTCACGATACCTCCGCACGGGAGCGGGCTTCCCCCAGACAAAGAGCGGGAAGGGGTCGTACATCTTGTGGTATGCAATCTCGGGGAATTGGAGGGGGTTCCCGGTCACTCGCCAGTTGTAAAATCCCGTGGCTGCTGCCGTGGCTGCGAGCAGCAAGACAAGGGGGAGTACAACGCGGCGTGAAACCCACCAAAGTTCCGCCCCGCGTTTCCTTAGCAGCCAGATCAAGAGCACCAGGGCCACTGGTATGCTTAGCACCAAACCCTCGTACGGTCGGTCGTTGGCCAAAATGGCCAACCCGAATCCCATAAAAAGTGCATCTCTCGGCTTCGCCCATTTCAGAATTCTCGGCAGCGCGCCCAGCAGCAACGCGCCCCCCGTCGCCGCCACCGCGCCGCCCCAATAGCTGCTCGCCCAGTAGCTGAATACGCCCCATCGCAGAACGAGGATCAGTCCGCCTAAAAACGCCCACTCGGCAGCCATCCATCCCTGCAGCATCCAGCAGATTGCGGCGCACATCACACCGACGCTCAGCCACACGCCCAGGAACGGTTGGTGCGCCACAACATCACCAAATGCGAGTACCACGCCCTGGGCCGGCGGGGCCTCGCATTGATAGGTGGGCCTCATAAGTTGGGCGAAAGTTTCAAAATGCTGCCACATCGGAGGTGTAGGATTGGTCAGTCTTCCGCGGGCGAACGTTTGCCCCGCAAGCATATAACAGAACTCGTCATCGATTCGCGGCACCGGGACGGGCAGAATCGGAAGCACGGCCGCGCGGCCGGCGAGCGCCAAGAGTCCGACAAGCAGCACGGCGAGCCTTCGTCGCCGGGCGAGTGGCGCGAGCTTGGTCTCGATGAAATCGAACCATCGGGATCCCGTCTCGGGCCGCTCAAGGGCCACACCGATTGCTATTGCGAGAAGAACGCTCTCCGCCAGAACAAATAGCATCGGGCAATATCTTCGCGGGTTTGCAACCACCCCACCAGGGAATTCCGCAGTCGCCGCGCGAAAACTGCACCGGCGCGGCACCCCCGAGTCCCAGGGCTTGGTCGTGCCGAGAGACTTTTCCGAAACCGCGGTACGAGAAACGTGCCCGCGTTGGTTCGGGAGGAACTACAATACGGCCGTGATCGGCCGGTAGGTGGGCGCCGAACGCGGAACGGCCCAGGCAGGAGCGAGCCAATGAGCCCGGCAGAAGCGACCACAGGTGCGCACGCCTCGGCGACGCCGAGAGGTGCGCCGGACCAACTGGACCTGTCGGTGGTTATCCCGTGCCTGAACGAGAGCCGGACGCTCGCGGCCTGCGTCCGCGGGGCGCAGCGCTCGATCCAGGAGTTGGGGCTTCGAGGAGAAGTAATCGTCGCCGATAACGGAAGCACCGATGGTTCGCAGGCGATTGCGGCGGAGCTAGGCGCCCGCGTGGTGTCCGTCGACGTGCGCGGTTACGGCAGCGCGGTGCGAGGCGGAATTGCAGCGGCCCGCGGACGCTTCGTGATTACCGGAGACAGCGACGGAAGCCACGACTTTTCCGAAATTTCCCTCTTCATGGACAAGCTCCGAGAGGGGTACGACATGGTCATAGGAAACCGCTTCCGGGCAGGCATACGCCCGGGCACCATGCCGCCGCTGCATCGTTACGTGGGCAATCCCCTCCTCACTCGGGTGGGGCAGCTGTTTTTCGGATCACGCGTGGGGGACTTCCACAGCGGCTTTCGCGGGTTCCGAAAGGACGTTGTGGAGCGGCTCGGCCTCCGCACGACAGGTTTTGAACTCTGTAGCGAGATGGTTGTCAAGGCGGCCCTCTTTCGGCTCCACGTCGCCGAGGTTCCCACGATCATGCTCCCCGCTGGCCGCCTAGCCCAGCCGCACCTCCGCACATGGCGCGACGGCTGGCGCCACCTGCGCTTTCTGCTGCTCTATAGCCCCCTCTGGCTGTTTCTCTATCCGGGCTTTGCCCTCGTTCTGCTCGGCGTCGGTCTGGGAGTATGGCTTTTCCCCGGCCCGCGTACGGTCGGCGGCGCCACCTTCGGCAACGGCACGCTGCTGTTTGCCGGAATGATCATCCTTGCCGGATTCCAAGCGATTAGTTTCGCCCTCTGCAGTAAGGTTTTCGCAATTTCAGAAGGCTTGCTCCCGGAGGACCCGCGGCTCAGCCGCCTGTCCGGCTATGTGAATCTGGAGGTGGGCCTAACGGCTGGCACGGTGTTGCTCCTCGCTGGAGCCTCCGCGTGGGCATTTAGCCTTGGGGCATGGGGCAGCCATCATTTCGCCGCCACGAACCCGGACGGGACTCTTCGAGTAGTGATTCCCGGCCTAGTGGTCCTGATTGTCGGCTTTCAAACGATTCTCCTGAGCTTTTTTCTGAGTGTCCTCGGGCTTCCGCGCGCGTAGCCGCAGGGCGAGACGGCAAGCGGCCGGAGCCCGGCAAACACCGTCCCCCACAGGAGCCGCGCGGCCCAGCTCCCCGCCCGCCCCCGGCCGTGGCCTGCCGTTATCCTGCCTCGGGAACCGAATCGGAGAAGCGCAGGGAGAATATCCTGAAAAGCGGGAGAAACGGGTAGATGGTCGCGACGCCCTTTACGGCGCCGCGGCGTCGGCATTCATCTTCTATCCGCCCGATATCCGTAACGTGGTAGTCTCCTGTGAACCGCCGCCCCGCCACGCGCCTCCCCAATCTGTAGAGGAGATTCTCGGTCGGCCCGGAGATGACAGCGACACCCCCGGGTTTAAGAACCCTCCGAAGTAACTCGAGGGTCCCGGGAAGATCGGTCACGTGTTCGAGCACATCTAGCGCCACCACCGCATCGAAGGCCCCCTCCCACCGGGAAGCCCCAGCCCCCCGCAAGTCGGTGAGCTCTATCCTCTCGGGGAAGCGCACGCAAGACCTCGCACGCTCGAAAGCTGCCGTGTCTATATCAAAGGCAATCACGCGGTCCGCCAACCCGGCTAGGATAAACGACATGATTCCGCCGCCGCAGCCAAAGTCGAGTACGGACCCCGGTGGGGCCGCAGCGAAGTACCTCTCCACAGCCGAAAGCCGCCCCCAGAAAACGCGGTCAATGAGAAGGTTCTCATGCGCGTAGGCCGGGAACGCGGCCTCGTCGAAGGCGCCGCTCTCCCCAGCCGCCCTCGCGAGAACCTCCTTGAAGACCCTCCTCGCTGACTCTGTCCGCGGCGCCGAAGAACCCATGGGACCTAATTCTGACATAGACCGCTCGACAGCACACGCCCTACCCCAGCGCGTCGTTCCCCTCTCGAAGCCGGGCAACGCCTCGATCATGGAGACATTTCTAGGACGCCGGAGTCGCGAGACGGCGCCGTAATTACCCCGCAGCGCGCACGGAGTTCTACACGAGCCCTGGGGCCACCCCTTTCGGCCCCCCCCGGAGGCCCGACCGGCCGCCCGCCTAGCCCCTTGCCCAAGCCAAGGCCGATGCATGCCGGATACACGCTACGGCCCGGCGTGGTAGGGAGCGAGCTTCGGCGGCGTGCCGGCCAAATCGACTAGCCAGACGCTCCTGCCGGGATAAGCGCGAATCAGCTTCTCGTTTTCCGAAGCGCCCATGTCCCAGGCCCAGACGACTTTCTGCTGTTCTATATCCGGGCCGTTATAGACCCACTCATGCGGCCACTGGCCTTGTCCAAACGGGCCGGGGCGGCTGTGTTCGTGGTAGCGAACTAGAACGAGCTGTTTCCCAGGCATCTTCTCGATCCGATTCAGGACCTCCGACCGAGGCGTCCAGGCGGAGGGCAATCCATACCACGCCGGCGTCCACGAACTCGGGAAGTACCAATGGTCTAGACGGCCCACGCCAGCTCGGAAAAAGAACATGAACGCAATGACAGCCGGAAACGCCCGCGAAAGACACAGCCCCACCGGCCGCTTGCGCCATTCGATCCATCGCAAGGACTGAAGCGCGATCAGCGCCAGCGCCAGCACCGCGCAAAGTATCGGAGCGCCGTAGTGAGGTTCCGAGTAGACTTCGACCGCGAGCGCGGCGGCGGATAAGGCAGCCGCGGCGAGCAGGAACCGGGTCTCCCAGCTCAGTTTCCCCCGAGCGTCTTTTGCGAATGCCAGCGGGAGAATTCCAATCAGAGGCAGGAAGAAAACCGGCCCGAAAAACGGAAGCCAGACTTTGTAAAGTCTGCGGAGGTTCGTCTTGACGAAACCCGATAGCGACTGCATCCGTTCGTACTGCGGCATTTCGTAGTAAGTCACGTAATCGCGAAACGCCCCAGGCGGAGGAATCTGTATGCGTCTGATCCGTTGCCAGGAAAATTGAGGGACCGGGTCGTATCTCTGGAAGTAAATTTGGTAGGGCAGTTGAACGGGGCTGCCGGTCACCCGCCAGTTGTAATAGCCCATTGCCCCCGCCGTCGCTGCCAATAGCAAAACGAGCGGAATCACAACGCGGCGCGAAATCCGCCAAAGCTCCGGCCCGCGTTTCCTCAGCAGCCAGATCAGGAGCGCGAGAGCCACCGGTATGCTCAGCACCAAACCCTCGTACGGGCGGTCGTTGGCCAAAATCGCCAACCCGAGTCCCATGAGAAGGGCATCTCTCGGCCTCGCCCATTTCAAAATTCTCGGCAGCGCGCCCAGCAGCAGCGCCCCGCCCGTCGCTGCCACCGCGCCCCCCCAATAGCTGCTTGCCCAATAGCTGAAAATCCCCCATCGCAGAACGACGATCAGTCCGCCTAAAAACGCCCATTCGGGAGCCATCCATCCCTGGAGCATCCAGCAGATTGCGGCGCACATCGCTCCCGCGCTCAGCCACACGCCCAAAAACGGTTGATGCGCCACGGCGTCTCCAAAGGCGAGAACCAAGCCCTGCGCGGGAAACTCCTTCGTCTGATAAGTCGGGCGCAGGATTTCCCCGAAAGTTTCGAAATGCTGCCACAGGGGAGGCGTCGGATTGGTCAGCCGGCCGCGCGCGAACGTTTGCCCCGCGAGCAGGTAGCCGAATTCGTCGTCGATTCGCGGCACCGGCACGGGCAGAATCGGAAGCACGGCCGCGCGGCCGGCGAGCGCAAGCAGCCCGACAAGCAGCACGGCGAGCCTGCGGCGCCGGGCGAGTGGAGCGAGTTTCTTCTCGATGAAATCGAACCATCGTGACCCCGTTTCGGGCCGGACAATCGCCACGATGACGGCCACGATAGCAAGACCAAGCTCGGTTCGGAAAAGCACAGGCAACTATATTCTTTTCCCGGCGCCCGATCCGCCACGAGTTCCCGCCGCGGTGAAGCGAAAACATCAACCAACGGTCGCGCGGAGCGGCGGTGGGGGAAGGGGTACAATGCTTCAAATCCCAGAGAGGTGGGAGACTTGAGCAGGGAGACGACGGCGTGAATCCCCAAGACGCTGCTACCGATGCCACGATCTTCGAGCCGCACGCTGGCTTCCGGGAGGACGACGTTGAGCTTTCCGTGGTCATGCCCTGCCTGAACGAGAGCAGGACGCTCGGAACCTGCATCCGCAAGGCGCAGGCGGCCATGGAGCGTCTCCAGGTGCGCGGCGAGGTGATCGTCGCCGATAACGGCAGCACCGACGGCTCGCAGGCGATCGCGGCGGAAATGGGCGCCCGCGTCGTGCCTGTCGAAGCGCGCGGATATGGCAGCGCCTTGCGCGGAGGCATCGAGGCGGCGCGCGGCCGGTACGTCATCATGGGCGACGCCGACGACAGCTACGATTTCACGCAGCTCGGGCCGTTTCTGGAAAAATTGCGCGAAGGCTGCGATCTGGTGATGGGAAACCGATTCTGGGGCGGCATCCGGCCCGGCGCGATGCCCGTTCTGCACCGCTATCTTGGAAACCCCTTTTTGAGCTGGCTGGGAAGGCTATTCTTCGGGTGTCCCGTGGGGGACTTCCAGTGCGGCCTGCGCGGTTTCCGAAAGGAGTCGATCGACCGTCTGAACCTGCGGACTACAGGCATGGAATTCTCCACCGAAATGGTAGTCCAGGCCACCCAGTTCCATCTGCGGATCGCGGAGATTCCGACCACCCTCTCGCCCGACGGGCGGGACCGGCCGCCACACCTGAGGACCTGGCGTGACGGCTGGCGCTATCTGCGGTTTCTACTGCTCTATAGTCCGCGATGGTTGTTTCTCTACCCGGGTATCGCTCTCATCGCGTTGGGGATCGCGGTCTCCGCGTGGCTGCTGCCCGGCCCGAAGACGATTGGCGGGGTGACTTTCGACTACGACACGCTGCTTTTTGGCGCGATGGCGATACTGGTCGGGTTCCAATCGATGGTTTTCGCCATATTCACGAAGGTCTTCGCCATCAGCGAAGGGCTGCTGCCGGAAGACGCTCGCCTGAACCGCATGTTCCGCTATATCACGCTGGAGGTCGGGTTGATCGCGGGAACGCTGCTTCTGCTGGCCGGTGTGGCGATCTGGGTGGTGGGCCTTGGCTACTGGCGCAGCCACGAGTTCGGGCCGCTCGTTCCGGACCAGGTTCTTCGGATCGTTATCCCCGGCGTGGTGGCGCTGACGCTGGGAGTCCAGACGATTCTCTCCAGTTTCTTCCTGAGCGTTCTTGGCCTGCCGCGACGATGAACGCCACGGAGACGAAGGAGAATTCATAACTTGGGGCGGACCGTTGGCACCCTACATGAGAGGTTGGTCTTCGGGCGTAGGACAAAGGTGCTGGCCAGGCACTTCGCCGCGCGTCTTGCAACGAGCGGCTGACCCCGCACGCACGCTGTCTTCACCGCCGTCGGCTGTGACCGGAAAAGGGCGAGATCGGAGCATGCGGCAAGGACGCGCTGTGCCCCGCCGGTTACCTCATCTCTCCCCTTATAGTAAGGTGGCAGCCATGCCCGGAAGCGAAACCGTGGCTTCCCGCCCGAAAAAATCAAGTGACTGAAAACATGGGCGATAACCGAAAGTTTGATTGACACCGTGTGATACTTTCTCCGCCCAAGCGCCCATCTAAGCTGCAGATTCCGGGAGCCGGACAATTTGTCGTGCGACTAGCTCTAACGCTTACTTTCACGGCCTCCGGCGGCCGCGCATGCGCGCCAAATCGCCAACCCTCGTGCGCGCCGGCGCGCCGGCATTACCGTCCGCATGCGGGGTAACGTCTCGGGCAAGGTGAGTTTCCCAGGTTGCCTGCGCTGCGAGGCGGTTTTGCTATCCTTCCCTTCGCTGGCACGGAATTCCGCGAGGAGCCCGGCGCCATCCTTTCATCGGGCGGCCTAAACACGGACAGCGGCGATAATACGCGTATGCGCAGGGTTGGGCGGAGGGTTGACGCCAAGGTTTGGGCGGCGCTCGCCGTTCTTCTCGTTATTTACGTGTTCAGCGCCCTGCGGGTTAAGCCGCTGGCGACGTTCGGCGTTTTCACCGATGACGCCCTTTACTTCTCCGCGGCAAAGGCGCTCGCGGCGGGCCAGGGGTATATTCTGCCCAGCTTCCCCGGCCGCTTGCCCGCATTCAAATACCCGAAATTGTACCCGCTGCTTTTGTCCGCCGTCTGGAGGATCAATCCTGATTTTCCGGCCAACATCTCCCTCGCCGTTGGATTGACGCTCGCCTTTGGCTGCATTTCCCTGATCGTGGCGTTCGCGATGCTGCGCGAGTGGCCTGGAATGAACGATTGGATGGCCCTGGCCGTGGTGGGAACGTGCGGGCTCAGCAGTTTTTTCCTATACATGAGCGCATGCGTCATGAGCGATATCCCGTTCCTCGCCCTGGCGCTGGCGGCGGCATGGCTGGCCGAGCGAAGCCTGCGCGGCGGCCGCGGGACCGCGCCGCAGGCCCTGCTGGCGGGTCTTTTGGTGGGGCTTTCGGTTGGCTTGCGCAGCATGGGAGTCCCGGTAGCGATCGGCATTGGTCTCCTGATGCTTTTGAAGCGAAAATACCGCCAATTGATCTGGTTCTGCGTTCTGGGGGTTCCGCTCACCATTTTCTGGGCGTGGCCCTCCGTAGCGGCCGTTTTGGGGATTGCCGGCACGTCGCTTCACATCCAGAACCCCACCCAATCGGGGTGGACGCAGACGTTGTGCTTTTACACAAGCTACGGCTGTGCCCTGCGCATGAGTCTGGGCGGCCTGCGCGGGCTCGCCGCAATCATCAAGGTGAATCTCGAGCTGATTGCGCTGCAACCCGGCATGTACTTGCTCGATCCTCTGACGTCGCGTGGCACGCCCGTCAGCCTCATGGCGATGACGCTCGCCAGCGCGCTCGCGTACGCGGGGATTTTCCGGCGGTGGAAGAGGACGGGCTGGCGGCCGATCCATGCCATCTTCTGCTGCTATGCCCCGATTGTGCTGGTCTTTCCCGCTAACCCGAACCGCTATCTGCTCCTCTTCCTTCCGCTTTTCTTCGACGGAATCTGGACCGAGAGCCGGCATATCGGTTCCCTCTTGGCCGATCGGATGCGAAAGGGACAGCCGGCAGCCGAACGAGCCACCGGCGCAGTATTGGCTTTGGTCAGTCTCGCTCTCTGCGCGGCGACCTTGATCAACTACTCCTATCGCGTACCGGCCGAACTGAAACGTCTTGGCAAGCTACACTCGCGCATTCTAGCGGCTCAGCTTGGGGCATATGCCTGGATTCGGCAGCACGCTGCGCCCGATGCGAGCGTTTTGGCTTACGAAGATGGGCTCGCTTACCTCTACACTGGGCACCCTTCGATTCTGCCTATTGCAAGCTTGCCGGAAAGTTTTTTCCTGCACGACCCTCGATTTGCCAGGGATGACGCGGCCCGCCTGGCCGATGTCGCCAAACACGTCGGCGCATCCTATTGGCTCACGTCGGCCTACGATCCCAATGCCGATGACCCAGGCGGATTCGGGATCGTGCCCGAACGGCAAAAGCAGATACTTTCGCGCTCTCCCGTGGTCTATCGCAGCCCAAATGGCTTGGTGACGCTCTACGACATCCGGTGCCTGGCCGGGTCCAAGCAAGCCGGCTGCGGGGCGACGGCGGGAGAGGTCCGGCCCACCCGTGGCGTTTCGCCATAGATTGGGATAGGAACAAGCTATGAACAGGCGTGGAAGGTGGCGGCTTGGCGTACAATGCTGGCCTGTTCCGCGGGCTGGGTGACGGCATTCAGCGGAGAGAAATGGCATGAAGGGCGTTGTGCTTGCCGGAGGGCTGGGAACCAGACTGAGCCCGCTGACCCGCGTCACCAACAAACACCTGCTGCCGGTTTACGACCGGCCAATGATCTTTTACCCGATCGAGACGCTCGTGACCGCCGGCATTCGCGACATTATCGTCGTCACCGGAGGGCAGAATGCCGGCGACTTTCTCCGCCTGCTCTCCAACGGCAAGGATTTCGGCCTGCACCACCTGAACTACGCCTATCAGGAGGGCGAGGGCGGCATCGCCGACGCGCTTCGCCTGGCGGCACATTTCGCCGGTGGCGATCCGGTTTGCGTCATCCTCGGCGACAACATCATTCAGGGCAACATCCTCGAGCCCAAGCGCCGCTTCGCAAGCCAGCAGCGCGGCGCCCACATCCTGCTGAAAGAAGTCCCCGATCCCCAGCGCTTTGGCTGCCCGGAGATCGTGGACGGCCGGCTGTTCCGAATCGCCGAAAAACCGGAAACGCCGCCGTCCCCCTACGCCGTCGTCGGCGTCTATTTCTACGACGCCACCGTGTTCGACCGCATCGGCTCGCTCAGGCCCAGCGGCCGTGGCGAGTTGGAAATCACCGATATCAACAATATGTACCTCGAAGAGGGTACGCTCACCTACAGCATCCTCGAAGGCTGGTGGACCGACGCCGGCACGTTCGAATCGCTTCGCCGCGCCACGAATCTGGTGGCGGAAACCGGCGCGAACCGGACGGTCGCGGGAAAAGGCGAAATTGAGTGAAGGTTCTCGTCACCGGCGGGGCGGGTTTTATCGGCTCGAACCTGGTGTGTTTTCTGCTGCGCGAATCGCCGGAGCTGGAAATCACCAATTTCGACAAGCTGACCTACGCGGGTAATTTGGAAAATCTGGCCGCCGTCGCCGATTCCGCCCGCTACCGCTTCATCCACGCCGATATCGCCGACCCGCGCGCGGTCGACCGCGCATTCGCGCGCGGCTTCGACGCCGTGATTCATCTGGCCGCCGAAACCCACGTCGACCGCAGCATCGAGGACGCCGCGCCGTTTCTCCGCACCAACGTCGCCGGCACGCAGGTGCTGCTCGACGCCGCCAGGCGGCACGGCGTCTCGCGATTCATTCACATCAGCACCGACGAGGTTTACGGCAGCGCCCCGGCCGGCGCGGATTTCGACGAATCGGCGCCGCTGCGCCCTTCGAGCCCCTACGCCGCCAGCAAAGCCGCCGCGGACCTGCTCGTTTTGAGCTACGTCCATACGTTCGGCCTGCCGGCGCTGATCCTGCGCTGCACGAACAATTTCGGCCCCTATCAGTTTCCGGAAAAGCTCATTCCGCTGATGATCGCGGGCGCCATGGAGGACCGGCCGCTGCCCGTTTACGGCGACGGGCGGCACGTGCGCGACTGGCTTTACGTCGAGGATTGTTGCCGGGCGATTCGGCTGGCCCTCGGAGCCGGCCGCGCCGGCGAAATTTACAACGTTTCGGCGGGGTCGCGGCGGACGAATTTGCAAGTCGTGCGCGCGCTGCTCGATCGGCTCGGAAAACCGCGCTCGCTCATCACGTTCGTCGAGGACCGGCCGGGACACGACCGCCGCTACGCGCTCGACAGCCGCAAGCTGCGCAAGGAGCTGGGCTGGCAGCCGCTGCGCAGTTTCGCTGAGGCGCTGGCCGCTACCGTGGAATGGAACCGCTCGAACGCGGCATGGCTCGGGCGCTGCCGCAGCGGTGCCTACCGCTCCTACTACCGGCGTCATTACACCGAGCGCAAGAAAACGCTCGCCCGCCAAGGGCTTCCGCAGTGATTCCCGGCGGCGAAAACGAGGCCATTCGCTTCCCGCGCGCCAGGGCTGGAGACCGTCCGTGCGCGTTCTGATCCTGGGCGGGGGCGGCCAGCTGGCGAGCGAGCTCGAGGGCTTCCTGGCGGGCCACGAGCATCTGGCTTTGCCGCATTCCCTGGCGGATATCTGCGACGCCGCCCAGGTCGGCCGCTACGCGCGCCAGTTCCATCCCGATTGCATCGTCAATACGGCGGCCTATCACCGGGTCGACGACTGCGAGGACGAGGTCGTGCGCAGTTTCCAGGTGAACGCCGTCGCGCTCAAGGACCTGGCCGGGCTCGCCAACCAGTTGGGCGCAACGCTCGTGCATTTCAGCACCGATTACGTCTTCGATGGCGCCCAGCGCCATCCCTACCGCGAAACCGACTCGCCCCGCCCGCTCTCGATCTACGGCATGTCGAAACTGGCCGGCGAACAGATCGTCGGCCGCTACGCCGAGCGCTATTTTCTGATCCGCAGTTGCGGCCTCTACGGCCGTACCGGTTCGCGGAGCAAGGGCGGAAATTTCGTCGAAACGATGCTGCGCCTGGCGAGCGAGGGTCGCACGATTCGCGTCGTTAACGACCGGGTGGCGACTCCCACCAGCACGCGGGACCTGGTCAAGAATCTCGTTCCGCTGCTCGGCAGCCGGCGTTTCGGACTCTATCATTTGACCAACGCCGGTTCGTGTTCGTGGTATGAGTTTGCCGCTGAAATTTTTCGCCTGGCCGGCCTCGAAGCCAAATTGGAGCCGGTCTCGAGCGCGGAATTCCGCGCCAAGGCGCGCCGCCCGCCCTATTCCGTGCTCGATAATTTTGCCTTGCGGGAGGCGGGATTTCCGGAACTCCCGCCGTGGCAGGAGGCACTGGCGATTTACCTGCGCGAGCGGCCCGAAGCCTGATGGCCGGCGCCGGCGGCGGGATTCCCAAGGGATCAGATGCGGCGCAGCACCAGGCAGTCGGTGAGCATGTCGTGAAGGCCTTGTTTTTCTTCGTGAAAGCGATCATGAGATAGCCGATCATCAGGATCGCGCCGGATAGCATTTTCCCAAAGAAACGGCCCGTGGCGCGGGCGAAGGATATTTTTCGTCCCTGCATATCGGTGACGAACAGGCTGAGCGCGCGCTTGCCCGGCGTCGCTTGCCACGACGAGCTTTCAAATAAAGCGAAGTACAGCCAACTGCCCACAAAAGCCAGTCCGTACACGGTCGAAACGAACATCATCGTGGCTGGCCCGAGGGCTTGGCCCGGCATCGGCGGCCGGGGCGGCCGGGTCCCGAAAAACATCGGCGCCAGCGGCACCATGACGATCAGCGTTGCGGCGCTCAGGATCAGCAGGTCGATGGCGTAAGCCGTCAGGCGCAGCCAGAATCCGGCGTAGGCTGTGCGCACCTGGCTGTCGGGCGACGCCGGAGCTTCGGAAGATTTCGCGGTCAAGGGCTCGCCGCACGAGGGACAAACCGCAGTCCCTTCTTCCGCCCAGGCCCCGCATCGCTCGCAGCGCACGCATCCTCCCGGCTTACCGCCAATTTCGGCTGATGCTAGCGCCAACGACCGAGCCGGTCAACGGCTGCCCGCCTATCGGTGCTCCGCGTCGCCTTCGGTGACCCACGGCGCAACGAAGAAGATCAGCGCCATCACCGCATATCCAATGGCGAATGGCCAGGCCGGGGCCAATTTCATGACCGTATCGTTCACGGTCCATCGGTAGGAGTTCATGAGTCCCGCGGCCGAGAGCAGCGCCGCCACCGAGCACCACGCCGCCGCCGCCATCCACCGCCGTTCGATGACGCACACGACGGCCGCGGCCAAAAGCATGGAGGTGAAGAGAAAACCTTGTTCCAGCGAGAAGGCGCCGTGGATCCATACGTCGCTCTTGGCGAATTGGGCGACGAGCGCGCTGCTGAATGGCCGCGCCGCCGTGCCCATCCCGGCGGCGAGAAGGCCGCTTTTCGCCATTAGCGCGCCCCACGCGGCAATCCCCGGGAGCATCCCGACCACCACGGCGGGCGCGTGCTCGCGGGGCGTGGTTTGGAACGCCTGCGCGCAGATCACGATCCCGATCCACAGGACGATGGCGATGCCGGCGTCGATCGGCACGGCCCACGAGATCCATTGGAGCGTTCCCGTAATGCAAATGGCGGTAATGAACGCGCCGTTGATGAGAGAATAGCCGGCGCGCGCGCCCATGGCCTTCCATCCGGGGTGCCCGATGTAGATCGTCGTCGGGAATGCCGATCCGAACAGGGCCGCAACGATGCTGCCGGCGCCGTTGACCATGAGCGACGATTTGGTGTCGTAGGAGTCTCCCGCCGCCTCGGCCGACTCGATGTTCTGCAAGGAGCCGAGCACGTTGAACAGGCCCATGGCAAGGATGACCGATAGGTACGGCAGCAAATAGCTGCTCCTGATGCTCGCCATCAGGCTGCCGAAAACCGGGACCGGCAGGCGCAACGCCGCCGCCCCGTGGGGATGCTCGCCGACCGGGGCTATGCCAATCATCCACGAGAGAAGGGTGCCCACCGCGACGGCCACCAAGCCTCCCGGGATCCTCCCCTTGAATCGTACGCGGCCGAAATAGGTGAGCAGGATGATGGCCAGCGTGGTCAGGCCGACAATCGGCCGGGCGAACGCCCGAAAGAGAAAACCGAGCGAGATGAATCCCAGGGCGATTCCGGACAGCGTCGAGAGCAGCGCCGCTCGCGGCGTGACTTTGCGGACCGCTTCGGCGACGAATGCCAGCGAAAACTCGATGATGCCCGAGCAAAGCGTCGCCAAGAGGCCGGCCTCCCAGGCGACCTGCGAAGGATCGGGCGCGCCGGCACGGGCCGCGAGCATCTTTGCCGGCAGCATCACCAGAAACACGAAGGCGATCAGGGAAACCGTATTGATGCCGTAGGGAAGGGCGCATACGTCCGTGCGGCCGGTTCGCGCGGCCAGCCGTTTGGCTTGGACGGCGTAATATACGTTGCCGACCAGGATCGATACGGCGGCTCCGGGAAGCACGCGGCCATAAATGAGCTCGGATGGGAAGCCGAGAACGGACCGGCAGAGCGTGTCGATGAGCAGGAGCTGGACGAGATTATCCAGGCCCAGACCGAAGAAGCCGTCGATGTCGCCGCTGACGAACCATCGCATCGGCAGAGGATAACCCATGGGGCCGGGATTGCGATTTCAGCGTTGCTCAATATGCAAAGCGGTTTGAAGGAGCTGGAAATTGCCGGGCGATCTATCCCGAATCACCGAACCTGAAAGCGCGCCGCGAAATCAGCCGTAGCGGCGATATCACGCCTTCCGCCGCCGGTTCGGCTCCCGCCGCGCTTTCGCGGACGGACGGGCCACGCGCTCGCTCGAGTTTGTTTCTTTCAGCAGTTCGATGAACGCGCGGGCAGCCTGTGGGAGCTGGTGATCGTTCCGGTGGATGAGATAGAGGCTGCGCGCGATCCGCAATTGCGGGATGTTGAGCGCGACCAGAGCCCCGCGCTCGAGTTCCAGCCGCACGCACATCCGCGGCACGATCGCGACGCCCGCCTCCATCTGCACGAACCGCTTGATGCTGTCGATCGTCGGAAGCTCGATATCCCGCCGCAGCGGCGTGTGATGCCCGGCGAAAAGCTGGATGACCTGCCAGCGGTAGGGCGATTCGACGATGTGCGCGATGAAGGTGTCTTTGCCCAGTTCGGCGATATCGACCTGGCGCCGGCGCGCCATCGGGTGGCTGGGGTAGACGACCAGCGCCAGCTCGTCGCGAAAGAATTCCACCGAAGTTAGGTTCGGCTCCTGCGCCACGAATGAGATGACCCCGAGATCGAGCCGGTAATTCAGCACTTGGCGTGGCACATCCCGCGAGAACGTCCGGTGCACGGCGATGGGCACGTCGGGAAAACGGCGCCGGTATTGCGCCAGGGCCGGCAATACGGCGTGTACGGAGCTCTCGTTCGCGCCCAGGCTGAGCAGTCCGCGCCGCAGATATTTCAGGTCTTCGATCGAGCGGAGAAGCTCCTCCCGCAAGTTCAGCATCCGCTCGGCCGAATCGACCAGCACGCGGCCGGCGTCGGTCAGCTTCAGCTCCCGGCTGCCGCGCACCATCAGCGGCTGGCCGAGGTCTTCCTCGAGCTTGCGCACGGCGATGCTGACGGCCGGCTGTGTCCGGTGCAGGCTTTCGGCGGCGCGGGAGAAGCTTCCCGTGCGCACGACGGCGAGGAAGGTCTCCAGGGCGGCGAGGTCCATGATTATTTTATAAATCGTCCTTATGAATACTGCAAGAAGAATAAAATTGACTAGATGCCCGGTTCGCGCTGTACTGGTTCTTGCGGGAGAGGAAAACCATGGATACCGTACGCATCTTCGATACCAGCCTCCGGGACGGCGAACAGTCGCCCGGTTTCTCGATGAATCGCCAGGAGAAGCTGCGCCTGGCCGCACAGATCGAGGAATTGGGCGTTGATGTGATCGAGGCGGGCTTCCCGATCGCCTCGGACGGCGACCTCGAGGCGGTGCGCGACGTCGCCAAGCAAACGCGCCAGGCGCAGGTGGCCGCGCTGGCTCGCGCCGAGCAGGCCGATATCGACGCCGTGCTGCGCGCGCTCGAGCCCGCCGTGCGGCCCCGCGTCCACGTCTTTCTGGCCACCAGCGATTTGCATCTCCACCAGAAGCTGCGCATCACGCGCGAGCAGGCTCTCGATCGGGCGGGGAAGATGGTTCGTTACGCCAGCGAGCGCGCTCCGGAAGTGGAGTTTTCGGCCGAGGATGCCAGCCGGAGCGATCCCGATTTCCTGGTCCAGGTGATCACGGTTGCCGCCGATGCCGGCGCGGCCGTGCTCAATCTGCCCGACACAGTCGGCTATAGCACCCCCGAGGAGTACGGAGCGATGTTCCGCCGCGTGCGCGAGCGGCTCGGCAACCGCCCGGTCGTGCTCAGCGCCCATTGCCACAACGACCTGGGTTTGGCGGTCGCCAACTCGCTGGCGGCGGTCGCCGCCGGCGCGCGGCAGGTGGAATGCACGATCAACGGAATCGGCGAGCGGGCCGGCAACGCGTCGCTCGAGGAGTTCGTCGTTGCCTTGGCCGTGCGCGGCGACCGCTACGGCGTGAGGACCGGCATATCCCTCGACAAGATCTATCCAACCAGCCGGCTGCTCTCGGAAATCACCGGCGTATCGGTGCCGCCGAACAAGGCCGTGGTGGGCGCGAACGCCTTCGCCCATGAAGCCGGCGTGCATCAGGACGGCATCCTTAAGAATCCGCTGACCTACGAGATCATCTCGCCGGAAACGCTGGGCGTTCCGCCGCGCCGGCTGGTGATTGGCAAACATTCGGGGAGGAACGCGCTTCGGGCGCGTCTCGAAGAGCTGGGCTGCCCGCTTTCGGGCGAAACGCTCGAGGCCGCCTACCGCCAAGTGATCGAACTTGCCGACCGCGACAAGGACGTGAGCGATCGCGATATGTTGCGCATCGCCATCCAATCCAAGCGCGCCGGCCAAACAGCACGCCTGCTCCCGCAATAAGACAATTCAGACAAAACCTGCAGCGGCGCCTGCAGCGGCGTGAGAGAATAACTGGCCATGACCAAACTCAAAAAGACTATCGTCCTCCTGCCTGGCGACGGTATCGGTCCGGAAGTCACCCGTTCCGCCGCTCAGGTTCTCACCGATTGCGCCCATGAATTCGGCCACAGTTTCGAGCTGATCGAGCAGCCGATCGGCGGCGCCGCCATCGACCAGACCGGCTGGCCATTCCCGAAGCCGGCTCAGGATGCCTGCCTGGCCGCCGACGCCGTATTCCTCGGCGCGGTCGGCGGGCCGCGCTGGGACGACCTGCCGGTGGGCCGGCGTCCCGAGACCGGCATGCTCGATCTGCGGCAACTGGTTCGTTCGTTCGTGAATTTGCGCCCGGTCCGGTTGCGCCCGTCGCTCGCAAAGATTTCCCCCTTGCGGCCCGAGCGCGCCAGCAAAGTGGATTTTGAGATCGTCCGCGAACTGGCGGGCGGTATTTACTTCGGCAAACGCGGGCATCGCGGCGAGAAAGACAACGAGACCGCCTTCGACACCGAGAGCTATTCCGCGCGCGAGGTCGAGCGAATTGCCAAGGTCGCTTTCGAGCGCGCCATGGCCAGGCGCCGCCAGCTGGTTTCGGTCGACAAGGCCAACGTGCTCATCAGCTCGCAGCTCTGGCGCCGCACGGTCGATCGCGTCGCCAAGGATTATCCCGACGTTCAGGTGCGCCATCTTCTGGTCGATAACGCCGCCATGCAGATGGTTCTCGATCCCGGCCAGTTCGACGTCATTCTCGCGTCCAACATGTTCGGTGACATCTTGAGCGACGAGGGCGCCGCGCTGGCCGGTTCGATCGGCTTGATCCCTTCGGCCAGTTACGGTTCCGGCGACGGCCCCGGCCCCGGCCTCTACGAGCCGATTCACGGCTCGGCTCCGCAACTGACCGGCAAGGACGCCGCCAACCCCATTGGCGCGATTCTCTCGGTCGCCATGATGTTTCGCGAATCGTTCGGTTTGGCCCGCGAAGCCGCCTGGGTGGAGGAAGCGGTCGATCGCGCGCTCGCTGCCGGCCACCGCACGGCGGATATCGCCGCGCCGGGCGAGCCCGTCATCGGTTTGGAAGCGATGACCGCGGCGATTCGGCACGAGCTCGCCCACCCGGCCCAGCACGCCGAAGGTTACGGCTGGGGCGTATAGCGCCGCTGGCCATCGGCGATTCCGGCTGCCGGTTTCCCGCCATCATCCACCTTTCTTTTCCGGCCGGCGATGCGCGCCGGCCGCGCAACATTCCCGTCTCTCTCGTGTTTCTTCCTCGGGAGGAAAAACATGAGAATCCGATGGAACCACGCGGTTTTCGCGCTCGCCCTGGCCGGCGGCGCGGCCCTTGCCCTGCTCGCCGCGCGCGCGCAGCAACCACGAAACACGGAGCCGCGCGAGGCCCCGGCGGGCACGCGCCGGGATATCCGCGAGGATACGCGCCAGCTCCGGCGCGATCGCCGCGACATCCGCCAAGACGCGCGCCATCTCCGGGCCGCCCGCCGGCGGTACGGGAAGGGAAGCCCGCAGGCCCTCGCCGTTCACAGGGATATTTGCCATGACCGGCGATCCGCCCATAGGACGCGCCGCGATAGAAACCGCGACGTCCGCATTCACCGCCGCCGCGTGGCCCGGCGCCTGTAATCCTGACGCCGGCAATTCCGGCGCGATCCCCGCTCGATCCGTGCCCCGCGAAAACTGCCATACCGCCGCGCGCGATCTGTGATAGGCTCGGCGCGAATCGGCACCGTGCTGCCGGAGGGCGGTATGCGGACGGGGAGATGGATTGGCGCAATCGTGGCGGCATTCGCCGTCATCGTCCTCAGTAACTGGTTGGTCCACGGAATTCTGCTTCGAGACGAATATCGGGCGATGGCTCTTTCTTTCCGTCCCGTTTCGTTGATTCGGGCGCGGATGTGGATCGTCCTGGCGGGCCAGGCGATCTTTTCGATGGCCTTCGTTTACATCTACACACGCGGGATCGAAGCCAAACCGTGGCCGGCGCAGGGAATCCGTTACGGTTTTCTGGTCTGGCTGCTGACGGTGGTTCCGGCCTCGCTCGCCGAATTCGTGACGATGTACCTGCCGCATCAATTGGTGCTTCGCTGGATGGGCTACGGCCTGCTGGAACTGGTGCTCACTGGCCTTGCGGTTGCGGCGATCGTGGGCGAGCGGCCGGCGGCGCGCCGGGAGGTTCCTCCGGGAATACAATAGTTTTTACATGCCCGCCGACCCGCCGATTGCCGCCGGAGTTTCCTCGAGCGCATCGGGTTTGCCTCCGGGTCCCAAGGGTCTCTTCCTGGTCGGCAACGCCTTTCAGCTTTCCCGTGACTGGATGGGTTCGCTTACGCGCTGCGCCCGCCAGTACGGCGACGTGGTTTTCTTCCCCTTTCTCCGCACGCCCGTTTGTCTGGTGAGCCGTCCCGATCTCATTGAATCGATTCTGGTGACGGGCGACCGGAACTTCACCAAGTCCCGCGACTATCGCGCGATGCGGCGCGTGATGGGCGACGGCCTGCTCACCAGCGAGGGCGAGCTATGGAAACGCCAGCGCCGCCTCATGCAGCCCGCCTTTCACCGCGAACGAATCGAGTCCTACGCCGCCATCATGACCGGCTACGCCGAGCGCATGCTCGCCTCCTGGAAGGACGGCGAGCAGCGCGACGTTCACGAGGACATGATGCGGCTCACACTGGAGATCGCCGCCCAGGCCCTGTTCGGAGTCGAAATCTCCCGCGATGCCCAGGGCGTCGGCCTCGCCGTTGGGATTTTCGTGCGGGAGTTCATCGGGATGGCCAGTCTGGCGTTCGTTTTGCCGGAAAGCATCCCCGTGCCCGGCAGCGGCAAGCTGCGCCGGGCCCTGCGCCGCCTCGACGAAATCATTTACACCATGATCGACGAGCGGCGCGCCGGCGCGGATCGTCCCGGCGATTTGCTCGATATGCTCATTCACGCCGAGGACGAGCAGGGCCGCCGCATGAGCGATCGCCAGATCCGCGACGAAGCGGTCACGCTCCTGCTCGCCGGACATGAGACCACCGCCCTCGCCCTGTCCTGGACCTGGCTTCTGCTGGCTCGCCATCCGGAAATCGCGGCCCGGCTTCGCGAAGAGCTCGACCGCGTCCTCGGCGGACGGGCGCCCGCGCCCGGGGATCTTCCTCGGCTTCGCTACGCCGAAATGGTGATCCAAGAATCGATGCGGCTCTATCCGCCCGCGTGGGGAATCGGCCGCCAGGCGATCGGCCCGTTCGAGATTGGCGGCTATCGGCTTCCCGCGGGCACCAACGTCCTTCTCTGCCAGTGGATCGTTCACCGCGATCCGCGCTTCTTTCCCGACCCGGAGCGCTTCGATCCGGAACGATGGCGGGGCGATCCCGTGCGGAGCGGCGAGCTGCCGCGCTTCGCCTATTTCCCCTTCGGTGGCGGTCCCCGGGTGTGCATCGGCGCTGCCTTCGCCATGATGGAAGCGGTGCTGCTGCTGGCCTCGATCGCGTCGAAATTCCAGATGGCCCTGGTTCCCGGCCACGCGGTCCAGATGCTGCCCTCGATCACATTGCGTCCCAAACACGGCATTCGCGTCCGGCTCGCGCGCCGCTGACCGGCCTGGCCGGCCGCCCATTGACCGCGCATTCCATCTGCGTGCGATCCCGAATGAGCAGTACCGGAGTACCAGGCCCGGTTAATAGTTCGTACTTCCAACGCAAAATTTGGCGGAATCCGCTTGCCTGCCAAAACCAGGTCATGTAGTTTTCGCCTGACTTCGTGGTTGTCTTTTACTGGGGATCCATTTACTTATTTCGCTATTGTGTGCCGCGTGTACGCGGGGAGGCAGCATGAAAAGGCTACTTGTCGTACTGTTTGCAGGTTTGGGCTTGATGGTGGGTTGCGGCGGGGGAACGCCGGCGATCGTGGTTTCCGCGTCGTCCTCGGCCAGCAGCCTGCAAGCGGGCGGTCAGGCCACGATCACCGCTACCCTGACGAATGACTCGTCCAGTGAGGGCGTTAACTGGACCGTATCGTGCAGCGGCGCTTCCTGCGGCAGCGTCTCGCCCACTTCATCGACCAGCAGCCCCTTCACCACCACCTACACCGCGCCCGCGACGCCGCCGTCGAGCAACCTGACGGTCACGATCACGGCGACCTCGGTGAAAGACCCGACGAAATCGACGACGGTAACCATCACCGTCCTCGCCATCACCGTTTCCGTTAATCCCTCGACACCCCAGACGGTAGATTACGGCTCCTCGGTGCAGGTCACGGCGACCGTCTCAAACGACCCGGCAAGTGGCGGGGTTAACTGGACATTGACACAGGGCGGGACGAGTTGTTCGCCCACATGCGGCACCGTTTCGCCGGGATCGACAGCCAGCGGGACTGCCACCACGTACACTGCGCCGACGACGCCGCCCGCGAGCGATCTGGTTGTGACTCTGACCGCGATTTCCGCCAGCGATAGCACGAAATCCGCCTCGGTCACCATTACGGTCCCGGCTGTTGCGGTATCCGTCAGTCCTGGGACGCAGACCGTCCAAGCCGGGCAGACGCAATCATTCGCCGCGACGGTCAGCAACACTTCGAATACCGGGGTCACCTGGACGCTGTACGAAGGGGTAACGCCCTGTTCGCCGACGTGCGGCACGCTGAGCAGCGTTACTTCGAATCCCACTACCTACACGGCTCCCGCGACGCCGCCCTCAAGCAATTTGACGATTACTCTCACCGCGGTTTCCGCCGCGGACGCGACGAAAACGGGCTCGGCCACGATCACGGTCGCCGCCGTCACGGTATCCGTCAGCCCTGGGACGCAGACCGTCGAGGCGACGCAGACACAATCATTCAGTGCGACGGTCAGCAATACTTCGAATACCGGGGTTACCTGGACGCTGTACGAAGGGGTAACACCCTGCTCGCCGACGTGCGGCACGTTGAGCAGCACTACGTCGAATCCCACTGCCTACACGGCTCCGTCCACACCGCCGTCGAGCGATTTAACAGTAACCCTCACTGCGGTTTCCGCCGCCGACGCGACGAAAACGGGCTCGGCCACGATTACCGTTCCGGCGATCACGGTGTCCGTCGCGCCGAATTCGCCATCTGTGGTAATTAGCACCACGCAGCCCTTCACCGCGACAGTTTCCAACGACCCGACGACTGCCGGCGTGACCTGGACTTTGACGCAAAGCGGAACGTCATGCTCGCCGACCTGCGGCGCGCTCTCGAATCGGACCACGACCGGAGCCACCTACACCGCGCCGGCCACCGTGCCGAGCCCGGCGACGGTCACCCTGACGGCCACTTCCGTGACCGACGGGACAAAGACCGCCGTAGCGACCATCACCGTCACCGCTACAGTGGCTTGCGGCTCGGGCAGCGAGGGCCTGCTCAAGGGGCAATATGCATTTCTGCTGAAAGGCTTCGATAGCTCCCCCCAGCCCGTGCTGATCGGCGGCGTAATCACCGTCGATGGCTCCGGGAATATAACGGTTGGAACCATGGACGAGAATCTGAATGCTGGCATGTCGTCAGGTCTGAGCATAACTTCCGGCACCTACAGCATCGGTTCAGACCAGCGCGGCTGCATGACACTCACGGTGTCGGGAGGGACGCCGGGAACGCAGGATTATCGGTTCTCTCTTGGGGGCATTTCCGGCGGCGTCGCCTCGACGGGCAACATGATCGACTTCGATAGTGCCGGCCCGTTCACCACCGGCGTGCTGCTCAAACAGGATACGACGGCATTCTCTACATCATCTGTCACCGGCAACTACGCCTTCGGCTTTTCTTCCGCGCTGAATGGCGCCGAGATCAATAACAGCATTGCGGGCGGTAAATTCGCGGCTGCCGGCGTATTCAACCTTACGACTGGCGCGGTCAGCGGAGGTGAATTGGACGTCAACGGCAACGGTGAACTGGACGTAAACACAGCGAACACGTCTTGGCCGTCCACCCCAATGTCCATCGCCAGCGGCGGCACCTATGCGATCGACGGGACCAGCGGCCGTGGGACGCTGGCGTTCACGCCAGGCAGTGCATCGGTTGTGAACAGCGTGATCTATGTGGTCAACGCGAACGAGTTCCTCATTCTGTCCAGCGAGGACCAAACCTCGAACGTGATATTCGCCGGAACCGCCCTCAAGCAATCCGGATCGTTCTCGAACTCGTCCCTCAATGGCACGAGCGTGCTCTACACCTCACAGCCCAGTGGTGCCAGCCCGGGAGCCACCATGGCCACGATTGGTCTGTTAGCGACCACTGGTACCACGGGGACTTTAACGTTCTCCAGCTATCAGAACGACGGCGGCAGCTTCAGTACCTTTAGCGGGTCCGGGTCGTTCAGCGTGGCTGCCACCGGGCGTGTGCTTTTGTCGGGCTCCGGGCCTCATGCACCTCTCTTCTATCTGGTTACTTCGAATGAGGCGTTTTTCCTGGGCAGCAACGGAGGCGTCGAGTCGGGCTTCTTTGAGCCGCAGAGTGCCGGTCCGTTCTCGGCTTCGTCGGCTAGTGGAACGTACGCATTCGGAACGATCAATCCAGAGGGTCCCGCCGTGAGTGATGTTGTGGGTACGACGACGGCCAACGGCTCCTCCATCACCGGAACGAGCGACGGCAACTCGAATGGGGGGCAGGATGCAAACTTCTCGATCAGCGAAACATACTCAGTAGATTCGTCGACTGGGTTGGTCCATGATCCGAGCGGTTGCACGGTTACAGCAAGCAGCACGACGTGCAAGAGTATCTTTCTCATCATTTCGCCGAACAAATTGGTCATGATAGAGACTAAATCCACAAACACCGCTCCGGCGATTCACATCATTCAACATTGAGGAAACGTAGGAAACGGCCTACGGATTAAGACAACCGCAGCGCGAAACGGCCCCCGCGGGAAATTTCCCGCGGAGGCCGTTTCTTCTCCGGCAGGCAGACAATGGTGGTCATTCCGTGCCCGCCTCGCCGGGCGAGGAATCTCTCCGGAAGGCTTTGAGCCCTGGCGACGCCATGCCAAAGCGTGACGCTGAGCGCCTTGCCGCCGGCATCCACGGCTACACCATCCGTAGCAAGCCCCAAGCCAAAGCTCCAGAAGTACTGATACTGTTTAACATTTCGCTTCCTCTTTTATGGATACTTCCCGTATGCACTTGTTTTCCTTAACCGCCTCATGCTAGTTTTAGCAGAATTGTTGGTCGTGCTTTCCCTGGGGATCCATTCGGTTATCGCTTTTAGCTTCTCGCAATGGTAGGCCGCGTGTATGCGGGGAGGCAGCATGAAAAAGTTTCTTGTCGTCTTGTTTGCAGGTTTGGGCTTGATGGTAGGGTGCGGTGGGGGAACGACGGCGGCGATCGTGGTTTCCGCGTCGTCCTCGGCCAGCAGCCTGCAAGCGGGCGGTAGCGCCACGATCACCGCTACCCTGACGAACGATTCGACCAATCAGGGCGTTAAGTGGGCCGTATCTTGCGGCGGCGCTTCCTGCGGCAGCGTCTCGCCCACATCGTCGACCACCAGCCCCTTCACCACCACCTACACCGCGCCCGCGACGCCGCCGTCGAGCAACCTGACGGTCACGATCACGGCGACTTCGGTGAAAGACCCGACGAAATCGGCGACGGTGACCATCACCGTCCTCGCCATCACTGTTTCGGTGAACCCCGCGACACCGCAGACGGTGAATGCCGGCTCCTCGGCGCAGTTTACGGCGACCGTCTCAAACGACCCGGCCAGCGGCGGAGTGAACTGGACCTTGACACAGGGCGCGACGCCTTGTTCGCCCACCTGCGGCAGCGTCTCCCCAGCGGCGACGGCCAGCGGAGCTGCGACCACCTACACCGCGCCCACCACGCCGCCGGCAAGCACTCTCACCATCACTCTCACCGCGACTTCGGCAACCGACAATACCAAATCGGCTTCGGTCACGATTACGGTGCCGGCGATTAGCGTCTCCGTTTCGCCTACCACAGAGCAAGTTGAGGCCAAAGGCACGGCGCAGTTCACGGCTACGGTCGGCGGAACGTCGAATACGGCGGTCGCGTGGACGCTGACGGAGGGCGTAACGCCCTGCTCGCCGACGTGCGGCACGCTGAGCAGCCCTACCTCGAATCCGACAACGTACACGGCTCCCGCCACGCCGCCGCTGAGCGATCTCACCGTGACCCTCACCGCGGTTTCCAACGCCGATGCGACGAAATCGGGCTCGGCAACGATTACCGTTCCAGCCATCACCGTCTCCGTTTCGCCCACGTCGGCTACAGTGGTGATAAGCACCACACAGAATTTCACCGCGACGGCCTCGAACGATCCGGCCAACGCCGGCGTCACCTGGGCGCTCTCGCAGGGTGGCGGCGTTTGCACCCCCACTTGTGGCACGCTCACGAGCGTCACCACGACTTCGGTCACATATAACGCTCCGGCCAGCGTGCCAACATCGCCGACGGTCACGCTCACGGCTACTTCCGTGACCGATGGGACAAAGACGGCTTCGGCCACGATCACGCTCGCAACTTCCATTGCCGCGACATGCGGTTCGGGCAGCGAATCCCTTTTGAATGGGCAATACGCTTTCCTGCTCAAGGGCTTCGATAGCTCCGGCAATCCCGCTCTTGTCGGCGGAGTGATCACCGTCGACGGCAGCGGGGACGTAACGGCCGGGACGATGGACATGAACCTCAACACAGGCGTGCAGGCGGGTTTGGCCGTGACCTCCAGTTCCTCCTCCTACACGATTGGTTCGGACCATCGCGGCTGCATGACGCTTACCACTTCGGCGGGAACGCAAGACTACCGGTTCTCGCTCGGGGGCATTACCTCCGGCGTCGCCTCTACGGGCCATATGATCGACTTCGACACAACTGGTCCGTTCACCACTGGCGTGCTCTTGCAGCAGACGAAATCGGCGTTTTTGACGACGGCCGTCACCGGCAACTTCGCCTTTGGCCTTTCCTCGATACAGAATACTGGCGAGACCAACGATAACGGTGTGCCTGGCGGCAAGTTCGCGGCTGTCGGCGTCTTCAATCTCAACGCTGGCGTCGTGAGCGGAGGCGAAGTCGACTACAACCAGAACGGAGAACTGGACGGGAACACATCGAACACGGCTTGGCCATCCAGTCCGGGGACCATCAGCGCCGGCGGCACATACACGATTGACTTGACCAGCGGCCGCGGCACGCTGAGTTTCACGCCGGGCGGGGCAGGCGGCGCCGTGCCCAACGTGATCTACGTGATCTCCTCGAACGAGTTTCTCGTTCTTTCCAGCGCTGCGCAGGCCTCGAACGTGATTTACACGGGAACCGCATTGAAGCAGGCGAGCGGTTCGTTCTCGTCCTCGTGGCTCAGCGGCACGGGCGTGTACTACGAATCCGCGCTCGGCAGCGGAGGCGCCGGAACCACCGGGGCGCAGGTCGGTCTGATCTCCGGCAGCGGGAACAGCGGGACCAGCGGGAATTTCACGATCACGAGCTACCAGAACTTTAGCGGGTCCTTTGCCTTTCAAAGCAACGTGGCCGGCACGTTTACGATCGATTCCTCGACCGGGCGCGCGCTTACGGCGGGCACCGGGGCGGGGAATCACCCACCTGTTCTCTATGCCGTGGGCACGAACGAAGCGTTTATACTCGATAACGGTGGAAGCGTGAACTCGGGCTTCATGCAGCCGCAAAGCGGCACAATCTCGGCTTCCTCTGTCAAGGGAACCTTCGCTTTCGGATCGATCAATCCGGAGGATCCCAGCGTGAGTGACAGCGTGGGAGTAGCGACGTTCGACGGTACATCTGTGATCACCGGAACCAGCGATGACAACTCTGCCGGAACTCTCGACGCGGGCAGCTCGATCAGCCAAACCTACTCGGTCGATTCGAACGGCCTGGGGCATAGCCCGTCGGGTTGCACGGTTTCGGCAACCAGCACCACGTGCAACAACATCTTCCTCTTCATTTCCCCAACCAAAACGCTCGAGCTGGACCTGGGGTCCACCCATCCATCGCCCAATTCGGCGGAGCAATAAGTCGAATCCAGCTGTTGCAGTAATCTCCTCAGGGAAAGGCCCGGCTCGGTGAGCCGGGCCTTTCTTGCTTCCGTGGCCTCCGCAGGATGACCCGGTCACCGGATGAGCGAGGCGGAAAGTTTCCGTGGAGGCCGGTTCGCGCCGCCGCGTACCGCCGTGCTATCTTTTTACGTACTTTTTTTCGACCTGCTATGGCACACGCATTTCTGAAATGTATCGATGCCGCTTGCGGCCGCGTTCACCCGATCGGGTGGACGGCGCCGAAGTGTTCCGCCTGCGGCAATCAACTCGACGTCACCTACGAATTCGATTCCGCCTCGGTGGAGGATTTGCGCCGTTGCTGGCGCGACCGCCTCTCGAGCGACGCCGCCATCGACCGCAGCGGCGTCTGGCGGTTCCGCGAGCTTCTGCCGTTCCTGCGGCCGGGCGTTCATCCCACCACGCTGTGCGAGGGCCGCACGCCGCTGATCGAGGCTCCGCGCGCTGGCCGCTGGGCGGGCGGGGTGCGGCTGTGGGCCAAGCATCTGGGCGCGAATCCCACCGGCTCGTTCAAAGACCTGGGCATGACCACCTGCATCAGCGCCGCCGCCGCCGCCGGCACGCGGGTGGTCGCTTGCGCTTCGACCGGCAACACCTCTTCATCGATGGCCGCCTACGCCGCGCGCGCCGGTCTGGGGGCGGTGATGTTCGTGCCGTATCAGGCCGTCGCCGTCGCCAAGCTGGCCCAGGCCATCGAGTTCGGGGCCGGAGTGATCCAGGTGCGCGGTAGCTTCGACGACGCCTTCCATCTGCTCGACACGGTTGCCGTCGAGCGCGGGCTGCAAGTGGTGAACTCGATCAATCCCTTCCGGCTGGAAGGGCAGAAAACGGCTGTCGTCGAACTGCTGGAACAGCGCAACTGGCGCCCGCCGGATTTCGTCGTTCTGCCCGGCGGGAATCTGGGCAACGTCTCCTCGATGGGGAAGGCTCTGCGGGAGCTGGCCGGCCTGGGGGCCACCGACCGCTCACCGCGTCTGGTGGTCGTGCAGGCGGCGGGCGCGGCGCCCTTCTACCGGCAATGGATCTCCGGCGGGGACCTGGAACCGGTCACTCCTCCGCAAACAGAAGCGAGCGCCATTCGCATCGGGCACCCGGCCAATTGGCGCAAGGCCCGGCGGGAACTGGAATGGACGCACGGTATGGTGGAAGCCGTCAGCGATCAGGAAATCGACGAGGCCAAGGCGGCCTTGGCTTCCGACGGTATCGGTTGCGAGCCGGCATCGGCGGCAACCGTGGCGGGCGTGCGCAAGCTGCGCGCGCAGGGGAAAATCGCCGCCGAAGCGGACGTCGTGGTGTTCCTCACGGGCCATCAGTTGAAGGACCCCGATTACATCCTCCGTCACAACGCCAACAACGATCGGGCGAACATCATCATCGATCCCGATCCGGATGCGGCCCGGCGCGCGCTCGACAAGCTGCTGGCCGTCTGAGCGGCATCGGCTCGGTTTCGCGGTATTTTCCGGCCCTGGAGAGATTTCTACGCGGCGCCGCTGGCCAGCCCTGCCGCCGCCACGACGGCGCCAGCGGCGCGCTCGAAACCGATCGATGTATTGACCGCCAGGTGGTACAGCAGCGGGTCCTTCCAGTCCTGCCCGAAGTAACGCCGGATGTAGGTGGCCCTCCGGCGGTCGGTTGCAGCCGCCAGCTCTGCCAGGCCGTCTTCCCGTTTGAGCATCCGGCGCAGGTTTTCGACCCGCAAGGCGATAGGGGCGTACAGGGAAACATGGAAAACATCCTCGCGGTCGCGCAAAATGCATTGGCCGCCGCGCCCCACGATCACGGCCTGGCCCATTTCCGCCGCTTCCCGGATCACCTCCGTCCACAGCCGCGTCATTTCGTCCGCGTCGAACGGAACCGTCTCCACATTCGACGCCGAGCCCTCGAATCCGCCTCGCCACAATGATTGAATCAGCCCCTGAAACCAGGGGTTCACGCACTCGTCGTACCGGCGGGCGAGGTCGGGTGAAACGTTGGCGCGGCGGGCAATCTCTTCGACGAGCGGATCGTCGATTACCTGCCAGCCGAGCCGTTCGGCGATAGGCCGGGCGACACTGGTTCCTCCGCTGCCGTACTCGCGGCTGATGGTGATGGCTCGGAACATTTGCGCCGTATGGCGGCCCAGCATACCCGCGAAGCAATGACTTCGCAACCTGGGCCTTCGCAACTTGGGTCTTGGCAACTTGGCGCTTGCGGCGGATTCGGGTAAAGAGCCGCGAAAGTTTCTTTCCTGGCGTTCCGCTGGCATTCTAGGAAATGAAGACTGCCCGAAGAACGAGACGGATGAGCGAGACGATAGAACTCGAATTTGACCGTTTCACGCCCACCGGCATGGCTGCCTCCGCCACAACGGACGCCCGTGGCCGCACGGCGCTGGCGTGGGGCGTTTTCCCCGGCGAGCGGGCGCGCGTCGCGCCCATTCGCGTGCAGCAGGGGAATCTGCTTTGCCGGGTCGAGGAAATTCTCGCAGCCTCGCCCAACCGTATTCCGCCGCGGGAAGGGCATTACTTGAGCTGTTCTCCCTGGCAAACGATGCATTATGCGGCGCAAGTGCGCTGGAAACGGCAAATCCTGGAATCCCTTTTTCCCCACGTCCCGCTCGGGCGATTCGTCCCGGCCGAAACCATTTGGGGCTATCGCAACAAACTGGAATTCAACTTCACCGAGGACGGGGGACGCTTGCATCTCGCCTTTCACGAACGCGCCAGCCGCCATCGGAAATTGGCGTTGCCGGAGGGTTGCCGGCTCGCCGGCGAGACGATGAACGCCGCCGCCCTGGAAATGGTCGAGCATTTGAACGCGCGCGGAATCGGCGCGTCATCGCTCAAAAGCCTGGTGGTTCGAGGCGGCGCGGCCACGGGTGAGGTGCTCATTGCGCTCTACGTGATGGAGGAACGGCTGGCCGATCTCAATTTTCAGCCCGAGCGTAGCGCGGGACTGGCCATAATTTATAGCGATCCGCTCTCGCCGGCTTCGGTTCCCACAAAAATCCTGGCGCGCCGCGGCCCGCAGCAGTTCACCGCGCGCGTCGGCGGCCTGGAACTGGCCTGCCCGCTCGAAGGCTTCTTTCAGAACCACGCCGAGGTCTTCGCCTGCGCCATCGCCGAAATCCGCCGCTACGTTCCGCCGGCGGCCCGCGTGCTCGAACTTTACAGCGGCGTTGGCTCGATCGGGCTCGCTCTGTGCGACCTGGCCGGGGAAATTATCGCCGTCGAATCGAACCAGGCGTCGGTTGCATTTGCCGAACGCAACCGCCGGAGCGTTGGCGCTGAGAACTATCGCCCCGTATGGGCCCAGACCGAGTCCTGCGCGGAACAGTTGCTTGACGAGACGGATGTGGTGCTGATGGACCCTCCGCGCTCGGGCCTGCCCGCCAGACTGGTCGCCGCGCTGGCGCGAACGCGGCCGGGCCGGATCATCTACCTGGCCTGCAACCCGGTGACGCAGTCGCGCGACATCGCCCTGCTCGGTTCCGGCTACCGGCCGGTCGCGCTTGCCGGCTTCGATTTCTATCCGCAAACGCCGCACATGGAGTCGCTGGTGGTTTTGGACCGCGCGTAAGAGAATAGGTAGCGGCGCGTCGATCAAGAAAGTGCCGGGCTGCGGGAGTGGGAAGCTTTTTTCGCGGGGCCGTGCGGTGGGGACCAAGGCGTGAATCCCGCGCATGCGTTTCCACATCCAACCGCCGTGCAAAAGGCCCGGGGGAGACCCCGAGTGAGAATTGGATCGGGGGAAGCGATGCCACGAAAGCGAATCGGATTTCTTTCCATATTTTTGGCTTCCGTACTGGCGATTGGCGCCATGGATGCCGTTGCCGGGGCCGGCGGCGCCACGCGGGTCCCCTCCGCGCGGCGGTTCGAGTTTACCTACGTGGTTCGCGTGCCCGCGACGAGCGGAAGAGAACTGCGGCTGTGGGTTCCGGTGCCCCACTCGGGCCGCTACCAAACGATTTCCCATGTGCGCATCGAAAGCCCCGTTGCCTATCGCGTCTCTCGCTTCGCCGAGGGCAATGAGGACGCCTATTTCGTCCTGCGCGGGGCGCAACTGCGAAAACCCACCGAGATCCGCATGCGTTTCGACGTTTTCCGGCGCGAGCACACCACCCGCCTGCCCGCGGGCGATCCGGAACCGGTCGGCGCGAAAATGAGTCCCGCTCTGGCCTTCTACCTTCGGCCCGCGCGCATGATTCCGCTGGGCGGCATCATCGGCCAGCTTTCGGCCGAGACGACCCGGGGCGTTAGCGATCCCTTGGTGAAGGTTCGCAAGATCTACGAATACGTCATCGCTCACATGCGCTATGACAAGTCGGGGACGGGCTGGGGCCGGGGCGACGCGGTTTGGGCCTGCACCTCGCACCGGGGCAACTGCACCGATTTCCACTCGCTCTTCATCGGCATGGTGCGCGCAGCCGGTATCCCCGCCCGGTTCCGGATCGGATTTCCCCTGCCGGAAAACGAGCGTCAAGGCGAAATCCCCGGCTATCATTGCTGGGCCGAGTTCTACATCAACCGGGTGGGCTGGGTGCCGATCGACGCCTCGGAGGCTTGGCAAGACCCCGCCCGGCACAACTTCTATTTCGGCAATCTCGATCCGGACCGGGTCATGTTCACCATGGGCCGCGACCTTCGCCTCAGCCCGCCGCAACGGAACCAGTCGCTGAACTATTTCGTCTATCCCTACGCCGAACTCGACAGCAAGCCGTTCTCCGGCCTCGGGCACCAGTTTTCCTTCCGCGATCTGCCGACTAAACGCTGAGGCCCGCGAAGGCGTGGTGCCCATCCAGAGGGCCGCGGCCGGTTGTTGAGCATCTTGCTACCGGCCTGCAAACGAGCGGTACTTTCGCTCCATGCCGTGTTGTATCCTTTGCCTCGCGCCATGGCTCATCGCGCAGCCGAGCAGACAAACCTTCCGAAAACTCCGGGGCCCGAAACGACAAGCCGGCCGGCCGGCCGGGACGCTGGCGCTTCTTCGCCGTCTGGAATATCTGCTCGTCGCCGTTGTCCTGCTGGGGTTTCTCGATACTCTCCGCTTCGCGGTCTACTACATTCCCCTGCGGTTCGCGGTGAACTTTGAGGAAGGTAACGTGCTGAATGCGGCCCTGCGAATCACCCGTGGGCAGAGTCCCTATCCTCCTGTCGGCGGCCTCCCCTACGTTGTGAACCCGTACGGGCCGGTTTTCTATTACGCGGTTGCCCCGCTGGTGAAGTGGTTTGGTTTGAATTTCACCGCGCCGCGGCTGCTGGTGCTCGCCTCCGGCTTTGCCGTGTCGCTGTTTGTCATTTTGCTCCTCAAGCGGTGGACCGGCTCTTGGAGGATCGCGCTGGGCTTCGGATTGTCGTTCCTGGCCGTAACGCTGGTCCGGGATTGGATATACGTTTTGCGCGTGGATATTTTCGGCGCGGCCCTCACGATGGCCGGGCTCTACGTTTTCGCGACGCGGCGAAGCCCGATCGGGTCCGCGTTGCTGTTTGTGGCGGGGCTTTTCACAAAGATCACCCTTCTCGCCGCGCCCGTTGCCTGCATCTTTTACTTGGCGCTCTCGGGCGAACGCCGGCGCGCCTGGCGTTTGACGGCATGGATGACCGCGTTCGGTACATTGGGATTGATCGCGCTGGGATGGGGCACCCGGGGATGGGGGCTTTTCAATATGTTCCTGACTCATCCCGACCCCTATTCCATCTCGCGCTATTGGAACACCATTCGGCCGTTCGCGTTGCTCGACGCGGCTCTGCTGGCTGGCGCTATCGCGCTGGCCGCCCGCGACATTCGCCGGCGGCAGTTCTCATTGCCCCTGCTCTATTTTCTGCTCGCCAGCGTGATGACGCTGACGGCGGGCAAGTTGGGCAGTGACGCCAATCATTTGATCGAGTGGCAGGCGGCGATGTGCCTGGCCGCCGGATGCGGCTATTACGCTTTGCGGCAACGGCCCCGGCCAGATCCCGTGGTGGCTCTGATTCCCATTGGGATCATCGTGCTGGTTCTACTGGGCCTGCCCGAAAGCCGGCAGCTCAATCCGGAGCTGCAGGGCTGCCAGGCGGCCTACCAGTTCGCGGCCGGGCAGCCGGGGCAATTGCTCACGGGAAACCCGGGCGCCGCGGTTCTGTCGGGGAAGAAAGTCTGGCTTTCGAATACGTTCGAATACGCGTTCCTCGGAAAGGATGGACGGCTCGACCAGCAGCCTCTCATCCGGATGGTGCTGGATAAATCTTTCGGCTTGATCCTGATTGACGAGAATATTCCCGCGCTCGAAATGGATGCAGCCCATCCCCGAGCGGCCAACTCGTTCTGGCCGCCTGGATTTGTCGCCGCGCTGCTTCAGAATTACCACCCGGTCGCGCGATTTTCGTGCGCCTACGCCGATGTGGCCTACGAACCGAATCCCCCGCCGCGGCCTCGGGCAGTCCCCGCCCGCTGATGGCGGGTGTGCAATGAAGTTCCGCGGGGCGTTTCGCCTAGCGGCGAGGAAAGTTGAAGCGAAAGCCGACGCGCGCGGTAACGGGCAGGCCAAGTTCCGGAGGAGACGACGCTGTTGGAGCTGTGATGAAGTACTGCTGGTTGAGCAGGTTTTCCACCGCGGCGAAAATAGAGACGCCGCCGGTCAGCCGGCGCGAAGCCATCGCGTCGAGCACGAAGAATTTCCCCAGCGGCACTCCGGTCGTATCGTACTGCCTTCCGACGAAGCTGCCGTCCACGGAAAAATCGATTCGTTGGGGATCGGCGTAATGGAGCTCGAAGGTGGCGGCGTTGTGAGGAACCTGCGCTACCCACGTTCCGGCCAGCGAGGGCTCGGCTGGCGCGCTGACCACGGTCGAGTAGACGTACTGATAGCCGGTTGAGAAATCGAGATGGCTGGTGATCCGGGCGGTCGCGTCGATTTCGAATCCCGGGGCGCGCGTGCGGCCCAGGTTTTGGCGCTGGGCCGTCGTGCTGGTGAGCTGTACGTTGGCGATCGGACCGATTACCTCGTTGTAAAAAAACGTGCCGCGAACGAAGAGGTGGCCCTGCATGCCCCGGATCGCTAAACCCGTTTCGCCACCCGTGACGCGCTCGGCATGCAGGTTGGGATTGGCGGAAGTGGTTACGCTGCCCACACGGAATCCTCGATAGAGCTCATTGAGGGTGGGCGCGCGGAAGGCGCGATAGATGGAAGCCGACCAGGAGACGCGATCGTTGAGCTGATGCACCAGTGTGGCGCGGGGGCTGAAGGCGTCGTAGGACTGGTCGGGATATGGAGTCGTCGCGGTAATCCCCGTGGATACGGGGGTGCGGATCTGCGAACCGTCGAAGTTGCGCCAGTAGTCGTAGCGCGCGCTGAGGCCCAGGAGCCATTGCGGCGCCATCTGAATCAAATCCTCTCCAAAAACACCGGTGGTTCTCTGCCGGCCACCGGAAGATTGATGGGCGGTAGGTGCTGCCAGCGTGCCGATAATTTCATCGCTGCGGCCGATTTCTTCGTGGTCATCGAAGCCGGCAACCAGGGTTTGATGGGACCCGAGGGAACGCGACCAAACGGCGGAGCCGCCGACGCCCTGAGAGGGGACGGTCTGCCGGTTGGTGAGGGTTTCGCTGTCGCGAGTCGCCGCGACAGCCGAGAAGGTCTGGTAATAATGCTGAAAGTCCCCATAGAAGCGCAGGGAGAGGCTGCCGGCGCGGCCCAGGTCGAGATCGGCGCCCAGAGCTCCCTGAGCGAGCTGGGTGCTATTCACCTGCAGAACGGTGCCGTTGTTGCGGGATTCATTCAGATACCAGCCGCGGCCAAAAACGTAGTCGTGGCGTCCAATCTTGCGGCCGATCGTGAGGTCAGCCGTCGCATACCGCAGGTTCGCCTTTGTATCGACGCTACCGCGATCGGCCTGCGGAACCAGGAAATAGCCATCCGTGCGAAACATCTCGGCTCCGAGCGAGGCTTGCCAGCCCTTGTAATCCTCGCCGCCCCAGAAGGAGAGGTCGGGCGTGTTCTGGTTACCGTAAGCCATCTCGAGGGAGGCGGCCGGCGGCGGGGGCCGGCGCGAGAGGATTTGCACGACGCCGCCCAGTGCATTGCTGCCGTACAGGCTCGATGCGCCTTCTTGATCGACCTCGACGCTGGCAATCGACTGGCTGGGAATCCGGTCCCAGTAGACCCATCCGCCGAATGGATCGTTGAGCGGAATCCCGTCCTCGAGTACGAGGGCGCGGCTCGATCCGCTGGCGCCCAGGCCGCGGAGCGAAACGCCTTCGGTGGTTGGGTTCGCCGTGCGGCTGCTGGAGCGGCGAAACGTGCTAAAGCCGGGAATTTGGCGCAGAGCATCGTCAAGCATCAGGCTGGGGGTGGCCTGAAGATCCTTGCGCGAGAGAAGAATGACGCTCGAAGGCGTCTCGCCCAGGCGGGTTGGGGTGCGGGTTGCCGTGACCACGACTTGCTGCTTCACGGCTTGCGGCTCGAGGGTAATATCCAGGGTTGCCGCAGCGCCGCTCCAGTGCCTCGTGACGGTTTGCATGCCGCGCGCTTGGACGACAACCGTGCCCTGGGTTGCCGGGACTCGAGCGAAGGAAAAATGGCCGCGAGAGTCCGTCGTAGTCGCGGAGGAAGAGGAGTTGGTTCGCAGTTGAATTCGAGCGCCAGCGACCGGCGCGCCGCTCGAATCGCGCACGGTACCGGAGACGCGCCCTTCCAGCGCCAGCAGATTGGGGCACATGGCCATTAGGGCCACGGGGACTAAAAACTTCAACGCCAGAAGAGCGCGTCTGAGGCGCGGATTCCTTTTAGTCGTCCTCACGTTCTGCCACTTTCCTCTCCCATGCCATCTGATGCCGGTCCGAAACCGACATGATAGCGTAGATGCGATCGGGCTTCCTCAACGGCGCCAGGGCATTACCATTCGCGCATGCGTGCGGGCAGCCGGCGAGGCCACGCCGCAAGGCCGTGACGTGCTATCCTCTGACCAACAGGATGCAATATGGATGCAACGAAGGTCTGGGGGTGGCTGCGCTGGCTCTTATGTACCGTCATACTGGCCGGCGCCCTCTACAGCGTTTCCTACGCGCAGCGCCCGTTTCGCCAATACCCCTCCGTCCAATACGGCTGGGGCCAGGTCCCACTGCCGGCCGGCTATAACAGGCCGGCCGAATGGACATTCGCCCGCCTGATGTTTCCCGGGGGTCCTCTCGACGGTTATCGCGGCCGTTTCGACGGGGACTGGAGAAAGGGTCTTACCCTCTGGACTCAGGACTATCCACTGGCCGATCGGAATCTTGCAGCGGCGGTTGGCCGGTTGACTCTGGTCGACGCGCGCCCGGCCGAGCAACCCATCATGCTGGAAGACGGCAACGACGCGTACAACTGGCCCTTTCTCTATGCGGTCCAGGTGGGCGAATGGGGCTTGACGGAGAAAGAGGCGAAAATTCTGCGCGAATATCTGCTTCGCGGCGGTTTCTTCATGGCCGATGATTGCTGGGGCCCTGAAGAGGACGCCTATTTCGTAAAGACGATGAAGATGGTGTTCCCGAACCGCTCCCTCGTGGATATTCCAGCCGGCGACCCGATTTTCCACACGGTCTACGATTTGAGCAAGCGGTACAGAATCACGGGCTACGACCACCTGCTCACGGGCTATAAAAATGGCGGCAAGGTGGCGCGCTGGCAAGCCATTCGCGACGATCATGGCCGCATCATGGTGGCCTTCGACTTGAATTCGGACATCGGCGATTCGTGGAAGGGCATGAATGATCCGCGCTACCCGCAAAAATTCTCGAATTTGGGAACCCGCATCGGAATCAACTACGTCGTTTACGCCATGACTCACTAGGATCGGCCGCGGGGCGCCGTCGCAGGCAGCCGCCGGCGCCGGAACCCTCCTGAAAATCCCCTTTCACCGTTGGATTCCCGGCCACTTCGGCCGGAAGTGACCCGGTCGCTTCACGGCCGGCCAAATGGAGTACAATTTTCGCTGACGCCGGGGAGGCGCGAAAACATGCGGAAACTTTTCGCGATGTTTGGCGTGGCTCTTTTGGGTTTGGCCGTGTGGGTGGCTCCCGGCATGGCCCGGCAGTTTGGGGGCGAGCGGCGAAGCCCTCCGGCAAAGGCCAGTTGCCGCTTCGCCGACGGGAAAATCATCACCGTGGAATATTCGAGTCCGCGGGTACGCGGCCGGAAAATCTTCGGTGATCTGGTGCCTTACGGGCAGGTGTGGATCCTCGGCGCGAATCAGGCGACGACATTCGATACCACGGCCAATTTGACGGCGGACGGTAAGCCGATACCGGCGGGAAAGTACACGCTTTTCGCCATCCCGAACCCGGACTCGTGGACCCTGATCGTCAACAAAACCTCGCGAGACGCGATTGGATTTATGTCCTATTATCCGGGGAAAAGTTCCGATCTCGCGCGCCTCTCGATGTCCATTTCCAAGCTCCCGTCGAAGCGGGAGGATTTTACGATTTCCCTCGTGCCGGGCGGCAGCGCCTGCACGATGCGCTTCGACTGGGATTTGACCCGGGCTTCGCTTGTGGTCCGAGAAAGAAAATAGGCCGGGGCCGCTCCCGTCCCGCTTGCCCGTTCATCCGCGGGCCGGCCCGCGGCCCGATGGCCCGGCAGCGTCTCGGGGAAAAGGACCAATCAATGATATGAAGCCGCTGATTCGCTTCTTCTTCGAGCCTCCGCGAGGCCGGCCCGCCATTCTACTCATCCGTCTGGCCGTCGGGCTGATTTTTTTCACCCAGGGGATTCTCAAGTACACGGATGCGCGCATGGGCGTGATTCGCTTCGCGAGAATCGGATTTCCGCATCCCTATTTCACCGCTCATTTCGTGGGAACTTTCGAGACCGCGTGCGGGCTCCTGGTATTGCTGGGCCTTTGGTCGCGCGTGGCGGCGGTTCCGTTGTTGATCGTGATCTTGACGGCGATCGCGACGACGAAGATTCCCGAGCTGTTTCGCGCGGGTCAGGGCTTCTGGTACATGGTGAGCGATGCGCGGGCCGATTTTGCCATGCTTTGCTCATTGCTTTTTCTGATTGCGGCGGGCGGTGGCACATGGTCGCTCGACGCACGAGGACGGAAGAGACAAAACGGGAGGATCCAGTCATGAAGGAGTTCAAGGAGTCGAGACGTGGATTTTTGAAGGGTGCGGGAATGCTGGCGGGAGGGGCGCTGCTGGCACCCAAAGAGGCCGCGCTGGCGACCGGCGCGGCGTTGCGGCAAGGGGAATCCCGCCAGCCGGCGCGGGAAGGCCCGGCCGACTACACCATCGAAATCGAAACCAGGCCCGTCGAGATCGCTCCCCAGCGAATCGTTTCGGTGACGACCTATAACGGCCAGTTTCCAGGGCCGCTGCTGCGCTTCCGCGAAGGACGCCAGGTCACCGTCGATATCATCAACCGCACCCGGAGACCCGAGCAGCTGCACTGGCACGGACAACTGGTTCCGGACAGCGTGGACGGCACCGCCGAAGAAGGCACCCCGTTCATTCCCGCAGAGAGAGAAGGGCAAGAGGGCAGGCGGCGCATTGTGTTCACGCCGCGCCCGGCCGGCTTCCGCTTTTATCATTCCCATATTCGCGCGGGCGCAAATCTTTCCGCCGGAACCTATGGCGGCGAAGTGGGTCCGGTCTACATCGAGCCGCGAAACGATCCGGGGCGCTACGATCGCGAAGTATTTCTGGTGATGAAGGAGTTCCAGCCAACGTTCAGCCATGGCGGGGATATGAATCTGGATTTCCTTTCCCCCGCGACCCAGGTGCAGTCTCTCAAGGAACAAGGCGAAGCGGAGATGAAGGCCTCTCTCGCCAAGGGCATGCCGCGCGGATACGAAGTCGGTTACGGGTCGTTCACCATCAACGGGCGCATGCTCGGTCACGGCGAGCCGATTCGCGTCAAGCCGGGCGAACGAGTCCTATTCCGCATTCTGAACGGGAGCGCGACGGAGATCCGGAGCCTGGCCCTGCCGGGGCATTCCTTTGAGGTCGTGGCGCTCGACGGCAACCCCGTGCCGAACCCGGCCAAGGTTCCCGTGGTGTGGCTCGGCGTGGCCGAACGGATCGATGCCATCGTGGAAATGAACCATCCGGGCGTGTGGGTCATGGGCGATCTCGACAACGACGACCGCCATCACGGCATGGGCATCGTCGTCGAATACGCGGGAAGAACGGGCGAGGCGCAGTGGGTCACGCCCGCGCCCTCCCGGTGGGACTACATGCGCTTCGCCAAGCCTGGAGCGACCGCTCCCGAGCCCGACGAGACGTTTGACATGCTGTTCCAGAAAAATAACGCCGCTTTGGATGGCTTCAACCAATGGACCATCAATGGCGTGGCCTTCCCGGCGACGGGCGTGATGGTTCCCGCCGCATTTCACCTGAGGGAAGGGAAACGCTACCGCATTCGCATGCGCAACGCCACCGACGACATCCACCCGATTCATCTTCATCGGCATGTTTTCGAGCTGACCCGCGTGGCGGGAGTGCGAACAGCGGGAGTCGCCAAGGACGTGGTGATGCTCGGTGGCTACCAGGAAATGGAAATCGATTTCGTGGCGAACGATCCCGGCCTCACCATTTTCCATTGCCACCAGCAGATCCACATGGACTTCGGGTTCATGACCCTGTTCGATTACGTGTAGAAAACCGGCATACACCACGGCATCTTCGGCGCCGTCTGTTTCCGGAGAGCCACTCGCCTAGCCGCGCACCGTCAGCACCGGGCAGGTGGCCTGGGAAACGATCTGATATGCCCTGGCGGCCGGCGAATGTCCCATCGCAACACCGCCTCCGCGGATGCCGAGCACGAGCAAGTCGGCCTTGGCCGAATCACACGTTTGCAGAATCTGCTCGACGGCCACGCCGAAGTTCACGGCCGACTTCGGATAGCACCACAGATCGGACCCGGGTGGAAGCATGCCTTCCAGGCGCTCGGTGAAGGATTCCCGCAGTCCTTGGGTCGTGGCCGGGGAAAGCTCCTGGGCGTTCTCGACGACGTGAAGCAGGGTGAGCGATGCCTGGTGCTCCTCCGCCAGCGAAAGCGCGTAGGGCAGCGCGCGCCGGGAATTTTCCGAGAAATCGGTGGCGTAGACAATATTTTTCACCTCAACCTCCACGGGCGCCGTCTGCGGCGCGCCCGGTCCCACGGTCAGGACCGGAACTTTCGAGAGGCGAAACACCCGTTCGGCCATCGAGCCGAGGAACATCTTCTCGAAACCGGTGCGGCCGTGCGTGCCCAGGACCACCAGGTCGGCATTATGAAGGTTTGCCATGCGCGAGAGCACATCCCAGACGTCCCCTTCCTCGATCATCACCTGATGCGGCACCTCGCGCAAGCGACCCGAAATCAGAAGTTCGGCCATCTCCTGCTCGGCCGCCTGATGGACCAACTCGACCATGCCGACCGAGGCTTCGGGCGGGGTGAGCGTGTAGAGATCGGGCCGAATCGCGTGCACGACATAGATATGGGAATCGTAACGACGGGCGATCGCCAGAGCGTAGTTCAGGGCGCGATCCGACGCTGGTGAAAAATCGGTGGCGACAACTATCGTACCGAGATTCACCCGATTGGGCATTTCCACGGCAACCACCTCCGGGCCTGTTGCCACCAGGGGCTGAGGGTTCTCTTGTGCTCTCATTTCCGTCCTCCGGGCGGCTTCATCGGGTCAGAGCTAGAAACAATCTGGCCTTCCTACCTGAGTGTGCATTTAGCCTGCCAGAATCGGTAAATTCAACTGCTGAGGAATCAGGCGATTAGGCCGGCTGGCAGACTGTTCTTTGCGGAAGCTGCGCCAGTTGGCGCATGGCCGTGCGCTCTGCCGCACAAGGCCAGAGCTTGTTGCGCTCCGCGCCTGGCTGGAGGATTTACTGGTAAGCCCTTTGTTCTCTCCGGAAATCGAGCAGCCGTGGAGTATGAGCATTTCTGGCAGCCCGAGTGCTGCCATAAGCCCAGGTGGCGCCATGAGCGAATCGGCAGGCTCGGCTGAAGGCCGGCGGCAACAAGTGCTCGAAAAACTCCGGCTGTTCGAAGAAGCCGCCGATCGAATCCGCCCCGGGGCGAGCGGTGCGGAGACTTCCGAGAACGTTGCGCGGTTTCGGGAATCCGCCGAGCAATTGCGGCTGCACTTGTCGCAACATCTGGCATCGAAAGAGACGATAGACTGGCCGGAATTGCCGGATTCCGATGCGGAGATATCCGCCTTTGCCCACGAGCTAAAAACGGAACATCGGGATCTTTTGAACGAACTCGCGCAATTGATTCGCGCGGCCGGGGAGATGGAGAAGACGTTCGACCGGGCCGATGCCGCCACCCGGCTTCGCAGCCAGAGCCGCGCCGTCGCGCTTCGCGTCGCCCGCCACGCAGGAGAAGAAGAGGCGTCTCTCGGAAACTACTCATGACAGCTCTGGCCGAAATGGGTACTCTCCGGGAAATCCTGGTCCGCCCGGCAAGCACGAGCGATCGGGCTCTGCTTCGCGCGATGTATGAAGGCTTCGAGCCAAGGCCGGCGTCGCTCGGCTTGCCTCCGCGCCAGGGCCTGGATCAGTGGCTCGAAAAACTGAATGGGACTGTGGATTTCGTTGCCGTCTCCGGCGGGGAAGTGGTGGGCCACGCCGTTCTGTGCCCTGACGGGGACGCCGGTGAGGTAGCTGTTTTCGTGCGTCAGGAATACCGGGTGCAGGGGATTGGAAGCCGGTTGTTGAAAACAGTGGTCGAAGAAGCGCGGCGGCTGGGACTGCGGATTGTGTGGGGAATGACGGAACGCGACAATGTGCCCATGCTGCGGCTAGCCCATGGCGTCGGTTTCGAGCAGGATGAAAAGGATCCTTACCGCTTCCAGATGAATCTGAAACCCGATCTTGGCTTGGGAGGGTGATGTGGATTCTACACGCAAATCGCCGGGTGGCTCTGGCGCGCTCCGGCCGCCCGGTCCGTTAGAAGCTCCGACGCTTGCGTTTGATCTAAAAACGGAGATCGAGCGATTGCGCGGCGAGAATGCCTGGCAGAGTGGGCGAAACTCTAAGGCGCTTGTCAAACAGGCAGACTTTCGGATTGTTTTGACCGTGCTGCAACCCCAGGCGCGCATCCATGAACACAAGGCCTCAGGCAGAATCTCCGTGCAGACTGTCGCGGGTTACCTTCGAATGCACGCGGGCGGCAAGATTTTCGATCTACCCACGGGGCATCTGCTGGCGCTCGATCGCGCGCTTCCGCATGACGTCGAAGCTGTTGAAGACAGCGCGTTTCTGCTAACGATCTGCTGGCCGGAAGAGTCTGACAAGAACTGAACTGGGCAGCAGGATTCCCGTTCGTGGGTTAGATGCAACAGGTTAGTCCTCTCCCCTGACATCTGGATGAGGAACTTCCTCCGCTGAGGACGGCTACGGGGAGAAGAAAGATAAGCCTTGCTGGGCTACGGACCTGAAGCGAAAAAAGTAGGGCGGCTGGAGGCGCGGCATTTTCCGGCCCAGTGGCCGGTGCGCCTAAAATTCCGGCGCTTTCTAGGCTGCCACGCGCAGCCGCCCAAGGATCCGGATCACATCTTGCCCGCTTCGGTTCGCTCTCGACCGAAGCACACCCTGTGGTTTCGATGGTGAAGGTCGCTTCCCGGGATCTTCACCTCTGGCCACCGGGTTACTGGCGGCACCACTTCTGGATCCGGATCCTTAACAACTTCTGCCTTCGTATAGGGCACGCCGGCTTCCAGTATGAGGGATTCTTTAATGTGTTCTCCGTCCATGACTTAGCCATATGAGCGATAGCCCGGGGGGGCGGCCGTCGTACGCAGTCTTGCGCCTTTCGACGCCGCACGCTGCGTGATATTTCAGATTCGCATGGAAGGCAATGCCTGGGGGGCTTTCAGCATTCGATCCCATACGCATTTTGGGCGTACTGGCGCAGCATGCGCTGAGAATTGAAAAAGGAGCCGTTCAGGGCGATGGCCGAGCGCATCACTTCGAGGTAAGCCTCGGGACGGCCATAGAAAGCCGGCAGGATCACGTTTTCGAGTTTCTCGTACAGGGAGGCGGCTTCGGCGCCGGGATCGCTGGGTCGATGGCTATCGGCGCCAATGGCCCACCCGGTAACGCCCTCGATGTGACCTTCGAGCCACCAGCCGTCGAGAATGCTCAAGCTGGGGACGCCGTTGAGAGCGGCCTTCATTCCGCTGGTGCCCGAGGCCTCTTGCGGGCGCTGCGGAGTATTCAGCCAGAGGTCGACGCCGGCCGTGAGGAATCGCGCGCGCTGCAAATCGTAGTTTTCGACGTAAACAATCGGCACGGAGCCTCGCAGATCGGCCGCGGCCTGAAATACGCGGCGAATCGCTTCCATTCCGCTGGCATCGTCGGGGTGCGCCTTGCCGGCATAGATCACCTGGAAAGGACCGAGGCGAGTGGCGATCGAGCGCAGCCGCTCGAGATCGGTGAGCAGCAATTCCGGTCTTTTGTAGCCGGTGGCGCGGCGGGCGAAACCGATCGTGAGCACGGAAGGATCGAGCCTAACGCCGCAATACTCGCGAACCTTCTCGATCAGGGCGCGCTTGGCCTCGGTGTGAGCGGCGGCGATTTCCTGAGTTTCGATCCCGACTGCGTAGCGCAGGTAGAGGTTGTCGCGGCGCCATTCGGGGATGTGGCGGTCGAAGAGGGCGGCGAATGGCGGCGCCGTCCAGCGAACCGCATGAACGCCGTTGGTGATGGCCCGGATCGGATAGTGCGGGAACATGCCGCGCGAAACCTCGCCGTGGCGCATGCCGACCCCGTTGACGTAATGAGAAGCTTCCAAGGCAAGATAGGTCATGTTGAGCACGCCGTCGTGAAAGCGGCCGGCGCGATCGAGAGCGGCGGCGCGTTCATGGCCGAGCACGCGCTCGGCCATCTCCCGCGGAAACTGGTCGTGGCCGGCGGCGACGGGCGTGTGCGTGGTGAAAACACAGTGATGGCGCAGGGCCTCGATATCGGCCGCCGTCGCTTCCGCGAGCGGCCGGCCTTCGAAGCGCTGCTCGACCAAGGCAATCGACAGCAGGGCCGCGTGGCCCTCGTTCATGTGAAAGGTTTCGATGGCGTGGTAGCCGAGGGCGGTGAGCAGGCGCACGCCGCCGATGCCCAGCACGACTTCCTGACAGAGGCGATAGCGGTCGTCGCCCAGGTAGAGGGAATCGGTGAAGGTGCGGTCGGCGGGCGCGTTCGGCTCGAGGGCGGTATCGAGAAAGTAGACGGGAACTCCACGGCCGCCGATGCCTTTAATGTGCCAGCGCCAGGCGCGCACGCGGACGACGCGGTCCTCGATCTCCACGTCCACCACCGGTTCCACCGGCTCGAGCAGGTCCTCGGGCCGCCATTCTTCGGGCTGCTCGCCTTGATGGCCCTGGGCGTCCAGGCGCTGGCGAAAATAGCCGCGGCGGTAGAGCAGGGTGACGCCGGCGATCGGCAAGCCCAGGTCGGCGGCGCTCAGCAAGGTGTCGCCGGCGAGGACCCCGAGCCCGCCCGCGTAGGTGGGCAGACCCGGGTCGAGGGCGATTTCCATCGAGAAATAGGCGATGCGGGGATCCATCGCAGCAAGACTCGGTCAGTCGGGAACAGCTAGCCGGGGGCGGACGCTTCCTCGCCGTCCTCGGCGTGAATCAGGCCGAATTTTTTCATTTTGTAGCGGAGCGCGTCGCGGCTGATATCCAGCAGGCGCGACGCCTGCGTCTGGTTGCCATGAGCCTGTTCGAGAGCGAGCACAACCATCGAGCGTTCGATCTCCTCGAGCGACGTGCCGCCCTCCGGGATGATCAGCGACGGGAGGCGGCGGCCTCCGGGAAGGCTCTCGCCGGCCAGAGGGGAGGAAGCGCGTTCGAAGGCCGTAATGCCGGCGTGCGGCTGCGTCACCGAAAAGGGCAAGTAGCTGGGCCGCAGCAGGGACTCTTCCTCGAGAATCATCGCCCGTTCCACCGCGTTGCGCAGTTCGCGGACGTTTCCCGGCCATTCGTAGGCCAGCATCAGACGGCGGGTTTCCTCGGTGATTCCGCGGATGGATTTGCGAAATTTGCGGTTGTAATCCTGGATGAAGAAATCGACCAGCGGCAGGATGTCTTCCTTCCGCTCGCGCAGCGGCGGGATATAAATGGAAATGACGGCGAGGCGGTAGTAGAGATCCTGACGCAAATGGCCTTCCCGCACGGCTCGCTCGAGATCACGGTTCGATGCGGCCACGACGCGGACGTCGACTTGGATGTCGCGGACGCCCCCGACGCGGCGAATCACCTGATCTTCGAGCACGCGCAGCAGCTTGGCCTGGAGAAAGTGGGTGAGCTCGCCGATTTCATCGAGAAACAGCGTGCCGTCGTGGGCGATCTCGAACAGGCCCTTCTTCATCGCCTTGGCGTCGGTGAATGCGCCCTTCTCGTGGCCGAAGAGCTCGGCCTCGATCAGCGTTTCGGGAATGGCCGAGCAGTTGATGGCCACAAAGGGGCCGTCACGGCGGGAACTTTCGTAATGGAGCACCTTCGCGACCAGGTCCTTTCCCGTGCCGCTCTCCCCCTGCACCAGAATGGTCGATGCTTCGCTGGCGGCCACTTTCCGGACGAACCGCATCAGCTCGACGGTTTTCTTCGAGGCGCCCACCACTTCGTAAGAGCCGCTCTGCCGCCGAACTTCGCCGCGCAGCGATTCGACTTCCCCGCGGAGGCGGCGCACTTCCAAGGCGTTCTGGATGGTAACGCTGAGTCCGTCGAAATCGAGCGGCTTGCCGACGTAATCGTAGGCGCCCATGCGGAGCGCCGCTTTCACGTCGTCGATTTGCGGGTCAGCGGTAATCATGATGACGGCGCTCGAATCGCCGCTCGCCCTCAGTTTTTCTAAAACCTCCAGGCCGCTGATGTCCGGCAGCCGCACATCGAGCAGAACGACGTCCGGCGTCTCCGATTGCGCCAGCGCGATGGCATCGGTCCCATTTTCGGCGTCGAAGACCTGGTAGCCCCACTCCTCGCACTTCTGCCGCAGGCTCCAACGAAGCAGCCGCTCATCGTCGACGATCAGGATTTTGAACTTTGCCATTTTTTGAGACTCCCAGCCTCTGCGAGTTCCTGCGATGCGAGAGGCAACCATATCAGAAATTCCGTGCCCTGGCCCGGCTTGCTATGAACCTCGATATGCCCTCCGTGCTGTTCGACGATGCGGCGAGAAAGCGAGAGGCCCAGGCCGGTTCCCTGGCGCTTGGTGGTAAAGAAGGGCCGAAAGATGTTGGGAAGCTGCTCGGCGGAGATGCCCGTCCCGGTGTCCCGCACCGCGATCAGAGCGAAGCCCTTCTCGCTCGCCGTTCCGATGGTTACCGTGCCTTCCTTGGGGATCGCCTGAAAGGCGTTCAGTAATAGATTGAGGATGAGCCGCTCGATCTGAAACGGGTCGTGAGCGACCGGCGGCAGATCACCGGCGGCGAAAACAACCTCGATCGGACGCGAGACTACCTGCTGGCGAGCCAACTGGACGCAGTGCTCGATGGTGGCGTTGAGATCGGCCGAGTGGATATCGCATGGCTTTGGCCGGGCGTAATCCAGCAGCTCGGTGAGCAGGCTGTGAATGCGGCGCACCTCCTGCTGCACCTCGCCGGCGATCAATCGATGGGGGCTCGACGGCGGCAGCTCCCGACCGATGATGTCCACGGCGCCGGAAATGCCCGCCAGGGGATTGCGAACTTCATGAGCCAGGCCCGCGGCCAGTTCTCCCAGAGTGGCCAAGTGTTCGGCGCGCGACATCTGGGTTTGGTAGACAAGCTGGAGTTCGTCCCGGCCTTCGCGAAGTTGGCGCACCATGTCGTTGAAATTCCGGCCGAGCCGTCCAACATCGTCCTGCCGCTCGGAGAAAGCGACGCGGGCATCGAGATTGCCGCCGCGGACCTGCTCGATTTTCTGGCTGAGTTCGATCAGCGGCCGCTGGATCAGCAAGGCCAAGGCTACCAGCAGCACGGCGCACACCGCTAAGGCGCCGCCTGCGGCCACAGCCAAAAGGCGGTAACGCTGGTAATCCTGCAATTCAACGGTGACGATTTCAAAAACAGCGAGCCCGCCCAGCAGTACGACCGCCACGGGCAGTACCGCTTTGAGACGCCACCCGGGATGGAAATGCATTTTTTCATGATAGCATCGCAGAAGTAGTACGGCGTCAAGAGAAGCGGAGGGCACTCTTCACCCCTCCCGAAGCCCATCACCAGCCCCGGGTATGGAAACGAATTGCCGTTGTGGCCCACCGATTGCACAGCTATATGGTTTGGCGATGCAACGGATTGCCAGCCCATTCGCACGGGCCGGGACGGGAAATCCACGCACCGATCGAGAAATGGTAGAAAACAGACCAAAGGCCAATGGAGGAGAAAATGCGCAAAAACTGGCTTTTTACCGCCGCGCTGGTGCTGGCAGCGGCGAGTCTTGCCTGGGCCGCGCCGCCCGGCAATGCGAAAGAGGGCAAGGCTGTTTACTCGCATAGCTGCCAGGGTTGCCACGGAGCCAATGGCGAGGGGAATCCTGCCATAGCCAAGATGATGCACGTAACGATGCGCGCGCTGGACTCGAAAGAGGTCCAGGCCAAAAGCGACGTCCAGCTGTCCAAAGACATCACCGACGGCATCGGCAAGATGCCAGCCCAGCGGACCTTGAGCGCCAAAGAAGTGGCCGATGTGGTCGCTTACATTCGCGAACTGGGGAAATCCGCCAAGTAGCAGCAGTGGCGTAGATTACAGGCAGAGGTGCGGAGACGATCCCGAGAGATGCCAATCTTGACCCTGGGGGCCGCGCCGCTCCGGCATCCGTGCTAAGTGTCTTTATACCTCATTTGCTTTACCGGTTGAGCGGCTTCAGGACTCCCTCTAAAGCCGGGCGCCGGCATCCTCTGAGCTCCGGTATCCGCTGAAAGCATTGACGACCGCTTTGGCCGCCGTGGCATTCGCCATGTCTTCAAGGTACCGCGTCATCGTGATGACGGTCTGCGCGGACCGCGTCGGGTGGGGTTCCCGCCGGAGCCGGGGGATGTGGGGGGGAGGAGGATCAGCCCCGGCGGGAATGTTCTTCGGAAGCGGACCGCCCGAGCGTGGCGGCCCGCTTCCCTGAGCTTCGAAACTGAATAAATCCCAAGCCATGCTCAAAACGCGTAGCGCGCCGACATAGTCATGTTGTTGCCGTTGAAGTCCTCTGTGCCGAGCGGAGCCAGACCCACGGGATTATCGTTTCCGCGGCTGTTATAGCCGTAGTAATTCCAGGAGGCCGTATACGAAAGCCCCCTGTAGACGTCCCAATTCATCCTTACGTACGGCTGCTGGTAGTTGTATCGGAGCGGACCGTAAGGCGTAAGCGGATCGAGGAACGGGACCGAGTAGCTGCTGAGCGGATTGAACCAGGACGGAGTGCTGCGTACGAAGCTGCCGGAGTATCCGAACGTGAAGGTCAACTGCTTGATCGGTTTGACCATCATATCGGCGCCGGCGTAGTCGGTTTTGCTCGAATAGGTCGTGATTGCCGCGACCGGCACGGGCGAGGCGGCGAACGGACAGGCAGCGGCGCCAGTCGGCAGGGGGCCAAATCCAACCGTATAGCAAGCCAGCGCCTGGGTGTAGATGTCGTTGTAGTTGTAGGAGAGATCGAAGGAGAAGCGGCTGGCCGGCATGAAGGTGGTGGAGATGCTGTAGCTGCGGTCGTGATTTTTGTTTTGTACCTCGGTCACATCGTTGCTGCTATCGACGATGTCGATCGTGCCGGTGATGTTGGCCCACGCTACCGGCGTGTAGGTCGAATTGATTTGATAGTGGCGGAGAAGGCGCGGCGTGATCCGCGTGAAAGACTGATCGGCGGAGAAGAGTTCGAGATTGAAGCTGGTGCGGAAATTACGGGCCGGGCGAACCCACAAGCCGAACAGGGCCGAATTGCCATCGATATTGGCTGCTTGATTGTAGGCGTCGCTGCCGGATGCCAGGCCCGTGAAAACAAGGGAACCATTGGGCCCGGGCGCGCATCCCGACGCGCAATCTCCGCGCGCCGCTCCGACCGTACCCCCAGGGTAAAAAATTTCAGCCGTGTAGAACAGTTGTGTATTGATGTCGGTGATGATGCGCTTGGTGTAGCGATAGCCGACGTGGCCGCCGACTTTCGGGGTGAAATCGTAAATCAGCTCGAATGTGTTCGACCGAAAATCCTGCGCGAGATAGCTTCTCTGGTAACCGGTGGCCGCATCAGCTCCGGCCGACGTGGAATCGTGCTGCGGGCAAGCGTCCGCCGTGTACGGAGCGGGGCAAGTGGCGGGATTGAACAGGTACTGGCTGGGGTTTTGGGCCAGCGCGGCTGCTCCGGCCAGCGAGAAACCACCCACCGGCGCAAAATAGTTGATGACGTTGAAATTGTCAATTCCGGGGATGCGGAAATTGTTGTAATCGAAGCTGTCCATGACGCGGAACTTCGCGGTTACGTCATAGACGGTGTTCCAGTTGCCATTGACGATGATCCGCTTGGCCTTGGTGGTTGCCGTGTCGTTCGAGCCCAGGCCGTCGTACCGGGTATTCACGCCGATCCACGTGTTGTAATTGAGAGGATTATCGATCGTCTGGCTGCCGGAACTGTAGCTGAACTGGCCGGTCATATTGAGATTGCGAAAATAGGTGGTCTGAAACGCGAAGCGCTCGGTGGGGATGGTGGCACGAGGCCGAACGTCGTGGGTAGCCAGGATGTTGCCCTGGCAGACCCCTCCGGTGGCTGTCGGAGGAGTGGTATTGGGATCGGTCACCGGAGTGGCGCAGGGGGTGCCGGGCGAGAACACCAAACCGAGGTCCACAGGAGTGCCGTCCGGTAACACGTAATTCAGGTTTCCGTCCATGGCGGATGTGTCTTCCTTGTAGTGCTCAACGAACTCGTCGTAGCTGAGGGTGGTTCGCGGCAGGAAATCGAAATCGATGCCGATGTCGTAGTTGTCTTCGGTTGTTTTGAAGTTCTGGTAAAGCAAAGCCGTAGCTCCCAGCTCGTCGATGGGGGCTGTTGCCGCGCCATCGGTCGTAAACGAGGGGCCCACCTCCAGGCTGTGCGTATAGCCGAGCCGCAGATGGACGGCCGACTGCGGAAACAATCTCAACTGCAAGTCCGTCATGCGATGGCTCAAGTCCATCAGGTGCGGGGACGTGGTGATGGGAACCGCGGGAACGGAACTGGATGGGTTGAGCGGATTGGCGAGCAGATTGTAGTTCCAGAAATATTTGTATCGCCGGTAGGTGGCGTTGAAGTCGTACCACTTGTTTTTCGTCATATTCAGCCGAACCACATCGACCGGATCGCCGCCGAACCCGAAGCCGGCGACCGACATATTGTCGAAGAGCGCGCCATTGTGGTTGAGCGAGCGGGCATTGAAGGAGAAATCGAGCAGGCGCGGCCCCTGTTGCAAATTGACGAAGGTGTCGTAATTCGCCTGGCTGCCGGTGATATTGCTATACCGCCAGCCAAAGGTCAGCGAGCCCTGAACGTTGTAATTGCCGGCGTTGATGCCGGTTGGCATCGCGGCTGGATCGCCGGATGACGATGGGTCAGCGGAATCCGAAGCGGGCGGATCGGCCGCCTCGGACGCTGTGCCCTTTGAGGCTCGATTGTTGATTGCGGTTTGGGCAAAAGCGGTCCCCGTGAACCATCCGCCGAAAGCTAATGCAATCACGAGATACCGCGCGGTCCGCCAGTTTCCCTGTGTATGAATGGACACAATTGCCTCCTGGCTGTTCATGGCCGCCTTACCTGAAGAAATATTGGCTGAAGTTAGACCCGTGAATCTGCGTGTGGCACATCGTGCAGGCCTGGAATTGGGTTGTTTGGTTGTGAAAGCTCGGAATGCCGGGCGCGCCGGTGGCGTTCATTTGGGTGTGGCACTCGAGGCAAAGCTGATTGACGTTGGCGACTTTCAATAGATGCGGGTTCGGCGAGCCGTGGGGAACGTGGCAATCCAGGCACCCGTCGGTTACCACGGGCTCGTGTTCGAAGACGAACGGGCCCGCCTTGTCCACGTGACATTGCACGCAGATGGCGTTGCCGGCCGGGCCCGTGCGCAACTGCTTGTTTTCGCCGCCGGGCTCGAGCGCGGCGGCGGCAAAGCTGCCGTGCGGATTGTGGCAATCGCTGCACCGCACCATGCCTTCGTCCACCCGGTGGTGGAAGGGCATGCGGAAAAGCGGCTCGATCCCCTTGTGGCAGCTGTAGCAAAGCTGCGGCTGCTGCTTGACCAGCAGCGTCTGCATGTCGGTCGAGTGGTGGGCAGAATGGCAATCGGTGCAACTGACGCCGTTGCGATAGTGCACGGAAGTGAGGAATTGCATGTTCTCGTGCCGGGATTGGTGGCAGACCATGCAGCGCTGGCTGATCGCCTGGGCTGTCATTTTGGGGAAATCGTACGGCACGGGGGTCTGGCCGCCGGAAGCGACGTGCATCGAGCCGGGACCGTGACACCCCTCGCAACCTTGCTTCGAAGCCTCTTTGTTGAGCAAGGTCTTATAGTGCGGGGTGTTTTGAAATTCGGTGTTGAAGACGTCTGCATGACAGGTCTTACAGGTATCCGTGCCGACGTAGGTAGGAGCTGGCTTGGCGGCAGGAGCGGCCGCCTTTTGCGTTCCATTTTGGGGTTGTTGGATCGTGCCTGCAGGAAGGTTGCCCGTCGCAAACGAGCCCAAGGCTAGCAAAACTGCTACCAAGGCCCATTTGCTCCATCCATAAAAGGGCTGCATAAATTCGCCTCCGCCCCCCCTGAAGCAGATGACGGACCAAAACTTGTGTTATGTGGAGATTGCTTGGGGTGGGGGGAACGTGGCTATGCATGTTTCGGCTGGTTATGGCTCGACGCCGGAAATCTCCGTGAGAAAAACGTGAAAAAGGTCACTTTTTGGCAAAAAATTGCCGGGAATTGCAAAAGGTGCGTGGCGGGGAAACGATCACGAGTTCAGCCATCGGTAAGAAGAGGTCCCGACGTTTCGATCTGGCGGTTGTTTTGTGGGCGAAAATCCCACACCCCATCTTTAATGTCGTGCGCGATATGCCCCAGTTAGATGCCTGTTCCGTATTTAAAAACGCGCACCATTTGTCGCTTCCAGATACACGGACCGGAAGTTTTATCTAATCCGCAGTTGCGCAATGACTTGGGAGAAAAGGGACGCATGAGGTTTGGCCCGCCGGTTGCACGCACACATGTTGGCAGGTGGTCGGGAGCCCTGAGGTTGCAAAGCAAACGGATGGAGCGGCCAAGACGTCAAGGTGTATGCGGGGCCGTCGGCGGCAACGCAAACGTGAAGGGGAGCGGAAGTTACTCACCGGCCAGCCAATAAAGGATGACGCCAATGAACGTTGAGCGGAAAATGAATCCTCTCCAGGGATCTTCGGTAGCTCTTTGCGGATGTGATGCGGACGATTTGAATCCGCTGGCGGCGCTGCTCGTTGAAATGGGCTGCAACGTCTACCTGCCGGAAACCGCCGAGCAACTGAATTCGCTGCTGCGCGATACGACGGTCGACGCGATCATGGTGCATGTGTGCCCGAGCAGGCAGCAATTTCTTCCGATTTTGGGCCGGCCGGGCATCCCGCCCGTGCTTGCCTTGCTCCGCCACGCGGATAAGCATCTGTACCTGGATCTGTTGCGCCGTGGCGCGTTTGATTGCGTCCCATTGCCAGCGCAGCGTGACGAACTGAAGCGAGTTTTGTCTTTGGCGATCGAGGACGGGCGGAAGCAGATGGCGGCTTCCCATGCCGCCTGATCGCGTCAAAGGCGAGTAGAATCCAGCGCAAGTGCTGGCTTTTTCCGCGAGACGATCGCATTGACACGGACCGACGAGAGCAAAAGCGAAAGACCGCCCCGAAGACATTTTCTGGAAATCTTCCTGGGAACGGGCATCGTCGCTTCCCTGATTTCGTTTCTTTACCCGGTGATTCGCTATCTGATTCCTCCGCCCCGATCCGACCTGGGCAGTAATACGGTTCTGGCGGCCAATGTGGGCGCCTTGCGGGTGAACTCAGGAAAGATTTTTCGCTTCGGCGACAAGCCGGCCATCCTGATCCTTACCCCCGGCGACAAGTACGTGGCCTTCACCGCCGTCTGCACCCATCTGGGCTGCACGGTGCAGTACCGGCCGGACCTGCATGAAATCTGGTGTCCCTGCCACAACGGCAAATACGATCTCCAAGGGCGCAACATCAGCGGCCCGCCGCCGCGGCCTCTGGTCGAATTCGACGTGCACGTGCGCGGCAACGATATTTACGTCAGCCGCCCGGCGGCCTCTTGAGATGAGCGCGGCGGCCCAGATTCGGGATTGGCTGGACGAGCGGTTTGGCTGGAACGATCTGGTTTCCTTCCTCCGGCACAAAACCGTTCCATTGCACCGCTATTCCTACTGGTATTACCTGGGCGGGATCACGCTGTTTCTCTTCTGCCTCCAGGTGGTTACAGGCATTTTGCTGCTGCTTTACTATCGCCCCACGCCGAGCGATGCCTTCGGCAGCGTGCAATACATCATGACCCAGGCCCGTTTCGGCTGGCTGATCCGCTCGATTCACGCCTGGGGCGCGAACCTGATGATCTTTACGGCGTTCGCGCACATGTTCAGCGTAGCCTTCTTCAAGGCCTACCGGAAGCCGCGTGAGCTGACCTGGCTGAGCGGGATGGTGCTGCTATTTCTGGTGCTCGGCTTCGGATTCAGCGGCTACCTGCTGCCCTGGAACACGCTGGCCTTTTTTGCGACCACGGTCGGGACGGATCTGGTGGGCCAGGTGCCGCTCGTCGGGCATTGGCTGCTGATTTTCCTGCGCGGCGGCGAGGACGTCACGGCCGCCACGCTGGGGCGCTTCTTCGCTTTCCACGTTGCCGTGCTGCCGGGACTGGCAACGGCTTTCATCCTGCTGCATCTGTTGCTGATTCAGCGCTTCGGCATCAGCGTGCCTCCGAGCGTCGAAGCGCGATGGAAGGCGAATCCTTTCGAACGGCGCGAAATTGGTTTCTTTCCGAATTTCCTGCTGCGCGAATTGATGGCGTGGTATCTGGCGCTCGGTGTGCTGGGATCGCTTGCGGCGCTCCGGCCGTGGAGCTTGGGCACCATGGCCAAGCCGTTCGCTTCGGCCCCGGCCGGTATCCGTCCGGAATGGTATTTCATGTTCATGTTCGAGACGTTGAAGCTGCTTCCGGCCAGAGTTGGGTTCATGACCGGGGAATCGCTCGGAGTGATCGTCTTTGGCCTGGCCGCCGCGCTCTGGACCCTGCTGCCGTTTTTCGACCGGGATAGCCGCGGCCGCCGCCATCGCTGGGCGGCCGGAGCGGTTGTTTTCGCGCTCGCCTACGTCCTGGCGCTAACGGCCTATGGTTACGGGGTGATGGCGAAGTAGGGGCAAAGGAACAAAAGGAAGGCGGAAATCTTACATGGAAGGCAAGAGTCCCGCGCAAGGCGGCAGGTTGGGCTGGTTCCCCATTCTTGCCTGTCTCGCTTTTTGCCTGGCGTTTTTGCCGGGCGCGGGCGCGCAGACGGCCCCAGACAGCTGCCTGGCTTGCCACAGCCGGCTCGATCCTCCACTTGAAGTCAACCCGGAAGCTTTCGCCAAGGGCATCCACGCGCAAAATGGCTTGACCTGCGTGAGCTGTCACGGCGGCGATGCGACCAGCAGCGACATGGCCAGGGCCATGAGCCCCGCGGCCGGTTTCAAAGGACACATCGGCCGCAAGCAGATCCCGGCCCTGTGCGCGAGCTGCCATTCGAACGCCACCTATATGCGAAGGTTTAACCCGTCGCTGCGCACCGATCAGTTCAGCCAGTATCAAACCAGCGTTCACGGACAGCTGCTGGCGAAGGGAGACGCCAAGGTCGCCGTCTGCACCGACTGCCACGGTCTGCACGACATTCGCGCTCCCACCGATCCGCGATCGAGCGTCTACCCGCTCAACGTCGCCAAGACCTGCGCCGCTTGTCATGCCGACGCCGCCTACATGAAGCCGTACAAGATTCCCACCAATCAGTACGCCGCCTACACCGCCAGCGTGCATTACGAGGACCTGACGGTGGGCTCCGACCTGAGCGCGCCGACCTGCGTCACCTGCCACGGCAGCCACGGCGCCGTGCCGCCGGGTGTGACCTCAGTGGTGAACGTCTGCTCGACCTGCCACGTCTTCCAGGCCCGGCTTTTCGACCGCAGCCCGCACAAGCAAGCCTTCGCTACGATGGGCCTGCCGGGCTGCGTCGTCTGCCACAGCAACCACCGCATCGTGGAACCCACCGATGCGTTCGTCGGCACGGGCAAGGGGGCTGTCTGCGTGAACTGCCATACGCGGGGCGACACCGGCTACGTTGCGGCGGCCAGAATTCACCGGAGTCTGGGCGAACTCCAGGCGTCCATCCGGCGGTCGAATGGCATTCTGACGCGCGCGGAGGCCTCGGGGATGGAAGTGGGCCAAGCCAAGCTGGAGCTGGCCGACGCCCAGGACGATCTGACCAAGGCACGCGTGGCCGTGCACAACTTCAATCCCGTGCCGGTGGATAAGGACGTGCAAGCGGGCTTGGTCATCACGCAAAAGACCTACCAGGCGGGCGTAGCCGCTCTGGCGGAGCGGGATTACCGTAGAAAGGGACTGGGAATCTCCCTTATAGTGATCCTGGGCGTGGTCATCGGTTTTTGGCTATTGATCAGGAAAGTGGAATCGAGAGGACAACAGGAGGCCAAAAAGTGAGAATGCGAATCATCGTCATCATGTTTGCCGCACTCGCGCTACCGGCAACCGTGCTCGCCGCACCCAAAGCCAATGCGGCTGCCGGGAAACAGGTCTACCACGCACATTGCAGCATGTGCCATGGCGCCGATGGACAGGGCAACCCGTCGCTGGCCAAGATGCTTCACGCAACGATTCCGCCACTGAGTTCCAAGCAGGTACAGGGGATGAGCGATTCTCAAATCCGCGAAACGATCGAAAAGGGTAAAGGGAAGATGCCGGCGGTAAAAGGACTTTCTTCGAGCGACATCGACAACGTAATCGCCTTCGTCCGCACCTTGGCAAAGAAATAAAGCCATCGCCGCTTTCCACCACCGGCCTGGCAGTGCCGCTTCCGATCGGCACGGCGGCGTCTTATCGCGAAACGGGAAGAATTCGTGAGAACTTGGCCGGCTGCGGGGAGCGGCGAAGGGAAGGTTTATGAGTGTGAAGGAACAGCTCGGAGGCTGGCTTCGCCCGCTCGTCTATCTCGGGCAGAATCCAATCTCGCTGACCGGCGCGGTGCTGACGACCAGCACCGGCGTCACCGTTATCGCCTTTTGGCTCTTTGAAATCGTTCTCGGCGGCGGCGCGGCCAGCTACCCCTATGCCGGCATTCTTTTCTACCTGGTCCTGCCGGCCCTCTTCGTGGTGGGGCTGATCCTGATGCCCGCCGGCGCGCTGTGGCGGCGGCACCGGTTGATCCGGCGCGGCGAACTGCCGACGCTCTACCCGCGCGTCGATTTTGGGCACCCGCTGCTGCGGCGTGCGGTGGCGCTCATTTCGATCGCCACATTCATGAACGTCGTGATTTTCACGGCGGCGTCTTATAAGGGCGTGCAATACATGGATTCGGTGCGATTCTGCGGGACGACCTGTCACACCGTGATGCAGCCGGAATACACGGCTTATCTGAATTCACCGCACTCGCATGTGCCCTGCGTGGACTGCCATATCGGGCCAGGCGCGTCCTGGTTCGTGCGCTCGAAGCTTTCCGGCGTGAACCAGGTCTTCGCGGTCATGCGTGATGATTATCCCCGGCCCATTCCGTCACCGGTCACCAGCTTGCGGCCGGCCCGGGCTACCTGCGAGCAGTGCCATTGGCCGCAGCGCTTCGAGGGCAACCTTCTGTTTGTACGGAACCATTTCGATTCGGACCAGAAGAATACGCGGGAAACCACGATCCTGGAGATGAAAGTTGGCGGTGAAAATGCCGGCGGCCCGCAGGGTATTCACGGTCACCACCTCGCCCCGGGAACGAAAATCACGTACATTGCGCTCGACCGGCAGCGGCAGGTGATTCCCGAGGTGACTTACACCGATGCCAGCGGCAAGAGCATCGTCTTCCGATCGACGGCCATCAACGCGACGCCCCAGCAACTGGCCCAGGGCCAGCACCGCACGATGGACTGCATGGATTGCCACAACCGGCCCACCCATGCTTTTGAGTTGCCCGGCGACGCCCTCGATCAGGCGATGTCGGAGCATTACATCGGCGCCGATTTGCCTTATATCAAAAAGGAAGCTCTCGCCGCCCTCAAAACGAACTATCCGAGCCGCCCGATTGCCAGGGAGCGGATCGCACAAGCCTTGGAGAAGTTTTACACGACGAACTATCCGCAGGTCGTTGCCAGCAAGGGCGCGCAATTACAGGAGGCGATCCATACCGTGCAGCAAATCTATCTGCGGAACGTATTTCCGCAGATGCACGTCACCTGGGGAACCTATCCCAATAACCTCGGTCATACGAATTGGCCCGGCTGTTTCCGCTGCCACGATGGCAGCCACGTGGCTGCCGACGGAGAAACGATTCCCAACGATTGCAGCACGTGCCACGACATTTTGGCGATGAGCGAACACAACTCGAAGATTCTTTCGCGACTCGGGCTTCAATAGCCCTGCCCCGAGCGGTGAGCCCGGGCCCGGCGAATGGGGGCGAACATGGGCTGGCATCTGATTGCGGTTCTTTTGCTGACGTTGGGAGGACCCGCTCGCGCGCCCGCTCCTGCCCCTGACCCGCAAAATGCCACCTGCCTGGCCTGCCACGGGCAGCCGGGGGCGACAGGCCCGTCGGGCCGCAGTATCTACGTCGCCCCGGGCCACTTCCAAAAAAGCGTGCACGCGAGCCTCTCCTGCACCTCTTGCCACACTTCGATCACCGGCTTTCCGCACCCGGCTACAGTGCAACCGGTGAAATGCGGCACCTGCCACGCCTCGGAGGCCTCGGGCGTGGCCGAAAGCGTCCATGCCAAGGCCAGCGCCCTGCCCTGTCTCGGTTGCCACGGTAATCCCCATGAAATCCTTCCGGTGAACAATCCCGCCTCGCCCGTCTATCCACTGAACGTGCCGCGCACGTGCGGCACCTGTCACAGCAATCCGGCGATGGCCAAGAAGTATGGGTTGCCAAACGTTTACGCGATGTACATGGATTCGATTCACGGCTTTGCACTGACCAAGGAGGGCCTGCTGGTCGCCGCGAGCTGTTCGAGCTGCCACGGCACCCACAAGATCCTGGGCCATACGAACCCGGAGAGCCGCACCTACCGAACGAATATCCCGGAGACGTGCGGAACTTGCCACGCGGGACCGAAGGCGGCGTATTTCGCGGGAATTCACGGTCAATTGCTGAAGGCCGGGGATGCGAGTGCGCCCACCTGCACCGACTGTCACACGGCCCATCAGATCGCTCGGGTGCAGGCAGCCACCTGGCAGATGAAGACTTCGGCGACGTGCGGAAACTGCCACCGGGAACAGTACGCGACCTACCTCGACACGTTCCACGCGCAGGTTTCCGCGCTCGGCTATACCGAAACCGCCCATTGTTGGAACTGCCACGGCTACCACGACATTCTTCCCCCTTCGAACCCCAAATCGATGGTGAATCCGGCCAATCTGGTCACCACCTGCCGCCAGTGCCATCCGAGCGCGACCGAGCGGTTCGTGAGCTACCAGCCGCACGCCAACCCAAGGAACCGGCATGCTTATCCGGCTCTCTGGTCGGTCACTTTGCTGATGAACCTTCTGTTGATCAGCGTGCTCGGTTTCTTCGGCTTACATACGATTTTGTGGTTCATTCGCTCGGTACTCCGCAAACGAACCGGCGAGGCCGGCGGACAGGAGGGCCAATGAGCACAAGCATCGATCCGGGAAAACTGGTCGAGCAGGAAAGCCGGCCGGTCCGCTACCACCTCCGGTTCACCCTGGCCCAGCGCTACCTGCATGCCGTCATATTCTCCACCTTCATTGGGCTCGCGCTGACCGGTCTCCCGCTGCGTTTCAGCCACGCGGTCTGGGCGCAGGACTACGCCCGCGTGGTCGGGGGATTCGCTTCCATCCTCTTTTTTCACAAATTCTGCGCGGTCATACTGACCCTGGCGTTCCTCGCCCATCTGGGTGACATCTTTCGCCGCGTCGTCATCAAGAAGGAAAAAGGGCTTTTGTGGGGCCCGAATTCACTGGTTCCGCGCGGGCAGGATTTCGTCGATCTCTATCGGCACATCCGCTGGTTTCTGTGGATGGGACCGCGGCCGAAATTCGACCGCTACGCCTACTGGGAGAAATTCGATTACTGGGCCGTTTTCTGGGGCATGGCGATCATCGGCCTTTCCGGTTACGCCATGTGGTTCGCTCCGCTGGCGGCCCGAATCATCCCCGGCTCGTGGCTGAACATCGCCCTGGTCCTGCACGGCGAGGAAGCGCTGCTGGCCGTCTGGTTCATCTTCACCGTTCACTTTTTCAATACGCACCTCCGGCCCGGCGATTTTCCCATGGACCTGGTCATTTTCACCGGCAGGGAAAGCGAGGAGGATTTCAAAAGGAGGAGGCCGGCGGAATACGAACGGCTTCAAAAAGAGGGCCGGCTCGCAGCGGCGATGATGGCCGCGGCTCCCGAATTGTGGCTGAAAAATTTAGGCCGCATCGTCGGCGCGATCATTATCGTCACGGGCTTCATCCTGTTGATTCTGACCCTGGCGACCTTTTTTATGGGCTAGCGTGCTGTCGCCGTTGCGCCCCGTCTGGTCCGCCTCATTTCAGGCCGAGCTGATTCCACAAGGCGTCGACGCGTGCTTTGACCGCAGGGTCCATCTTGATTTCGTCCGGCCAGGGCCGCGCGAAGCCTTCCTCGGGCCACTTGCGGGTGGCGTCGATCCCCATTTTCGAGCCGAAGTCCTGCATGCGCGCCGCATGTTCGAGCGTGTCGACCGGACCGAGCACGAAATCCACGTCGCGCTGGGGATCGATGGCGCAAAGGGTCTTCCAAACGACCTCGGCCGAATTCTGCACATCGACGTCGTGATCCACGACGACGACAACCTTCGTCAGCATCGCCTGTCCCATGGACCAGATGGCGTGCATGATTTTTCGCGCATGCCCCGGGTAGGATTTCCGGATCGCGACGACGATCAGGTTGTTGAAAATTCCCTCGGCCGGCATGGCCACGTCCACGATCTCGGGATGCACCATCTGCATCAGCGGAAGAAAGATCCGCTCCACGGCATAACCCATGAAATAGTCTTCCTGCGGCGGTCTTCCCACGATGGTGGTCAGATAGACCGGGTCGGCACGGTGCGTAACGCAGGTGACGTGAAAGGCGGGATAGAGGCCTTCGAGCGAATAGAAGCCCGTGTGATCGCCGAACGGCCCCTCGGTGCGCATGTCTTCTGTATCGACGTAACCCTCGAGCACGATTTCCGATTCGGCGGGCACTTCGAGGTTCACGCTGGCGCAGCGCACCATGTCTACCGGCGAGCGGCGCAGGAAACCCGCGAGCATCATCTCGTCCATGCCCGGCGGGGCGGGAAGGACGCCGGCCAGCGCGGTAACCGGCTCGGCGCCGATAGCGACGGCGACTTCGAGCCGCCCGCCTGTTTCGCTTTTCACTTGGCGGAAATGCTCGGCGCCGTGCTTCTGCGTTTGCCAATGCATGGCGGTTGTGCGGTCGTCGAGCACCTGCATCCGGTAAACTCCTACGTTGCGCCGCCCGGTGCGGGGATCGCGGGTGACGACGAGCGGCCAGGTGATGTAGCGCCCTCCGTCCCCGGGCCAGCACTTCAGAATCGGGAATTCCGACAGCGAGAAATCCTCCCGCCGCACCACCTCCTGGCAGGGCGCGTTTTTCACCGTGCGCGGGAACGCCGCTTCGACTTCCCGCAGCCGGCCGAGCAGCTTCAATTTGTCGAGCATGCCCTCGGGCCGCGGCAGGTCCATGAGCGAACGAATGCGCCCGGCTACCTCGTCAACGTGGTCAACCCCGAGAGCCAAATGGAGGCGGCGCTTGCTCCCGAGCAAATTGATTGCCAGCGGCACCTTCGAGCCTTTCGGGTGCTCGAAGAGAAGCGCCGGGCCGCCGGCCTTGGTCACCCGGTCGGTTATCTCGGTAACCTCTAGCACCGGATCGACTTCCACGCCGATCCGCCGCAGCTCGTTTTCGCTTTCCAAACGCTTCAGGAATTCCTTCAGGTTCCGGAAGGCCACTCTGGGTTTCCTTTCATCGATTCCGGCTAGCACTCAATGCCGTTGCCGGTAACGGCTAGGAACTCTATCACGTTGCGCGGCTTCCAGGCGATGCCAGTCGCGGCAGGCGTGCCGGCAGGCGTGCCGGCAGGCCGTCGAATCGGTCCGAATCGGGCCTGGGCCGGAAACCACGGGCAGGCGTAGCGAGCGTTGAATCATAGCGGAAGATCGAGCGCCGATGGCCTGCGATCCCGGTGGAACCCCTAAATAAACGAGGAGCCTGTGGAGACCTTCCGCAACCGGAAAATAGCCCCAGGTGTCATAGTAGATGGAGAACGGTTTCGAGACCTTCTTTCGGGTCAGGCGAGGAACGCGAATGCAGGTTCCGGAAATCATAAAAGAGCACAAAAAAATAGCCGGTGTGGTGGTTCTCGCGGTGATTGTCGTGGTGCTTACGGGGATGATGTTGGGCCGCAAGCCGGCCGGACCCACCTACCTCACGGTCCCGGTCCAGCGAGGCAACATCACCGCGACCGTACAAGCCACCGGAACGGTCAACCCTCTTACCACCGCCCCGGTAGGCTCCTACGTCTCCGGCAATGTGAAATACATTTTTGCCGACTTCAACACCCGCGTCCAGGCGGGACAGGTGCTCGCGCAGATCGATCCCGCGCCGTTCCAGGCGGCCGTGATGACCGCTCAAGGCAATCTGGCGGCTGCCAAGGCAAATCTGGCAAACCTGCAAGCGAGCCTGAACGCGGCCAAGGCCGCGGTCCAGGCCGACGAAGCCAATGCCCAAAAGGCCCAGGCAAATCTGGAATATTCGGTCGTCAATGCCCGGCGCACCGACGATCTCTACAAACAGGGGATTATTTCGCACGACCAGAACGATCTCACGCAGTCCACCCTAGCCCAGAACCAAGCCGCGCTCCTGGCCGCCCAGGCCCAAACGAACCAAGACCAGGCCAAGATCAAACAAGTCGAGGCTCAGATCGATCAGGCCAAGGGGCAAGTCGAGGCGGCCACCGGCACCTTGAGGCAGGCGCAGACGAACCTCGACTACACGACGATCGTTTCGCCGATCGACGGGGTCGTCGTCGCGCGCAACGTCGTCGTTGGCCAGGCGGTCGCTTCCTCGCTGCAGGCCCAAACGGCCTTCAGCGTGGCGCAGAACCTCGAGCGCATGCAGGTTTACGCCCAAGTCGATGAATCGGACACGGGCAATATCAAGGTGGGGACGCCGTGCACGTTTCAGGTGGATGCCTTCCCGACCGACGTCTTCCACGGGCAGGTGAACTCGACGCGGCTCGATCCCACGACCGTGCAAAACGTCGTGACCTACGACGTGATCATCGACTTCCAGAACCCCAATGAAAAACTGCTGCCCGGCGAGACCGCCTATGTGACCATCCCCACCGGGCACGCGCGCAACGCGCTGGTCATTCCCAACTCGGCGCTGATTTTTACGCCCAGCCTGCCTCCGGCCAGCGTCCAACAGCTCTATCGCAGCTACAAGATCCCCCGCGAAGCCTACACCAATCACCTGGGCGGATGGCAGGTGGTCTGGAAACTGGCGCCGAACAAAAAAGACGTTACTCCGGTCGCCATCCAGGCCGGAATCACCGATCTCAACCACACGCAGGTTCTCAAAGGCGACCTGCACGAAGGCGACCTGGTCATTAGCAGCCAGACCTCCGGGGCCGCGGCGCCAAGCGGTGCCGGGGGACAAGCCGGCAGGCGCGGCGTACTCATTGGCCGGTAAAGGTGCGCGAAGGGAGAGCCATGAACGGACGCGAAGTAATGCGCAGTTCGCTTCAATCGCTTTCCGCCAACAAGATGCGCACCGTGCTCACCATGCTCGGCATCATCATCGGCGTGGCGGCGGTGATCTGCACCGTGGCGATTGGTGAAGGCGCCTCGCGCCAGGTGCAGGAACAGATTCAAAGCATGGGCGAGAACATGCTCTTCATCCAGGCCGGCAGCGTAAACCGCGGCGGCGTCCAAATGGGCGCGCAGGCAACGAAAACGTTGACCGGAGATGACGCCCTGGCGGTCAAGCGCGACGTCCCGCTGATCAAAGCGGTCAGCCCGAGCGTCACGAGTCCGGCTCAGGTCGTATACCAGGGACAAAACTGGAGTACGCGCATTCAGGGCGTGAGCCCGGACTATTTCACCATCCGCAACTGGCCGGTCGCCGGCGGCAGCGAGTTCACCCTGCATGACGTCAACATCAACGCCAACGTCTGCCTGCTCGGAAACACGGTCGCCCAAAACCTGTTCGGCAACGACGACCCGGTCGGCAAGATGATCCGCATCTCGAACATACCTTTCCTGGTGGAGGGAGTCTTGCAAAGCAAGGGTTCCTCCAGTTTCGGCCAGGATCAAGACGACATCATCATGGCTCCCTATACCACCGTGCAGAAGAAGCTGGCAGGAGTCAGTTGGGTGAACGCCATCTTCGCCTCCACCATTTCCAATCAGGCCATGCAGCCGGCCATTGGCCAAATTACCGCTCTGCTGCGCCAGCGGCACAAGCTGCGGCCCCAGCAGCCGTCCGATTTCATCATTCGCAACCCGCAGGAACTGGCCGACGCGGCTACCTCTTCGGCCAAGGTGATGACCACCCTCCTGGCCAGCGTCGCTTCGGTTTCACTCCTGGTGGGCGGCATCGGCATCATGAATATCATGCTCGTATCGGTCACCGAGCGGCGACGCGAAATCGGCGTTCGCCGCGCCGTCGGCGCCACGCGGAGCGATATTCGCTGGCAATTCCTCAGCGAAGCGATGGTGCTGAGCCTGATGGGCGGGGGGATCGGAGTGATCGGCGGGGTGATTGGCTCCGGGGTGGTTTCCGGAATGTTGCAGTGGCCAACCGAGGTTCCCGTCAGCGCCGTCCTCATCGCCGTGGGATTTTCGGCCGCAGTAGGCGTGTTTTTCGGTTACTACCCGGCCCAAAAGGCCGCGCGACTCGATCCGATCGAGACTCTTCGCTATGAATAAACAAAAACAGTTGGTTCGACTGGCGAGCTTCGGGGTTCTGGCCGGGGTTTTGATCGCCGCGCTTTGCCTGGATAGTGCCCCTGCCCGCGCGGCGCAGACCAAGACCGGCGCGGCGCAGACCAAGACCGGCAAGGTGATTCGGGACGAATTCTTTATCGTTTCGTCGCTGAACGAGCAGAAGCACGAACTCCTGCTCAAGTTGCCGACCGAGGTCACCATGCAGATGCTCGTGACCGGCAAAACATCCATCGTCGACGAGCAGGGCAAACGCCTGAAGGCCTCCGATTTGCATTCGGGCGACACGGCTTACATCACGTACACGCAGAACGGCGCGGGCGCCCAGGCGCTGAGCATCCGACTGGGCCCCATGACCGTGCCGGAGTTGTACCGGCGTTATTTGAATGGACCGGCGGCGCCGGCTCTTGCCGCGGCGCCGGCTCCGCGCGCTTCCGCTGCGGGACATCCGCAACCCGCGAAAGCGCCGCGCGGGCGGGCACACCGCTAGGCCGGACGGCGGGACCGGCGTGGCCAAGGAGGAACGATGAACGGACGCGAGGTGATGCGCAGCTCGCTCCAGGCTCTTGCCGCCAACAAGATGCGGACCCTGCTGACGATGCTGGGCATCATCATCGGCGTCGCGGCGGTGATCTGCACCGTCGCCATCGGCAACGGCGCGGCGCAACAGGTGGCCACCCAGATCCAGAATATGGGCGACAACATGATTTTCATCCAGGCGGGCAGCGTTAACCGGGGCGGCGTAGAGATGGGAGCCCAAGCTACCAAAACGCTGATCCCCGCCGATGCGGTAGCCATCAAGCGCGAGATTCCGCTGATCAAGGGAATCAGCCCCATGGTCGGATCCCACGACCAGGTGGTCTACCAGGGCAACAACTGGTTCACGCAGGTTCAGGGCGCCAGTTCCGATTATTTCCAAATCCGCCATTGGGGCATCGCGCGTGGTTCGGCATTCACCCCGCAGGATGTCGAGAAGGCCGCCAATGTTTGCGATATCGGCCGGACCGTCGCCAAGAACCTGTTCGGCAGCGAAGATCCGGTGGACAAGATCATCCGCATCGGCAATCTGCCCTTTCTCGTCAAGGGCGAATTGCAATCCAAGGGCCTTAGCCCGTTTGGCTCGGATCAGGACGACGTCATCCTGGCGCCCTATACCACCATACAGAGGAAACTGGTCGGCATTTCCTGGGTGCATTTCATGATGGCGTCGGCCATCACCAGCGCGGCTATCCCGCCGGCCATCCGGCAGGTCACCGCGCTGCTTCGCCAGCGCCATAAGTTGCGGTACGACGAACCGAACGACTTCATCATTCGCAGTCCGAACGAGCTGATTCAGGCGCGGGAAGAGGCATCAAAGATCATGACGCTGCTGCTGGCGAGCGTCGCCTCGGTTTCACTTCTGGTGGGCGGCATCGGCATCATGAACATCATGCTCGTCTCGGTCACCGAGCGGAGGCGCGAAATCGGCGTTCGCCGCGCCGTCGGCGCCACCAGGCGCGATGTCCGCTGGCAGTTCCTCAGCGAAGCGATGGTGCTGAGTCTGATTGGAGGGGGGATCGGAGTCGTCGCTGGTATCATCGGGTCGGCGGTGGTTTCCGGAATGCTGCGGTGGCCAACCCAGGTTTCCGCATTTGCCATCGTCGTCGCGGTCGTTTTCTCGGCGGCTGTGGGCGTGTTTTTCGGCTACTATCCGGCCCAAAAGGCCGCCCAACTGGATCCCATCGACACCCTGCGCTATGAATAAACGATTGGTTCAACTCGCTGCGCTTACGCTGCTGGGCGCCTCCCTCGCCCTGGCGATTCCCCCCGCTGGGCAGTCGCGGCCGCTCGGCTCACAAGTTACGCGAGACGATTTTTTCATCGTCTCCGAGGTGAATCTTGGGAAGCATCAAGTCGTGATGGAAGAACCCACACAAATCACGATGACCATGATCGTGAACGGCAAGACGGTGTTCATGAACGAGCAGGGCCGCGCCATGCCGGTTGCGGACATGCGCGCGGGAGATACTGTCTTCGTTACCTACGAGCGGGACACCAAGGGAGTGGTGACGGCGCTCACGATCCGAGAGGGGCCCATGACGGTTCAGGAGTTGCATCGCCGCTATTTCCATGGCTAGAACCCCGGCGCCGCTTGCCGCGGGCCGGCCAGCCGCGCTGCCCGCCCGGTGCGTGAGTTGCTTGCAGCTTTGAAATCCCGGATGATAGGCTTGCCCCTGGAAGCGGGAGTGGTTCAGCGGCAGAACGTCGGCTTCCCAAGCCGAAGGTGAGGGTTCGACTCCCTTCTCCCGCTCCAATTTCAAGCCCCGTCAATGTTGTAGCAAGGTAAAAATGTCACCCCTAACA
>DATLSU010000060.1:0-2589 GCA_035533975.1 Patescibacteria group bacterium
ACCGCCGGCATTTGCCAGAGCAAAACACGACAGCGCCGAGGCGCGCGCGTCTCGGCCTCATTGAGGCGCAACGCTGCGGGCCGGACTCGAAACCGGCTACTGGATGGGCTTAGCGCACCGAGCCATTACGCCGCTGCCTTCTCGTCACCATCTCCGACCTTTGCTGGCCGTGTGTCCTTCCACACCGCCGCAGCCACATGCCACTTTCGATCAGGAGCTCATCAACTGCAATGGGCTGGTCTTGCATGAGCGGAAGAGAGGCAGGGCAATCGGGTGAACGGAGTGAGCGCCACCGACTGCACAGAGTTCTCGGTCTGGAGACGTCACCCGACGCCGAGAATGCACGTAACGATTGCTTTTTCGACTAAGGCTTCGTGTTACACGAGTCCAAAAGGGCAAAAGCGGGCCAGAACGACTCGGCCAGATTCGCCCATTGTTCGTTCACCCGATTCCCCTGGGAAGAGAGGTTACAAACATGGCGCGCACGAATGCCTTGTGCTATAGGTGCTGACGGTCTTTTTTCACCCTGGCGCAGAATGCGCTCCGCGATCGACAACGCGAAAAATTGACCGATAGTTGGCGATAGTTGTCGAAGCCGCGCAAAATCTGAATCGCGCGAATTTTCCTTTGAAATCAAAAGCGAAAAATTTTGACGGCTCGGCGGTCGGATTTCGACCGTCAGAGGAAATATTTTGCGCTTATAAATCAGCGCGTTACGATAGATGGAGAGAATCGAGTGGGCGCGTTTTTTCGTGACCGAAAGGATCCAGCCGAGCCCGTTCTCGGGAAGACCTCGTTCGTGTCCCGACGAGTGGTGCGGCGACCCCCATGCCGAGGAACGACGCGCGACGCCGGTTCACTTCTGTCCGAGCATCCGCGTCACCGCATAGTTCGTCTTGTCGCCCGATCCCGCGGCAGATCTGGATCGCGCACAGCTATTGTACGACACCCACTTCGCTTCGACCACGCTGCGCGTGTCGGCTATCGTCTTCTCCTGAATAAGATCACGTATCTCGAGGGCGCACATGGCGTCGCGCACTACGGCAGCCGCTCCGACCGCGCTTTCACATCATCGCTCGGCTGCTGCACGATTTCGCGTCGGTGCTTCGGGTTATCGATGAATTTGACGAGCCCCTCGGCAGCAAGCTCATCCGCCAGTCACTGTATCCGCTGGCGGCTGGTGGGCCGCATCTGGGCGATCTGCGGTACCTGAGCGAAGCTCCGGTTTCGCTCAGTCGCTAAATAGTCAGCCCTAAAAAAGTCTATTGAGCCTTTCAGGGCAGGGATTCCCGAGGGAACCGCGGTGATCTAAATTGCAAGGATCGGCGGTCTGCCGGGGGAAAGGCTGCAATTTATGTTGAAGAAGAATCCGCAAGATAGCGGGCAAGGCGACCTGCTTCGGTCTCGGTTGGACGCGATTATCGACCTCACCCATGAGCTGGCGAAACTGACGCGTGTCGTGGGCTGGAGCGGTTTGGAAGCCGATCTGGCATCGTACTACTGCGCCGATAACGGCCGCCCCGGCGGATCGATCCGGTTGATGGCAGGGCTGCTTCTATTGAAGGACATGAAGGGGTTGTCGGACGAGGAGGTGTGCGAAGTCTGGCGCGAGAACCCGTACTTCCAATATTTTTGCGGCGAGGAGTTTTTCCAGCATCGGCTGCCGGTCGAGCCGCCGTCCTTGAGCATTTTCAGGAAGCGGATTGGCGCCCGGGGCCTGGAGCGGCTGTTGGCGGAAACGATCCGGGTGGGAGTAAAGAGTGGCACGGTGAGGCCCCGAGACCTGCAAAAGGTGAATGTGGATACGACAGTACAGGAAAAAGCGGTCCGCTTCCCGACCGACACGCAGCTCTGCCACAAGGCCCGTGAGGAATTGCTCAAGACCGCCGAGCACTGCGGTGTCGAGGTGCGTCAGAGCTATGTGCGCAAGAGCAAACAAGCAGTGTTCCTGGCCAACAAGTACCTGGCTGCGGCGCGGCAGACGAACCGGGGCCGCAAACAGATCAAGAAGGTGCGGAATTATCTGGGGCGCGTGATCCGGGACATTGAGCGTGCCCTTGTCAAAGACCGCTCTCTCGAAGTTGCGTTTGACAATGACTTGGCCAAGGCCCGCAAGATTTACGACCAGGCTGCCGATCCGAAGACCCCGAACAAAATCTATTCCTGGCATGCGCCGGAAGTGGAATGCATCGCCAAGGGCAAGGCGCATAAGAAATACGAGTTTGGCTGCAAGGCGAGCGTCGCCTCGACCAGCAGAGGCAACTTCATCGTCGGCGCCATGGCGCATCACGGGCGGCCCTATGACGGCCATACGCTGGCGACCGTCCTTGAGCAGATCGAAAAACTGACAGGGATAAAGCCCGGCGAAGCCCATGTGGACCTCGGGTATCGCGGCCACGGCGTCAAAGACTCCGACACCGAGATTATTCTGTCCCGTCAAAAGCGCGGCATCACGCCGGCCAAGAAGAAACGCCAGAAACGCCGCAACGCCATCGAACCCATCATCGGCCATTGCAAGAACGACCGCAAAGTCGGGCCGCGCAACTGGCTACAAGGTAAATCGGGCGACCGAATCAACGTTCTCGCCAT
>DATLSU010000061.1:0-176809 GCA_035533975.1 Patescibacteria group bacterium
GAGGAAGGTTTGGAGTGGTCGGGGCGAGAGGATTTGAACCTCCGACCTCCTGGTCCCGAACCAGGCGCTCTGCCAGGCTGAGCCACGCCCCGAATCTAGTTAATCCCGACTTCCCAAGAGTTTACGCCTGCATTGCGATCAGCCGCAAATCGCGGCGCCTTGCGTCCTTCGTCTCCAAACTTCACAAATGGAAATCGCAGATTATGTTGGCTAGGAGACGGCGCACCGGCGGCTACCCGCCGGTGCGCCCTTCCCGAGCGGAGCCGGTGACCGGCTGGCGCGGGATGAGATTCACCATTTTTTCCGTTTGGCCTGCCAGATAATGGGCCAGATTGGCCTCAAAAATATTCAACGCGTCATCGATATATCCGTCATGCCGCCCTGCCATGTGCGGCGTCACCAAGACGTTTGGGAAAGACCACAGAGGGCTCTCCGGCGGCAGCGGTTCATGGACGAAGCAGTCGAGGCCGGCTCCGGCTATCCAGCCCTCCCGCAAAGCCGTCGCTAACGCGGATTCGTCCACCAGACCGCCGCGGCCCACATTGATGAGAAATGCCGCCGGCTTCATCGCCTTCAAAATGCCGGCATTCACAATCGATTTTGTGCCGTCACTCAACGGCGTCACGAGAACGAAATAGTCGAATTCTCCGGCCGCCTGTTCGAGATCCGCGCGACTGCGCATGCGATCGAACCCAGGCGAACTCCGCGGCGTGGCAGTCACACCGACCACCTCCATGCCGAGCGCCTTGCATTTCAGCGCGAGCGCCTGCCCGATGACGCCGGTGCCCAGGATGCCCACGGTCTTGTTTTGGATCAGCGTGGGAACGAAGGGGTCCCAGCGCCGCTCGGCCTGGCTGCGAAAACACCGGCTGAGGTTCCGGCTCAGCGAGAACATCAACGCAAGGGCCGCTTCGGAGACGGGAGGGCCGTGAATGCCGCGTGTGCTGGTGACCACGACATCCGGACCGAGCGAAGGCAAATCGATGATGCGATCGACGCCGGTGCCCAGGGCCTGAATCCATTTCAGGCGCGTAGCTTTCCGCGCATACTCGTCGGCAAAAAAGAAACAGAGGATGATTTCCGCGTTGGGGACGTAGGAACCCGCTTGAGAAAGGCCATGGGCAAATTCGAGATGGTGTTGCGACAGGCGTCGGCGAATGCGTTCTTTGCTCGCGTCCCATTCGGGACCGGGCGTGGAAAATATCACCAGGATGTTCATTTGGCGTTCCGGCATGATCGCTCTTTAGCGCATTTCCGCTACACTTCGAAGACGCGCTTCTCGGTTTTGTGCAAGCAGGGCCCGGGGCCCTCTTTCCCCACAATATAATTGTCGCAAACAACGGCAAATGAGGAAGACGTGACAACGGCCGGATGGATGGCGAAAGCCATGGCGGGTTCTATGCGCATGGTTTCGTCTTCGCGAATCAGCGGACGCTCCACCAGGTCGTAACCCTGGCCGTGGGCGAAAACGCGCCGTTCGGGAGCCAAACCGCGGTCGGTCAAATAGGAGTTGTAGGCGCGCGCCACGTCGCTGCATAGCGCCCCGGGCTTGCAAAGCGACAAGGTGTAATCCTGGGCGCGTTTGGCTGCGTCAAACGCTTCCAGCAACTCGGGGTCCGCCTTGCCCAGCACGATCGTGCGCGCAACCTCCTGGAAATAGCCGGCCGGGCCGGAATCTTCGATGAGTACGGTTATGTGATCCCCTTTGGACAACACCCGCCCCTGCATGTAATCGGGTTGATAGAACGCGGGCACGCCAGGGGGCGCGGAGCCAACCAGCAGGACCCCCGCATAACCTCCGCGCAAACGGCCTTCGTGCTGGACCAGCGCGGCGACCTCGAAATCTCGCATCCCCGGACGAATCCGGGGGAGAAGCTGGGCGAACACTTCGTCCTGCATCTGGGCCGTTTGGCGCAGCAGCTCGATCTCCTCGGGACTCTTGATTGCTTTGCAATGGTCCACGAACTCGGTTTCGTCGGTAAACGCAGCCGTGCCCTTCAGCGCTTCTTCCAGGCTCCGAACGAATCCATGCGGCATGCTGTCGCGGCCGAGCAAGCCGATCGTGCGGCATCCGCCGCGCTTCAAAATATCGATCGCGAACTTCACCTCGTAGGTTTGGGTGTAGTGGACCGACGGGAATTCCGCTACGGTGACCACCTCGCCCACGCCGGGTTTATCGGGGTCGTTGCCGTCGAGCACCCGCACTTCGTTCGCCCTGCCGTGTTCGATCACGCTCATGGGGCGGTTTGGATAAAAAATGACCACATGGCGATAGACGGACAACGACTCGGTCATCCAGCGAACATAACCGCTCAGGTTCTCGTGGCCGCTGACTGCCACCAAGGCGTCGAGCTTTCGCTCCGCCATGTGATCTCGCAGCAGATTCCAGCGGCGCTCCAACTCGGCGAGCGAAACGCCGCCGAGTTTTCTCGCGCGAGCGCCGCTGGTCGCCGCGGAACTCCCTGTATTGACCGGTTTCGATCCAGACATGGAACCCTCATTTCTCTAGCAGAGGACGGCCATCGCTGCCACAGACTGGGCCTCGATTTCCGCACACCGCCGGTCCGGTTCGCGAGCGAGCGAAGCCGAGCAACTGATTATAAGCCTACAACCAACGTGCTCGGCTCCTTTCCTGTGAGTGTCGGTCAGTTCAGCGTTGCCAAGTCTACTGCGTGGCGGGGAGCCGACGTCGTTATGCAAGCTTGCAGGCCGCCACGCTCAGCCACGTTGAGTCAAACGGAATGCGAGGGATTGCAAGCGACTCCCAGCCGATCTCGCCGTCAGACGTCTCATCGCTACGCACCCCGCGGGTCGCTGCGACTTGGAACGAAAAGCGGCTCGGCTCGGCCAGCCGCACCGGTTGCCCTTTTCGCTCGGCCCATGAGATGCACGGCCCCGGCGCCAATGATTGCCGGAGCCGCGCACACGAGAAAGATCGTGCTGAGAGGCCACTGGTTGGCGAGCATGAGGCCTCCGAATATGGGACCGATAATCGATCCGATTCGGCCGACGCCGAGCGCCCAGCCAACGCCAGTCGAGCGAATGGAGGTCGGGTAGATCGATGCAGCCACAAACATTGCACCCATTTCGCCGCCCATAATGCCAACACCGGCACAAAACGTGAGAATCATGATCCCGGCGACGGAATGCACGTGACCGAGGAGCGCGACGGCAACCGCTCCCCCCAGATACGTCAGCGCGAGGACGCGATAGGCGCCGAACCGGTCGAAGGCCCGGCCGAGCACGATCGAGGTGCTGACTGCGCCTGCGGGGAAAAGCGCCGCAGCGATAATCGATAACGACAGGGTCATTCCGGCGCCGTGGAAGATGGTGGGAAGCCAGCTCGTGAGCAGGTAAAGGTCCAGCAGGCTCGCGAAGAAAACGGTCCACATGAGGACCGTGAGCCAGGCGCGGCGCTGGCGGAAGAGATCGCCGACCGCGGCCAGAGCCGTCTGCTTTTCGCTGAGGATGAAACGGGTCTCGCTGTCGAACTTCAGGCGGGGATTGATGCGCGAGAGCAGTGCGGAAATTTGCCGCTCTTTGCCTCCCTCGAGAACCAGGTGATGAATCGACTCGGGCAACCCGACGATCAGCACCGGAACCAGAAGGATCTGTAAAGCCCCCGAGAGGACGAAAACCGAGCGCCAGCCATAGGCAGGAACCAGGGGCGCAGCGGCGAAGCCAGCCAGCATCGCTCCGACGGGAAAACCGGCAAACATGGCCATGAGCATGGTTCCGCGGATTCGCTTCGGGCTGAACTCCGCAGTGAGCGCAACGGCATTCGGGAGCGCGCCGCCAAAGCCCACGCCGGCAAGGAATCTCAGGAGAATCAGGTTGTCCAGTGAACTTGCCAGTGCGGTCGCCGCCGAGAAAATGCCGAAAATGAAGATGCATGCGATGAAGATTCGCCGGCGGCCGAACCGGTCGGCAAGAGGGCCGAAGGTGAGCGTGCCCGCCATAACACCGACAAGACTTGAGGCAAAAACGAGACCCATCTCCCGATGGCTCAGATGCAGTGTCCTGGCGAGTGGAGGAGCGACGTAGCCGATCACCTGGGCGTTGAAGCCGTCGAGCACCCCGGACAGGGCGCACAAAACCGCCACGCGAATCTGGAGAGAACTTACCTTTTGCTCATCCAGCAATTGAGAAACGTCAACGGTTGCCGGACTGGTCATCCGCGAACCTTTCCCCCGGTCCCGGCCGGCGCGCAATCTCTACGTTGTTGCATATGTACAATGTACCTGCAGGATTTCAGTCGTGAGCTCGGCAGCCAGCATACGCCCGACCGGTAATGAGATCAACGGGGGACTGCATTTTTCAGTCCTCCGCGCCGCAGCGGACGACTGGGTGGACGAGTTTCCTTCTTCCTGGAGACCTCTATGCCGGAGGCCGACTCTCGTCCAACCGATAGCTGCGACACTTCTCCATTTCCTTTCCGCCCCTGTCTGCCGGGATCCTGCGAGGGGTCGAAGGAAAGCTGAAACGGGTCGTCTTGCCCGTATAATGAAGTCACGGACTTTGCGTCGTGCGCGCTTTCCCGCCGCCGGGAGGAAATCCCCGTGAGTATTGACCGCAGCCAACTCGAGCGCATCGATGAGAATCGCTGGCTCGTGCCGCGAACGCTGCGCCCTGGCATGCTGACCGACGCCCTGATCTACGCCGACGACAAGCTGATCGAACCGATCCTCCACGATCTTTCCATCGAACAGGCCATGAACGTTGCCTTCTTGCCGGGGATCGTAGGCCGGTCGCTGGCGATGCCCGATATTCACCAGGGTTACGGATTTCCGATCGGCGGCGTGGCGGCCACGGACTGGGCGCGCGGGGTGGTTTCGCCGGGCGGCGTGGGTTTCGACATCAACTGCGGCGTCCGTCTGATGGCGACGAATCTGAAACGAGATGAAGTCGCGCCGAAGCTGCGGGAACTGGTGGATCAGCTTTTCCGCGATGTGCCTTCGGGAACGGGGTCTGAGGGGCACGTCCGATGCACCGGCGCGGAACTCGAACAGGTGCTCGAACAGGGGGCCGGCTGGGCCGTCGAGCACGGCTACGGCGAGCAGGAAGATCTGGTTTTTTCGGAAGAAAACGGCCGGATGGAGAGCGCCGACGCTTCGAAGGTCTCGCCGCGAGCGCGCGAGCGCGGCCGCAAGCAGCTGGGAACGCTCGGCAGCGGGAATCATTTTCTCGAAATCGAATACGTCGAGCGGATTTTCGAGCCGGATACGGCGGCCAGGTTCGGCCTGAAACTGGATCAGGTGGTGGTGCTGGTGCACTGCGGCTCGCGGGGACTCGGACACCAGGTCTGCACCGATTTTCTGAAAACGATGGGCGCGGCCATGCGCCGCTACGAAATCTCCGTGCCCGACCGGCAACTGGCATGCGTCCCGATTCGTTCCCCCGAAGGCCAGGCGTATCTGGGGGCGATGGCCGCGGCGGCAAATTTCGCGTGGGCGAACCGGCAAGTGATCACCCACTTCACGCGCCGCTCGTTCCGTCAGGTCTTCGGCGAAAGGGTCAAGCTGCGAGTCGTCTACGACGTGGCGCACAACATGGCCAAGCGGGAGCGGCATCGCATGAATGGCGGGGAACGCGACGTTCTGGTGCACCGGAAAGGCGCGACGCGCTCGTTTGCCGCCGGCTCGCCGGAGGTGCCCAGCGCGTATCGCGATGCCGGCCAGCCGGTTCTGATTCCGGGTTCGATGGGCACAGCGAGTTACGTGCTCGTGGGCACCGAGCAGGCGATGCGAGAGAGCTTTGGGACGGTCTGTCATGGCGCCGGCCGCGCTCTTTCGCGCACGGCGGCGAAAAAGGGCCGCGACGCGCGAGTGGAGGCGAAACGGTTGGAGGATCAGGGAATCCTGGTGCGGGCGGAAACGCGAGACGGGCTGCTCGAAGAGATTCCCGAGGCGTATAAAGATATTGACGCCGTCGTCGCGGTCGTGCACAACGCCGGCTTGGCGCGCCGTGTGGCGCGCCTGCGGCCGATGGGTGTCATCAAGGGATGATCGGGGCGTTGAACGGGGCATGAACCGGGCCAGGCCGGTCGCGGAGGGCCAAAATGCAACTGACGGTTACTCACGAGGAGGCGGAAGTCCTCGTCGACGTTTTGAATGCGTATTTGCCCGAATTGCGCGAAGAGGTTTACAAAACGGAGAGCTTCGATTTGCGCGAGCATTGGAAGCGGCGCGAAACCGTGCTCAAGGCCCTGCTTACCCGGCTTGGCGCGCTGCTGGGACAGCCGCGGCCCTGCTGACGAGCGGGCTTGCCTTGACCCCGCCTCGCGGGATGATTAAGTTGGTAGTTTAGACTCGCCGCAATATGCCCTTCCGAGTAAAGGGCGGGTGTCTGCCGCAGTCTTACCCGTATGCCGCTCGACCGCATCGCTATTCGAGGAGCCCGCCAGCATAACCTCAAGAACGTCAGCCTGGATATTCCGCGCAACAGCTTGACGGTGATCACAGGGCTCTCCGGCTCCGGAAAATCGTCGCTGGCTTTCGACACGATCTACGCGGAAGGCCAGAGGCGCTACGTCGAATCGCTTTCGGCCTACGCGCGCCAGTTCCTCGATCAGATGGAGCGTCCCGACGTGGACTCGATCGAGGGGCTGTCACCCTCGATCGCCATCGAGCAGAAAACCACCGGGCGCTCACCCCGTTCGACCGTAGGCACCATCACCGAAATCTACGATTACCTGCGCGTGCTCTACAGCTCGGTCGGGACTCCGCGCTGTCCCCGGTGCGGCCGGGAAATTGCCAGCCAGTCGGCCGGCCAGATCGTTCAGTCCCTGCTCGCGTTCGAGCCGGAAGACCGGATCATGATTCTGGCCCCGGTGGTGAGGGGACGGAAGGGCGAGTTCCGCAAACAGCTCGAAAAGTACTCTCGGGAGGGTTTTCTGCGGGCGCGCATCGACGGGGAACTGCGCAATTTGGACGAGCCGGCGCCTCTCGACCGGCGCCGCAATCACACGATTGAGATCGTAATCGATCGCCTCCTCGTGAAACCGGGAATCGCGAAGCGGCTGGAACAATCGGTCACGACCGCATTGAAGCTGGCGGAGGGCTTGGTGACCGTGGCCGTCGTGGGCGGCCGGGAGCAGACGTATTCGGAAAAATTGGCGTGTCCGGAATGCGGCATTTCGGTTCCCAAGCTCGAACCGCGCTCGTTCAGTTTCAACTCGCCCTACGGAGCCTGCCCGGAGTGCGCCGGTCTCGGAGCCAAGTGCCGGCTCGATCCGGCGAAGGTGATCGTCGACTGGACCAGGCCTCTGCTCGAGGGCGGGCTGGGACCGGGCTCGGGTTCCTCGTATCTGCGACGGGCGCTCGATCTGGCGGCGGCACAGCATCATTTCGATCTCAAGACTCCGTTCGAAAAATTATCGAGACGCGCGCAGAACCTGATCCTGTATGGCAGCCGGGACGGCGGGCGCGGGCCGGGGTTTGCCGGCGTGATCGGATATTTGGAAGAGAACCTGGAGGGAACCGGCTCGGAGAACTACCGGGAATGGCTCGGCGAATACATGTCGCCGACACCCTGTCCGGCATGTGGGGGACGGCGCCTGCGGCCGGAGAGTCTGGCCGTGAAGGTGGGTGAATACTCGATTGCGGCGTTCTGCGCTCTCTCGACCGTCCACGCGCGCGAGGCGGTCGACCGGATTGCGGCCCAGCTCGACGGCCGGCAGAAGCAGATTGCCGGCCGCGTGCTGGAGGAAATCGCCGAGCGGCTGGATTTCCTGCTGGCGGTGGGGCTTGGCTATTTGGCGCTCGAACGGTCGGCGGCGACGCTGTCGGGCGGCGAGGCGCAAAGAATCCGTTTGGCCACGCAGATCGGTTCGCGGCTGAGAGGCGTGCTGTACGTGCTCGATGAGCCGTCGATCGGCTTGCACGCGCGGGATAACGAGCGGCTGCTCTCGACCCTCGAACAACTGCGCGACTTAGGCAATACGGTCCTGGTCGTCGAGCACGACGAACAGACCATCCGCAGGGCCGACTACGTGGTCGACCTCGGTCCAGGCGCCGGGCGGGCCGGCGGGCATCTGGTGGTAGCCGGAACGCCCGATCAGGTCGAGAAGCACCCGGAATCGCTCACGGGCCGCTACCTGGCCGGGGATCTGGAGATTCCGGTCCCGGCCCACAGGCGAAAGGCGAATGGAAAAGAGTTGGTGATCAAGGGCGCGCAGGCCAACAACCTGAAGAACATCGACGTGCGCTTTCCCCTGGGTTTGCTGATTTTGATTACGGGAGTTTCCGGCTCGGGCAAATCGACCCTGGTGAACGACATCCTCTACCGGGCGCTGGCGCGGCATCTCTATCGCTCGGCCGAACCGGCCGGCGAGCATCAAGGGGTCACCGGGATCGAGAACGTCGACAAGGTGATCGAGATCGACCAGGCGCCGATCGGCCGCACTCCCCGCTCGAATCCGGCCACCTATACCGGCGTGTTGACGCCGATCCGGGAACTGTTCGCCATGCTGCCCGAGTCGCGCGAGCGCGGCTACCGGCCCGGCCGGTTCAGCTTCAACGTGAAAGGGGGCCGTTGCGAGGCCTGCCGGGGCGACGGACTACGGCGGATCGAAATGAATTTCCTCCCCGACGTCTACGTCACGTGCGAGGTGTGCCACGGCAAACGCTACAACTCGGAAACGTTGAAGGTGCGCCTGAAAGGCGTTTCCATCGCCGATCTGCTGGAGATGACCGTCGAAGACGCGCTTCCCATGCTCGAAGCCATCCCGAGCGTCCGGGCGAAGCTCCAGACCCTGGTCGATGTAGGGCTGGGCTACCTCCAACTCGGCCAGTCCGCAACGACGCTTTCCGGCGGTGAAGCGCAGCGCATCAAACTGGCTCGGGAACTTTCCCGGCGGCAGACGGGCCGCACGTTCTACGTTCTGGACGAGCCGACGACCGGCTTGCATTTCGACGACGTGAAGAAGCTGCTCGACGTGCTCAACCGGCTGGTGGATTTGGGAAACACGGTGGTCGTGATCGAGCACCATCTGGACGTCATCAAGCAAGCCGACTGGATTATCGATCTCGGTCCCGACGGAGGCGACGCCGGCGGGCGCATCGTTGCCGAGGGCCCTCCCGAGCGCGTGGCGCGGAACAAACATTCATGGACGGGCCAGGCGCTGGCGGAAGTGGTAGGGAACGGGCCGAGAGGGCTTCGCGTGGGCCAAGCGGCAGCGCCGGGGGGGCGTCTTGGCCGAGCGTAAGCCCAAGTTTGCACTCCCCGGCAAGGTGGAGCACTACCTCGCTACACTTTCCAAGGTGTATGCGAGGAGCGGTGATCGCCGGAAGCAGGAGATAATCGTGAATGCCCAGGTTCGCGTGCACGAGGGCTGGGAGTCGGAGTGGGAGCATGGGGAGCAGTCGCACGGGCACGCGCTCTACCTCGCCGTTCCCGAGGGCACCTACCCTTATATGGCGGAAGAGAGGGAGTCCTTGCAGTATGACATTAGGGCTGACCTCAACCAGACTCAAAACGTCCCGCACGAGCACATCGCAGAGGTCTTCCTGGAGATGCAGCAGGAGCAGGACCGTGATTGGCGACGAGAGTCTGGTGTGCTCCTATCACCCCGGTCGACAACCACGCCGTCGGCCGAGAGTCGAATCTGGGGCAAAGCCGGCTATCGGGTGTTTCTCGGCCACAGGGCTGGGGTGAAAAAAAGGCCTCGAGGCTGAAGGAACTATTGATGCCATTCGGAATCTCCGCTTTTGTTGCGCATACAGACATTCGGCCCACCAAGGAGTGGCAAGAGGAGATCGCAATCGCGCTGGCGTCGATGGATGCGTTCGTCGCATTACTCACGGAGAAGTTTCACACAAGTGAATGGACAGACCAGGAAGTGGGTTACGCGCTCGGGAGAGGAGTCCCCCTTATCGCCGTTAAGCTGGGAGAAGACCCATACGGGTTTATCGGTAAGTTCCAGGCTCTCGCATGCGATTGGGGGGACGCGCCGCTGGAGTTGGCAAAACTTCTCGTCAAGCAGCCTCGCATGATAGACGCGTTCGTGGAAGCCGTGCCGAGATGCACCAGTTTCGACGAGGGTAACATGCTGTCAGGGGTACTCCCGTCAATTGAAACCCTGACGGTGGAGCAGGCTGAGTGCCTAGCCTCGGCCTTTAATGAGAAGAATCAGCTCCAAGGGAGTTACGGATTCACGGGCGAGCGACCGGCGAAATATGGGCCCGGACTCGCGGCGCACTTAGCCCGCGCAACCTGTAAAGGCTACGAGATAAGAGCGACTGGGGACGCGTGGCCGAGGGCGTGGCGGATCGGGCCGAAGAAGCGATGAGTAAGAGGCTTGCCGAATCGGCGTTCGAGGAGAGTGCCCTTGCGGTCCTTGCGGGCCGGCAGGGCGCGGAAACCGCGCCCCTTCCAACGGCGTCGGGTTCCACGTTGAATAGCGCGGAAAGATGCGGAGGGCGCTGGGTAGCGTGACGACGAAGCGGGAAGAGGCAGTTCCCCGGCGGCGCTTGATGCGGCTCCGGGGATGCGATTATTCCCAACCGGGAATGTATTACGTCACCATCTGCACCGCGCGCCGCGCGCTTCTGCTCGGTAAGGTAGAGAACGGGGAAATGTGGCTGAACAACGCCGGGCACATCGTGCAACGGGCGTGGGACGAATTGCCCGCCCATTATGCCGGCCTGGAAACCGACGCGTTCGTCGTGATGCCAAACCACGTCCACGGAATCCTCGTGTTGCACGGCGCCGCAAGCGAGTCGGCGTTGGTAGGGGCGGGTTTGAAACCCGCCCCTACGAGGCGGCACGGCCTGCCGGAGATCACGCGCGGCTTCAAAACGTTTTCCGCCCGCCGTGTTAACGAGCAACGTAAGACCTCCGGCCCGCTCTGGCAACGCAATTACTACGAACACGTCATCCGCGACGGCGAATCGCTCGATCGCATCCGCCGGTACATCGCGGAAAATCCATCGCGCTGGGCATTCGATCGCGAAAATCCACGGGCGGTTCATCTGGAACCGGGGGACGCGTGGGCCCGCCCCTAACCGAATCGACCGTCGAGGAGGCCGCCCTCGAAATCTTCGAGGGCATGGGCTACGCGATTCTTCACGGGCCGGGCATCGCCCCCGGCGAGCTATTCGCCGAACGCGCTTATTATGGCGATGTGGTCACGGCAAGGCGGCTTGCGCGGAGCCGTCGTCTGCCTTTACAGTGGCCACGGAAGCAGGCTATGCGGCTTCAATGGCACTCTTGCCGGCCACAGGCTTTCCACAGGCTGCTTCTTTCAACCTTGCCGGGCGAACTGGCTGGGCGAAGCCGGCGTGAGTTTGTTCCGGATATCCGCCAAGCAACCATCGCCAAATTCTCCGGCGACCGGGCGATATGTTTTTTGTTGCCGCCACCGGGCGGCAAAAGAAACGCTTTTTAAGGACTCGATGAGCGAACTGGATCCGCAGGACAGCCGGCCACCCGAACCAGAAACGGCGCCCGAACAACCCGCGCCTCCGCCAGAGAATCCCGCTCCCGCAACGGCCCGGCGGTTGCCGGCGGATGTGCTCACGCCGTGGGGCTGGAAGCAATTGCTGCTGTTCGTGGCCGTGGCCTTCGCCAGCCTGGTTCTGCTGACGAACGTCATGGCTTTCGGAACGATTCTCTGGTTCAAGGTCAAGCCCGGCGATATCAAGTCGTTTGTGATGACCAGCGCCACGTTTCTTTCTTTGCGTACGGCGATCTGGTACGTCTTGCTGATCGGATACCTGTACGCCACGGTTTGTCTCGGCCGCCCCTGGCCTTTCTGGCGAACGATCGGCTGGCGGGATGTCCGCAGGCCCGGCATGCCCCGCGCGGCAGGGTACGCGATGCTCGCTCTGGGCGGGATGGTGCTGGCGGTGCTGGTCGAGCTGGGATCGCTGGCTTTTCGGACGAAGGCGAAACTGCCCATCGAGGCGCTCTTTCACGACCGGCGCGGAATTCTCTGGCTGATGGCCGTGGGGATTCTTCTGGCGCCGGTGGTCGAGGAGACGATTTTCCGGGGCTACCTATATCCGGTGCTGGCGCGCGGCCTGGGCGTCGAGGGCGGCATTCTGGCAACCGGAGTGTTGTTCGGGCTGATGCACGCGCCGCAGCTCTGGGGCGGCTGGGGACAGATCGGCCTGCTCGTGCTGGTGGGCATCGTGCTGACCTACGCGCGGGCGCGCACGGGCAGCGTGATGGCGAGCTGGCTGCTGCATCTGGGCTACAATACCTTTCTCTTTGCCGGTTTTTTCATTTCGACGGGAGGATTGCGCCATCTGCCGCCCGTCTCTTAGAGCGCAAGTTTCTTGCACATGACTGAGGTAACGAGGATGGAAGCGGGAACCGGCGAGCCGGCAAGCTCTGTCGAACCCATTCGATGGACCGAGCGCGGCGTGGTCATGCTCGATCAGCGGCGGCTGCCGGGCGAGGTGATCCACCATACCTACACCGATTACCGGGAAGTGGCGAAAGCGATCCGGGAAATGGTGATTCGAGGCGCGCCGGCGATCGGCATTGCTGCGGCGATGGGTGTGGCGCTGGGCGCGGAGCGCTCGCCGGCCCGCACGACCGGGGAGCTGGCCGCGGAAATCCCCGCGATCGTCGATACGCTTGCCCATACGCGGCCTACGGCGGTCGATCTCTTTTGGGCGCTCGGGCGGATGCGCAAGCGCTTCGACGCGCTCGCGCGGGAGTCGGCCGCCACGGCGGATCCTGCGAGGATCGAGCGGATCCGGCGCGCTTTGGTTGACGAGGCCCTGGCGATCCATCGCGAGCGGCGGCAAGCCGACGAATCGATCGGACGCCTGGGCGCGGCGTTGCTGCCGGCGAGCGGGCGCATTCTCACCCAGTGCAATGCGGGAGCGCTCGCTACGGGTGGAATCGGCACGGCGCTCGGGGTGATTCGAAAGGCCGTGGCTCTGGGACACCAGATCGAAGTTCTGGTGCCCGAGACGCGCCCCTACCTGCAGGGGGCGCGGTTGACCGCCTGGGAGCTGCACGAAGAGCAAATTCCGCTGACCTTGATTACCGACAACATGGTGGGCCACTTTCTGAAGACCGGAACCGTGGGCGCCGTCGTCGTTGGCGCCGACCGGATTGCGGCCAACGGCGACACGGCCAACAAGATCGGCACCTACCAGATTGCCGTGCTTGCCCGGGAACACAGCGTGCCATTCTACGTGGCGGCGCCGATTTCAACGATCGATCTGACGCTCGCTTCGGGCGAGGAGATTCCGATCGAGCAGCGGCCGGCGGAGGAAGTGACTCATATCGCCGGCGTGCGGATCGCCCCCGACGTCGCCGCGGCGCATCCGGCTTTCGACGTTACCCCGCACCGTTTCATCGCGGCCATCATTACGGAGCGGGGAGTTGCGCGAGAACCCTACGAGGAGTCCTTGCGGGGGCTGGCTGGGACCGCTCAGAGGTAGCGCGAACAGGCTGGCGGCCCGCTTCGCGCGGCGGGTTGCCCTCGGGGAAATTCCACCCCATCCCGAAATGGCCGGGCCAGCGGAAAGCGGCCGAACTCAGGGCCGGAAAATCGGACTCGGGGACGGGATGTTGGGATTCACCGCCACGCTGGCAGGCTGCGCCAACTTGAACTTCAGCAGAGTCTCCGGGGCAATATTGACCTGCTTGCTCTTGGTAGCGCCCTGGTAGACCGCCCCGCCTCCTCCGCCTGCCGCCGCGCCGATCGCGGCTCCCTTGCCGCCGCCGGCAATGGCGCCAATTGCCGCTCCGATGGCGCTGCCTCCGATGATCGCCAGCACACTGCGTTTGGTGCGCGAGGCGGCCTTGTCGATGTAGTCGTTGCTGATGAGCGGATAAGACGTGCCCTGGATCACAATGCGATAGAGCTCGATCCGGAGCTCACTGCGGCCGGCCAAGTGGCCGGCCGAGCGAACTTCCACCAGACGCAAATAAACATCGGCGCCCTTGGGAGCCACGAGCTGTTTGCCGACCAGGATGGGTTTGGTGAGGGAAGCGTGGAGGATGTCCCCGGTGTGGTTCACCACGGAGTTGACCGAGTCGATCATCCGTACGGGCACCGCCGTTCCTTGAGGAATCGTGATGACTTCTGGCGGGGGCGGAGCGGGTCGAACGGGGGCTTCATTCATGGCGGGAGCAGGCTCGGGCGCGATGCTGGAGGGTTCCGGTTCCGCTTCGGGGGAGGCTGCCTGGGCCGCGACTTGAGATGACGCCGATTGCTCCGAAGCGCGCGTGGAACGCCGGGCGGAGCGAGTATTACCGGCAATGGGCTTTTCCGACTTGGGTTGGGTAGCCGGTGGCGGGGCGGTGGAAGCGGCTTGGGTATTGGCGCCCGGCTCCGCGATGGTCATCTCGTCGTTGACCTTCTTGACGCCCGTGCTTTCCGAGGCCACTTTGAAGGCCTCGTAGCGCGCCGCCACCGTGGGCACTTGGCCGGAAACAGTGGCCACGCCATCCTTCACCGCGACGATCAGCGAAGTTCCTCTCAATTGCGGATCGGAAGCCATTCGCGCCTGGATATGGGTCGCGATCTGTTTGTTGCTGGCGGCTCGCGAACAGCCCGCTCCCAACAGAGCGATGGCCAGTAAGAACGCAGCTCCAGCCGGTCTCCTGCGCATGGTATATCCCTCGTTCATTATGCTCCGAGCCCCGTCCTTTTACGATGCCCGAATCGCGGGAAATGCTGTCTTCCCGCGTCCGCGACGTTAACGCCGGCAAGACGGCCCACCGCAACTTTCCGCGGGCGGTGGGGTTGAGTCTGCTGAGGCCGGGCGAAAGGCTTCGCCTCCATATTTCATGATCGAGGAAAAGTCATGAATCAGCCGGCAAAGCTCTTGGCGATGGGGTTGTTCCTGGCGGCCGGGATGATGAGCGCGTGCGGCGGGTCCGGCTCCGGGACCATTGCGGGGTCGGGGCAAGACGCAACGATGGTTGTCATGGGCACCGACTCGCCCACCTTGGCGAACGTCGTGTCGTTTCAGGTCCCGATCAGCGGAATCACTCTCACCGGCAGCGGCAATGCCAGCGTGCCCATCGTGGATACGCCGGCCAGCATCGATTTCTCGCGGCTGGTGGGCCTGCGGGCGCTGATCGATATTCAGCCCGTCGCGCCCGGCAGCTACACGTCGGCCACGATCACCTTTGGCGCCTCGCCGACCCTTTCGGTCCTCGATACGAGCGGCACGGCCCCCACGGTCACCAGCATCAACGCCACTTTCAGCACGATGAGCACCACCGTCAATTTCAATCAGCCTCTCAATGTGGGCAATTCGCAGGTATTAGGGCTCCTGCTCGACTTCCGCATCGGCAAATCCATCCTCGTCGATTCCTCCGGCAATATCGTTACCACCGGCACCCCGCCCACGGTGACCGTAACGCCCGACATCCAGTTGACCTTTCTTTCTCCCGAGCAAGCGAAATTGGAAATCGACGGTCTTCGTGGCGGCGTCGAAAAAATCAATTCCGACGGCAGCTTCGTGCTGCAAGGGCCCGGTGGCCGCGAGTTTACCGTTTCGACCGGCAGCTCGACCGAGTGGGGGCCTTCCGGGCAAAGCTTTTCCACCCTATCGACCAGCGACATCGTGGACGTTGAAGAGGCCGTCGTCGATCCGGCAACGCGGATGGTGAAGGCGGGCGAGATCGACGTGTTCCCGGATAAGTTCGTTCTGACCGGCCTCGTCACCTACGTGAGCCAGGCGCCGACTTCGACGGCCACCACCTGCGCGCCGACGGTCGATTTGCTGGTGCGGTCGGCGCTTCCCGGGGCCACCGGCTCCGTTTACACGCAAGACGAAATTGGGCAGGTGACCCTCAACGGCAGCGAGGATTACTGGGTTGGTCACAAGGACTGGCTGGGCTCCTACGTCAGCATTCCCTTCGGTTCCTGCACGCTGGTACCCGGCCAGGCGCTGGCTATCGGCGGAACGCTCGATTCCACGACGGGGGAACTCACGCCGAAGCGCGTCGTCCTGACGGTCCAGGGATTTTCGGGGACGGCGGACTCGGGCGTGGGGAGCGACAATACCTTCGCGTTCAGCCCGCAGGGTCTGGCCGGGGTGCTGCTGCCCAATCCGGTGACGGTGCAGATGATCGAACTCCCGCTCTTCTCGACCGAGCTCGAGGATCTTTCGAGCACGGGCAGCATCGCGCAGGGCACGAAGCTTCACGTGGCCGGGCTGGTGCTTTACAACGGGACGACCAATACGACCAACATTCTCGCCGGCCGTGTGGTGGAACCCGAACCGTAGAAGATCACCCTGGGAGCGCACCGCGGCGTTCCCAAGCGCCGGCCTGCTTTCGCGCGCGGCGCGCCGCCGGAGAAGTTCGGGAACGGGTGAGGGAAGGGGCCGGTTGCCGTCAGCGTTTGGCCGGCAACGTCAATCGGTTGCCGGGCAGCCGCAGAGCGTTTGCAAAACTCCGGCAGGCGAGCGTTCCGGCTCCAGCATGGCGTTGCGGGAAACCAGGAACGTCTGCTCGATGGCGAATTGGCCGCTCAGCACGGCGTGCGTGACCATGTCGGTATAAACCATCCAAACCGCGCCGGGCGCAAATACCCAGTGCGACTTCGGACAGTCCTTCTGGAATTCGGAATTTTCCTTCAGCCAGTTGTGGAAATGCATCATGAAACGGTCGTAGGGCGAGCGGACCGTGAGCCCCAGCGTGCGGCCCAGCTCACGCGCGGCGCGGGCCGCGCGGCTGCGGGCCAGCCGCCTGATCTCGGCCAGGCCGGCCGCAGGCCCCAGGCGCCGGGCAAGCGGCTCGAAGGTCTCCGAAGTAATCCAGAGGCGCGGCACGGTGGGATTCAGATTGACGAAGAAGCGCAAAATGCGGTCACCGTTGGTCGGCCGCGTAGGGAAGGCGTCGGTGTGAAGCAGATCGTTGCGCGCGCGCAGGCGCAGCGCCCGTCCCTGTTCCTCGAGGGGGCGGAAGCTCGCGAAATCGAGGCGAATCGCGCCGGAGTAGGGCGCCAAGCATTCGTTCACGAACCGCGCGGCATCGCGGGAAAATGTTTCCAGGATTTCGCGCAAGCGGGCGGCGTCGGCCGGATCGGCCGATTCGTAACCGGTCAGGCGGCCGGTAAGTGGACGATAGGCGATGTTTTTGTGATAGCTCGCCGAGCTTTGCCGCTGCCCAAGCAGGAACCGGCAGTCGTCCGGGGCGAGGGCGAAAGCGGGGGCCGCGAATAGCACCACGTTTCCGCGCTCGAGCTGGCCGGCGCACCAGGCGGCATAGGCGGCATGATCGGGGAAATCCGCGGCTCGCGCCTCGGCGAGCTCGGTCAAGCCGTTGCTTCCATCCGCAGTCCCGCTCAAAGGATCCTGCCTAGGCCGTCGCGCCGCAGCACTTTTTGTACTTCTTGCCCGAGCCGCACGGGCAGGGGTCGTTCCGGCCAATTTTCAGGCCGGTGCGCACCGGGCGCGGGGCTTCTTCCTGTGCCGCTCCGGCCGAGTATTGCAATTGACGCTGGGAGCGGCGCTGTTTTTGCTCGATGCGTTCGGCCTGCTCTTCGGGCTTGGCCGGCTGCATCAGGAAGAGGAACCGGGCGGTTTCGGTGTCCATCCGGTTCATCATGTCCTCGAACAGGATGAAGGCCTCCTTCTTGAACTCGATCAGGGGGTCCTTCTGGCCGTACCCGCGCAAACCGATGCCCTCTTTGAGGTGATCGAGGGTAAGCAGGTGGTCTTTCCACTGGCCGTCGACGACGTCGAGGATGATATGGCGCTCGAGCCAGCGCATCATCTCGGTCCCGAAGAGTTTTTCCTTCTCCTCGTACTTGGCCTTGACTCCGTCAACCAGACTTTCCACCAGATCGGTGTGGTTGGCCTCGTCCAGATTGGGCACCACGGCCTTCAAATCGAGCGCGAACTGACCCGAGACTTCGTTCGAGAGCTGCGGCACGTTCCACATGCTCGGGTGCTGATTGTGCGGGCAGTTGCGCTCGGCCAGGTCGCGGGCAATATCCTCGGAAATCGAGAGCACGTATTCCTTCTGGTCCTTGCCTTCGAGGATGGCGCGGCGGATGTCGTAGATCGTCTGCCGCTGCTTGTTCATCACGTCGTCGTATTCGAGCAGGTGCTTGCGGGCCTCGAAGTTCTGCGCCTCGACGGCTTTCTGGGCGTTCTCGATCCGCTTGCTAATGAGTTTCGATTCGATCGGGATGCCGTCCTTCATCCCCAGGCGCCACATCAGCGCCTTGATCCGGTCTCCGCCGAAAATCCGCAGCAGATCGTCTTCGAGGGACATGAAAAAGCGGGAGGAGCCGGGATCGCCCTGGCGGCCGGCGCGGCCGCGCAACTGGTTGTCGATGCGCCGCGCCTCGTGGCGCTCGGTGCCCAGCACGTGCAGGCCGCCCATCGCCACCACTTCGTCGTGCTCGGCCCGGCACTCCTCGGCGAACTGGTCGTAGATCGGTTTCCACTGATCGAGCGGAACCTGATAGACCCGCCCTTCGTGCTGGAAAATGATCGTGCCGGTCGCTTCGCCCTCGGAACCGACCAGCGGGCCGGCGGAGGCGTAGGGAGAGGCGAGCTTGTTCTTGAGGCAATGTTCGCGGGTGAGGAATTCGGGATTGCCGCCGAGCAGAATGTCGGTGCCGCGGCCGGCCATGTTCGTGGCCACGGTGATGGCGTGCTTGCGGCCGGCCTGGGCGATGACCTTGGCTTCGCGCTCGTGGGCTTTGGCGTTGAGCACCTGATGGGGAATGCCGGCGCGCTTGAGCAGGTCGGCGAGTTTCTCCGATTTCTCGATCGAGATCGTGCCGACCAGCGCGGGTTGCCCGCTTTCCCATAGCTGGCGGATGCCGGAGGTGCGCGTGCCGTCGTCCTGGACGATGCCGTCAACCACGGCCAGCCATTTTTCCTTGTCGGTGCGGTAGACGACGTCGGAAAACTCGTGGCGGCGCAGTTCCTTGTTCGTCGGAATCACGACGACGCCCAGGCCGTAGATCTTGCGGAACTCTTCCTTCTCGGTTTCCGCCGTGCCGGTCATGCCGGAAAGCTTTTTGTACATGCGGAAGTAGTTCTGGAAGGTGATCGTGGCGAGCGTCTGATTTTCGCGCTCGATTTTGACGCTTTCCTTGGCCTCGATCGCCTGGTGGAGGCCGTCGGACCAGCGGCGGCCGGGCATTTCGCGGCCGGTGAATTCGTCGATGATGATGACTTCGTTGTTCTTCACCACGTAATCGACGTCGCGCGTGTAAAGGGCGTGGGCGCGCAGGGCCTGATAGACGTGGTGGATCGTCTCGATGTTTTCCGGATCGTAGAGGTTCTGGAAGCCGAGCAGGCGCTCGCATTTCGAGACACCCTCTTCGGTGAGCGTGACGACCTTGAATTTTTCGTCGACGGTGTAGTCGATCTCCCGGATCAGTTTGGGAATCACCTTGTCGATCTTGTAATACTTTTCGGTGGACTCCTCGGCCGGACCGGAAATGATGAGCGGCGTGCGCGCCTCGTCGATCAGGATCGAGTCGACTTCGTCGACGATGCAGAAATGGTGGCTGCGCTGGACGCAATCGGCCAGGTCGTATTTCATGTTGTCGCGCAGGTAATCGAAGCCGAATTCGTTATTGGTGCCGTAGGTGACGTCGGCGCCGTAGGCGATCTTGCGCTGGGCGTCGTCGAGGTCGTGGGTGATGACGCCGACCGAGAGGCCGAGCGTCTTGTAGATCGGCGACATCCACTCGGCATCGCGCCGCGCCAGGTAGTCGTTCACTGTGACGATGTGCACCCCGCGCCCGGCCAGGGCGTTCAAGTAGGCGGGCAGGGTGGCGACGAGCGTTTTCCCTTCGCCGGTTTTCATTTCGGCGATTTTGCCGTCGTGCAGCACCATCGCGCCGATGAGCTGCACGTCGAAATGACGCATGCTCAGTTTTCGCCGGCCGACTTCGCGCACCACCGCGAAGGCGGGCTCGAGGACCCCGTCAATCGCCTCCTGCACCTGGTGGATGTAGTCGGCCGTGTCGGTGGGCACGCCCTCCATCCGCGCGGCGATCTGGGCGCGGAACTCGGCCGTTTTCGCGCACAGCTCCTCGTCGGACATGCGCTGCATTTCCGGCTCGAGGGCGTTGATGCGCTCGACCCGGGGCTGGAGCTTTTTGATCTCCCGCTCGTATTTGGTGCCGATGAAAACCGCAACGACGCGTTCGCCTACTTGCTCGCCTAGCTGCTCGAAATCCATAGGTCCTTCAAATTGTACCGTGATGCGACGCGAATGCCAGGTCTACGGGGTGGCAGGCGTCTCCCGGAAGGTTTGACTTCACAATGGAATTTTACTCTGGCCCGCGGAGCGGCGCAAAGCGGCGCGGAGTCCGGTTGCAAAAGCCGTCATGCCGAAGAGCCCCGCCCCGAGCCTTCGGGATCGCGGCGGCGAGCAATCTCTCCGGCCGCCCCATGCCGCGGAGACATGCCTCGTCCCGGTTTTACCGGAGAAGAGGGAAGAGAACCGGGAATGCTCCTCGATCCGGCGGCGGTGATGTCAGGCCGCCCCTCGCCGCGCGGCGGCCGACGCTTCCAGATGCTTCAATTTCGCGAGCGCCCGCGCGATGCGCGTGTTGGCGGCCGCGACGGCATCGGCAAACAGGTCCCGTCCCCGCTTCACCTGGGAATCGACCAGCAGCTTGAACCGGAACAGCTCGGACGAGCGGACCCGCTCCATTTCCTCCTGAATCTCCTCGCAGCGCCGCCGCGCCTGCGCGATTTTGCGGATCGCTCGCACCAGCTCGGCGGGAGTCCCTTCACCCTGCACCGTTTCCGGGCAGAACTCATATTCGGCAATGATGGCCCGCAGCCGCCGTTCGTCTCCGGACCGGTAGGCGCGGTTCGCATGGGCCATCAGGCGCTCGCGAACCTCGCGATCGGCGGGGGTTTCGCCTAAATCGGGGTGCACGCGGCGGGCGACGGCGCGGTAGAGGCGCCGCAAGGCGGGCGGCGGATCGATGTTTCGCATCGAACGCCGGCGCAGAATTTCGTTCCGGGAGCGATGGGCGCGTTGTCTGGCCCGGCACGCGGCGTCCTGCGCGGCCATGTCATCCGGATAGATGCTCGCGTAAATCTCCGCGATCCGGGCTTCGATCTCATCGAGCCTGGCGCACCGGATTCCCACCTTGCGGAAATAGCGCGCTTCGAAGGGATCGAGTTCGGCGCGCAGGCGGGAGAGCAGCCGCTCCTGGCGGGCGAGTTCGGCTTCGAACACGGAAAGTTGGGCGCGTTTCCGCTTGAGTTCCCGGGCTTCTGGTGCGCCATCGGGCGGGGCACGATCGGGCACCACGCGATCGGGAACCGCCAAGCCCTGCGGTTTTTCGGCAAATGCCGCCTTCCCGCTCGGCGCGCTTAGCCCGGCCGGCAGTGACGGACCGGCGGCGGACTGGATTCCGCTCTTTCGCAGACCGGTAGCGTGCGTTGCGCGCCGGGAAGGCAGGCGCGGCAGGCTTGTGCGTCTAGGCCGGCTCTGGCCGGCCATCTTCTTCCGGCGGGACGGCTTTCGTTTCTTGCCGCTCGCCAAACGTTTGGATAGAACCCGGGTCGGCAACGACCCCTCCTTGCCGAAATACCACGGTTCCATGTGGAAGAAATGCCGACGGCTTGATCGGCTCGCGCGGCACAGCTCGCAGGTATCCAGCGCGGACCGTCAACCGTAGCCGCATTGTAGGCTACGGGCAGCGGCCGGTAGTACCAAGTTCCTACGCCGTGTTTTCTAGATTGCAATTCGCCCGCAAAGGGGAGCAGCAAGCCGACTTCCGAGCACGTCGCGGTACGGGAGCTATTCGGCTTGAGCCTTGTTCAAAAACCCAGCTGCGCACGCCACGCAGCGCCCAGAATAACCGCAGGCGCAGACGGTCCCAGTTCGGCCATCAGCGGACTGGCCTGGAGGATCGCATCGCCTCCGTGCTGAGCCAACAGCGGCATTCGCATGGTGTAAGCCATAGCTAGAGGCATTCGAGTGGAGCTGTTCAGCACGAGCGTTTCCGTCGTTCGTGTAATTCCCACGTAAAACAGTCTGCGCTGCTCATGGCGTTGCCGCTCCTGCTCGTGAGGGGGTTTGTTAGTGTCAACTGTGGGCAGAATTCCACCGACACATCCTGCGATGATGACCAAGCGCGCGGTGAGACCTTTCGACTTGTAGAGACTCATGACGCGCACGGAATTACCTTGCGAGCCGGGTAGCTCGGGCTGCGTAATCGCTGCACGGAGTTCGTCTAAGAATTCCCTGGTAGTAGCTGAGGTGGGCGCGACAAGTAGCGCGGTTTGTCGAATAGACGCCGTCTCCGGGTTGCCATCTGGGAACAACGCGTCGATCAGACCGGGGATGTCGAGCGCCGCCAGAGATGTCAGTCGTTGGTTGAGCTCATTGCAACGTGCGACCAGCGAGCCCGTGTAATTAATTTTGAGCGTGCCTCCCGCTATGTCCTGTAGCGCTGCCTTCGGCGATTGCCCAGAATGTTCGCAGTGATCGCGCAGGCGCTTGTAAGGAGCGTATCGACAGTCCTGCTTATGTTCGCCCAGCCAATATCGTAGCGACGCTGCATCATCGGGATCGGCAAGCATTGTCAGCAGCGCGAATCCTTCCGCAGCCAGCTCGGTCTTCAGGGCGTCCTCGAAATAGAAGCTCTGCGCCACCCACGCCCTGCCCTTCTGCTGCGCTATGGTGTTCAAACTATCGCGAATTCCGTTACCCATCTGGCGCCGGCTGGAAAGGACAAGCACTTCGCCCGCCGGCAACCCTGGGTTGTGGAGTAAGTACCAATCGATGTAGTCGGCGATCGTCTGGATTTCGTCTGCGATGGAGTGATGCTGCACGATGTAGATATTTCCCTGCCCGTTCGGTACGTGGGGAGCAAGAACCTTCGGCGCCAGCCTGGGATTGTGCCCGATCAACGAATTCGCGATAGCAACGATCCGTTGTGGACAGTGGCGGCACTCGTTGAGCAATTCATCGTGCGTTCCGGCGTGCGTGGTTGGGTATTCGTGGATTGCCTCGGGGTGGGCATGTCTGAAACTGTAGATTGATTGGTCCTCATCCCCGACTACGGTCACGGCCGCATTCCCGCTGATCGCATCGATTAGCGCCTGATCGGCCCTGTTCAGATCCTGATACTCGTCCACCAGCACGTGCTCGTAGACTGGAATATCTGGGTGACCTGGGTTTTGCAGAATGAAATCGAGAGCAAGCGGGATCACCTCGCCGACCAGCATCGCGTTGTGGAACCGAAGCCAAGACTTCAATTCGTGGTCGAAGGATTGCTCGAGGGGTGTGTCGGGCCAGCCTGGAGCGTGGTGCTGCAGGCGTGCCCAATATGCCTCGAATGCCTCGACCAGTTCATTGACCGCTCTCTTTCCGTGGAATTGCGGCGCCAGGTCGCAAACCATCGTGTCTTGCTCATGAGCCATGAGCGGCCTGGGAACGCGTCCGAGCATTTGAAATACGGAATTCCGGCTCAACAAACCGAAGCTGAGAGAGTGCAGTGTTTTCGCGGCGACCTGGTCCGCGCCCGGCACTCCGAGCTGCGCCAGTTTGTGAACTAAATCATTGGCTGCCGTGCGCGTGAATGAAATTGCGAGAACGCGATCAGGCTGCACGTTCTGCTCAAGCAGGCGCGCGACCCGCCGCATTAGAGCATACGTTTTGCCGGTGCCAGGACCCGCCACCACCCGAAGCTGCGCACCGGTATACGCGGCGATGTTCAATGGTGTTCCGGATAAGTTGGTATTCCATGGCATTGCGTCCGCACCAGTCTACCTTTCTGGACGGACTATGGGAACCCCCGACGCGTTACACGTTACGATGTGCTCGCCAAGCGTGGATCAGCCACCACGGTGGCGCCCTCAGATGCATTTGTACGGGATAACTTCCGGATCGTCGTCCACTCGGAACCTGGCCTGCCATGGGGAAAATTGGCGATTTCCCTAAAACATCCTCGTGCAGCGAACCGCGACGATTCCCCATAACATCGCGCGATCGCGCTCGGCCCGGTTGCCCGCGAGCCCTGCCGGGGGCTCCGCGAAGCTCCGCCACACAACGACGCCGTTATCGGAAGCCGCCCGATAGACGGCGCGCGAAAGCCGCGACCGGTAATCGGCGCCGGCGCCATCGAGGATGTTCGAAAGGGAAAAGGCGTCGAAAGAGCCTGGAGCGCACGATTCCAGCACGGATGCGGCGTCTCCCAGAACGAAGCGAATCGGCGAAGCGCTTGGGGAGGGCTCGTCGCCGGGCTTGCCGGGAAGCCCCGATTCACCTAAAAACAATGCCCGCGCGTAGGGATTCGACGCGTTTGGGTGCCGTGCAAAACCCCTTTCTAGCCGGCCTCGCATCACGGCGCCGAAGCTTGCCGGCAGAACGGAAAGCAGCTTGGGCGCATACATTAGGCGCAGGACCGCGCCGGACATCAGCAGATCGAAACCGGCGCGAAAGCGGCGCGTATCGAGGCGCTCGCGCCAGAATGCCGTCTGCTGCGCGGGGTCTGAAAGCGCGAGGAAGTCGCGAAGGATCTGCTTTCGCCAGCCGGCCAGCGGCATGAAAAAACGCGCGAAACCCATGGCGCGCTCGCCGTCGCCGGTTTCCGCGGGGCCGCCCTGGGCGCGCCGCCGGGCGTAGGCGAGTTGGACGGAATTGATGTCGCATGCAACGACTTGGTGGCTGCCCGCGAGCGCCAGCGCCGTAGCCCCGGCCGAAGCGATGCAAAACACGCGTTCCCGGCCCTGAAACGCCTCCCGTTCGATCTCCGCGTCTTCGTACATATGCCCGAACAGCAGTCGCACCGGCCCGCTCGACGGATCCAAGCGTCCCGTCTGCCATGCCGTATCCGGTCTCACAGCCGACCTCCCGGCAAAGCCCCGCACACCCAGACCAGAGCGAGGAAGGCGATGTTCTTGACGACCATGCCCGCCGGTTCATGAATAAAGCGGCGCGCCCATACGAGTCCGTTGGCATTGAGCGCGACGAGCAAGGCCGTCTCCACGATGGCGCACGCGCCGGGGACGAATCCCCAAATTACCCAGACGGCCAGAGCGACTTCGACAACGCCGAGCGCCTTGAGGAATGGAGGACCGAAGCGCTGGCCCAGGCGCGGCACCGCCGTCACCACCTGGACTTGCGACCGGACGCGGCCGAGCAGTTTGCACCACAGCCCCTCGTAGAGCCACACTGCCGCCACGCTCGCGCGCAGGACGACTAGCGGGGGGAATGGGATCGCGAAGGGGTGCACGCAAGGCCTCCGGAAGGAGCGGTCTCGGGAGTCAGGCGGCGCGCGGGAGCCGAACGGGCATCCGCCGCGGCGGCAGAGAGCGCCGCGCGCATGCCGCCGAGGATATGACGATGAAGGCGCCGGGCCAGAATCTTTTCCACGGCACGCCACAAGCGGCGCGGACGCAATCGCGCCTGGTAATTTGTCGTGAGCACGACGGATGCGCCGCTTCCATGCCCGCTGATCCGGTAGGAACCGCTCCGGGTAAGGATACAGTCCTCGATTCCCAGTTGCTGCCGCACGACCTCGAACCCGAGCATACGCGGCTCGTCAACCGTGGTGATGCGTTTGAACAACTCCCCGCTGCTATATGCGCAATGCACGATAGATCCTACAGTTCCCTTGTCGCCTTCGGTCCGCACCGGCGACGGCAGGAATCGGCGCAGAAGCCATGGCGGGCGTCCCGGGACCTCCTCGTAGAATTTCATCTGATTCCAGACTGCTTCGGGGCAGGCATCGAAACGAGCTTGCGTCGCGACCGATTCGTTCACGGCGTGACGCCCGAAAAGCAGCCTCAGCAAGCGATACATTTACTGCTCCTTCCACGCGGAAGTCCAGTCGGCCGGTCGCGTCTGGTGAGGCGAAGAAAGAAATCAGTGGCGTTGCGAATTCCGGACGATCTCCACCGAACAATGGGCGTGGCGCGCAACCGTATCCGAAACGCTTCCTAGCAGGAAACGCTTCAGGCCCTTGCGCCCCTGCGATCCGACGACGATCAGATCGGAGGGCCACGCCGCGGCTTGATCCAGAATTGTGATTCGGGGATCGCCCTGTTCCACGAGCGAAGTGGCCTGGAAGCCCGCCGCACGAAGCAGTTCGGCCGCGCGTTCGACCAGCTTTTGACCGGCCTTCATCTGATCGCCCAGTTCCGGGTTGTATCCGGACGCCATTTCCGGCGGCGCGGATATGGCAAATGGCTCGACCACGTGGAGGATGCGGACTTCGGTATCCTCCGGGCGGAATTGCGCGGCGAGCGTGTCCCTGGCGGTTTGGGAGAAATGGGAATCGTCGATGGCAAGTAGAACTTTCATGTTGGAGCCTGGTGGCCTCCTTCGGACAAGCGTGTGAATCGCAACAAAGAGCTGCAAGCAAGGCGGGGGCCGTATGGAGCCCGTATGGAGCAGGATGTATCGCATTGTGCGGGAACGGGTTGCCGTTCTGCCGGCCTTCGTTGCGCACGCTCGAATGGCAAATTACCCACCCGAAAGTGGCAAATCACATCGCTTCGGCTGAGGGCTGGTAGGAACGGCGCAGGAGTGCCGAGCCTTATTTCGATCCCGCGACCGGGGCGCAGTCAAAGCCCGCGCCACTCGGCTTGCCGGTCCTGGTAGTGCCGTCTATCATGGTTTGGTTGGTCGCGATTCCGGTGTGTGTCCCGTTCCGTTGCTCCGGCGAAAGGATTCCAGCCAGATGCCCGAATTGACCCGCGAAGCCGTCATCGAAGCCCTGCGCAGCGTGCAGGATCCGGAGTTGCACAAGGATATCGTCTCGCTGGGAATGGCGAAGCTGGCCGATTTGCAGGGCGGGGTGGTTTCCCTGGTGGTGACGCTGACCACGCCCGCCTGCCCGCTGCGCGAGACGATCGAGCGCGACATTCGCGCGGCGCTCGGCCGGCTGGGTGTTCGCGAGGTCAAAATCCATTTCGACGCCGCCGTTCCGCGCGGCCGCGCGGGCGACAAGGCTGCGATTGCCGGGGTCAAGAATCTGGTCGCCGTGGCGAGCGGCAAGGGTGGCGTCGGCAAAACAACCGTCGCGGTCAACCTCGCGGTCGCCCTAGGACGGATGGGATCGGCGGTCGGCCTGCTCGACGCGGACGTCTACGGCCCGAACGTTCCGGTCATGCTCGGCACGACCGACGAGCCGAAAGCCATCGACGAACGCACGATCCTGCCGGTCGAGGCCTACGGCGTGAAGTTCATATCGATGGGGCTGCTCAATCCCGGCGATAGGCCGCTGATCTGGCGCGGGCCGATGCTGCATAGCGTAATGCAGCAGTTCCTGCGGAGCGTGCGCTGGGGCGAGCTCGATTATCTGGTGATCGATCTGCCGCCGGGCACGGGCGACGTGGCCCTCTCGCTGGTGCAGTCGGTGCCGCTTACCGGCGCCGTGATCGTCACGACCCCGTCGGCGGTCGCTCTGGCCGACGTGCGCAAGGCCGTTGAAATGTTCCGGCAAGTGAACGTCGAGATCCTCGGCGTGGTCGAGAATATGAGCTATCTCAACTGCCCGCATTGCTCGAAGCAGATCGACGTGTTCGGCTACGGCGAGGGGAAACGGATGGCCGATGGTTTTTCCGTCCCGTTCTTGGGCGAAATCGAAATCGATCCTCGAATCCGCGTCGGAGGAGACACTGGCAAGCCGGTGAGCGCGTTTGGCGAGGATTTTCCCGGCGCGAAGAGCCTCTTCGCTATGGCCCGCCAAGTTGCCGCCCGGCTTTCGGTTGTCAACCTGGGCGCGCAGTCCCCCGTCGTCCAGATCCTGTAAATCGAAACGCTGCCCACCGACCCATCGCTCCAGTCCGGCCCGGACGAAAAAGCAGGCTCGTCAGGACCGGTGCGCTTCGGCCCGTCTACATGCCGTCGTCGCTTCGTTTTCGCGGCCGATTAGCGAGCCGCGGCCGTAGAGACCTGTGACGGCGAGACGTGAAACTGGTCGGCGACAAACCGCGCGATCGCCGGCCCCAGCACGTCATCGGTGAAATCCACCCGGCCGCCCGTTTCCCCCATTTCCGGTAGCGCGTCTTCGTGGGTTCGCGTGGGAACCATGACCAGTTGCACGGGAGCATGCTGGTGAAGCATCAGGTCGTACATTTCCAGCGTGTTCCAGCGGACCATGAAACGGTCCATCTCCGCGAAGGTAATCAGAAACGGCGGAGCCGAAGCGCTCACGTAGGTCGAGGGCGACGCTTCCTTCAGGGCTGCGGGGTCCGTGCCAAATTCCTGCTGTATCTCGCTAGGAAAGACGACCGGCTGGGGCATCGAGGTCAGATCGTAGACGCTGCTGACCGCTATGACGCCCTTGATCGCGTCGCTCGGAACACCCGCATTCGACAAATATTTCTTGTCCAGCGCCAGCAGCGAAACCATCTGGCCGCCCGCCTGTCCCTCGCCCACCAGGATCATGCGGCTGGGATCGATGTTGTATTGCGCCGCATTCTCGTGCAACCAGGCCAGAGCGTGCGCCAGATCCTCGATCGGCGCCGGCCACTTCGCATCCGGCGCCAGGCGATAATTGACCGAGGCCAGCCCGATCCCCATTCTTGAAAAAATGTTGATGAGTTTGATCGGGTGCCCCTTGCCTCCGGCGCGCCATCCGAAGCCATGCACGAACATGACGAGCGGAGTCTTGGCTTTCCCTTCCGGGAGGTAGAGATCGAGCGAGTTCAGCTCGGCGCTGGAACCCGGCCCGTCGTAATACCGGAGGTTTTTCACCGTCCGGAGGGTCGGTTCGGAAGCCCCGGGAGGGGGATAGACGGCCTCGCCGGGAGCGGCGAAGGTTCCATTCATGACGGACCGCATGAATCGCTCCATGGCCGGCCCGAGAACGTCATCGGCTCCGTTGAGTTTCTCTCCGATGCCCGAGGTTTTCGTCGGGTGGGTGCGGCCAGGCTGCTCGTTCAACTCGGCGGGCAGGTGATACTTGACGAACAGGTCATAAAAATCAATGGCCTGTTGAGCCAAGCTGAAAATGTCGTTGTCGCAGAAGGAGATCAGATAGGGCGGTGTGTCTGGCTCGTGGCCAATGTACGCGGCCGCGCCTGCTTCGGCGAGTTGCTTCGGGTCGTTCCCGAAAATCTCGCGGATATTGACTGCCGGCGTGCCCAAAGCCGAATTTTTTTCGCCGGGGGTCTGGTTGCGAATAAAGCCGCTCGCGTGACCCAGGGTCCATACAGCACTCATGTCGTAAAGGCCGCTGGCCAGGATCACGCCCTTGATGTTCTTGGGCGATAGACCCACTTCTTTCAGATAACGCGGGTCGGCTCCAAGCAATGCCGCCAGGTGAGCTCCGGCCGATCCGCCCATGACAAAAATCGTATGGGGGTCGGCGCCATACCGGGGACCATTTTTGTGCAACCAGGCAAAGGCAGTGGCAATATCCCGCTCCTGCGTTTGATAAAAAGTGGGCCCATCGCCCGTCTTATACAGCCGGTAATTGATCGACATCACGCCTATGCCCATGTCGTAGCAGATGTCCGCGATCTGGCGGATGCCGGGATATACCTTGCTGCCGAATTTCCATCCACCGCCGGGGATGAAGAAAAGCATCGGGAAGTTCTTTTTCCCCTCGGGTAGATACAGATCGGCGTCCTGGCGCGCGGGTTCGGGGCTTGGCCCTGTGTAATAGGGGACGTTTTGCAGAATCCGCATGGCCCGGTGCGGAGGCTCGGGTTGGGCCGCTAGGCTTTGGCCGGCAAACGGCGCCAAGAAAAGAGCACTTAACGTGGACATCAATATCCTCGACATTCGGGTCATGACGCTAATCTCCCTCCCCGCAGATTCTTACGCAGATAGGATATTCAAATTCGCGAGCGGTATGCTGCGAGATCTCAATTTTGACATTCGAAACCGCGGCAGGCTGCTCCCCCCGGTTCGTTCGCGGCTTCATGCCGGAATCGGGCCGCGCAGAGACTCAAACGGCCACACCATATCGCCGAAGGCTGGCCGAGTCAAGCAACTCCCGGCGCGGCTAGGCGAGAGCCGGCGAGACTCGATCTTAATGCGGCTGGTTGCCGAAGACGGTAATGGAAACCGCCCGCGGATAGGTTTGCTGGAGGTGAATTTCCAGGTGCCTATTCTTCCCGGAAGCGATTTCGACGTCACGATCGGCATGTTCTTGACGGGCGCCCATCAGGCTCAAGTGGTGTTTGCCCGCGGGCAACGTCACGGTGAGCGGCGCCTGCCCTACGTATTTACCGTCGATCCACACCCTCGATCCCGGCGGGACCGCGTCGATCGAGAGTTGCGCGCCCTTCTTGCCCGCCTGCTTGGCAAACCAGCCGCGGTTGATCTTCTGCGGAGATGGTCCCGACGGGCTGGCCAAAGTTACGCCGTTTGAGCTGCCATGGCTGCCCCGGCTCATGATCATTGGCTTGGACGTGACCGCGCTGGCGCTCACACCGGTCGCCCCGGCGTATTCGCCGGCCGCTTGCGCATGTGCGGAAGGCATTGCAGCCAGACCAAGAAGAATCAGCGTTGCCAAAATTCCGAACGGGAAGGATTTGCGCCGATGCCGGCAAACAGGCTTGCGATCACCCATATGGGACTCCACTCACACTGGGATTTGGCCACGGCCTGGCAATCCAGGCCAACTGCGGCCAGTATAACGTGGCAATTACGATGCCAGAGGGGGCAATTGAAATAACGTGGCTGGAGGGTTGGAGAATTGCAATAGATATGCCGGTCCGGGGAAGCTGGAGGGCGCTCGAAGCTAAAAAGTGTCCCCAACCTTGGGACGAAGTTGGGTGCAAGCGTATACGATTGGTGACAGGTGTTGCATATAGAATCACCTGCCCGGCTCAAAGCCGATTTCGCCGTTGCATGCGGCGGTACGCTGAGACAAAGTAGGAGGATATTCCATCGCAGGTGATCCCTTGAACTTTCTGGTCCGCCACGAACCACGCTATCGCAACTGGGCCGGCGCGCTAAAGGTGCTGCTCGGCGGGCGCGCTCCCGGGCTGGCCGGCTGGATTGCGTTATTCGATAAGCGGTCGATGCGGCTTCAGCATCCGCGTCGCGCCGGCACCATCCTGGGTTCGTTTTTATTTCATTGCTCCCTATTCTTGTTCGTCTTGCTCGTTCCGTGGGCGGCCCTGCTCCCGCCGCGACAGCAAGTGGACCTGCCGGTGATTACCGCCGACTATCAGCTTTTTTATCCGATGCCGAAGCGGAAAGTGGAAATTCACTCCCAGCCGAAATCGGCCGCGAAGGGGGAGCACCGGGCAGCGAAGCCGGCCCCCAGCCACGGGGCCGAGCGGGCTGCCGGCGCCGGAATCAAGACCCCGGCGCCTACGCCTCGCTTCACGCTCGTTCTCAAGCCGCCCCGTCCCGATAACAACGAGCAGACGATCATTCAGGCGAGCGTAGCCCCCGACCTTCGCCTCAAGCACAACGTTCCCCTGCCAAACGTGCTGCTTTCGGGCACTACGCAGAGCAACCCGAAGATGCCTCTGGCCGGGTCTGCGCCGAAGGCCGCCTTGAGACCGACCGCCGGAGCGCCGGCCATGAACGTTCCCAAACCGGTGATTCCGGACGTGGCCTTGGCCGTCCAGATTCCCAGCCAGAAACCTCCCTTGCTGGCTGCTCCCGAGGTCGCCTTGCCCATGCCCGCCGACCAACAGGCCCTCGGCTCGATTTATGCGGCCAAACACCAGAATTCGGCCTCACAGAGCGGTCGCGGCCTGCTCGTTTTGGGTGCCAACCCCGTTCCACCCGGCGACTTGATGAAGCTGCCGCCGGGCAACCGCTACGGAGAGTTTTCCGTTTCCCTGTTGGGAGGAAAGTCGGGCGTGCCCAGCGGTCCGGGCGGGCCGGCCATGGGCAGTGGCGGAAAGGCCAGCGCAGGAGCTGCAAAGGCTGCCGGCTCGGGAGCGGGCAGCGGCGCCGTATCGATTTCCGGTGACGTCGGTAGCGCGGGAAACGGCTCTTCCGCCGTCGCTGCTTTCGGCGCAACGAGCAACGGCTCGGGCAGCTCGGAAGGGATTCTGCCACCGTGGGCGGTTGCCAACATGGTTTATCCGGTGAATCGGGATCCGAAACTGCCCGGCATCAACCTGATCGTAACCGCGGGACCGATTGGCGGCGGCGGGCTTGGCGCCTTCGGCGTGCTGAGCTGCTCGACGATTTACACGATCTATCTTGCCATGCCGGGCAAACCGTGGGTTCTGCAATACTGCCAGCGCCAGACCAAAGCGCCGGTGGCCCCGGCCCCGGACGGCGGTACAATCCGCCTCGGGTCGGGAATCACTCCGCCATGGGCACTGAGCAAATACGATTTCCATCGCCCGCCGATCGCCGCATACAAACGCGACCGCATGATCGTCCTGGAAGGCATGATCGCCACGAACGGGGCGGTTCAAAACTTAAAGCTGTACCAAGGGGTCGGCTCGATCGCCGATCAGGCCGCGCTGCTGGCATTCGGCAAATGGAAATTCCATCCGGCGGGCGGGCCCGATGGCAAGCCGCTCGCGGTCGAAATGCTAGTGGGAATACCGGCAACAACTCAATAAGTGGCAGGCGCAGAACGCAGTAGGGTTGGAACTCGCTTTCCGCAGAATCCGCTGCTGAGCATACTGCTGTACTAGAATGAAACGGGGAATCTCCGGCCTGATCCCAAGTTATCAATGCCTTGGACAATAACCTCTTGCCCCGCATGGTGTTAGGTGATAGTTTTGCTTGTCCTCGGCAAAGGAATTGTAGTTACTCATTAGCAAAAGCAGTTGCTAAGTTAGGTAATATCGTGATAGCTTCGCGCGGGGTTCTCGCGGGCCGAAAGCAAAAGCGCGAGAGCTGATCTGGAGCTTCAAGATCGCTGTGTAAGGAGATGTCGCGCCGTGACTGGCACTGTTCGTGTTTTCTTCTTTGGTCTCGATTCCAACATGGCAAAGACCGTGGGCCGGGAACTCGGTGACGAGTTCGAGTTCCGTCAATGTGACAGCCTCGAGCTACCAAAGGATACCGAAGAACTCGATCGCTGGGCGGACGTGATTTTGATGGATCTCACCGAGATTGGATGTGACGGAAATCTGGAGGCCTGTTTTTCCCTGATGGGGATGGTGAGCAAGCTGGCCCAGCCGCCCCTCATTGTGGGAATTCTGGGCGGCGATGATCGTCGCCTGGAAGTGAAGGTGATCGAGCATGGCGCCTTCGACACGATTTCCGGTCCGCCCAACCTAAATGAATTGCGGGTGGTTCTGCGGCGGGCGAACAAATTCCACCAGGCCGAGCTCGAGTTGGCGCGCCTGCGCAGCGAGCAAACCGGACCGCGCCAGGTTTGCGATCTGATTGGCTCGTCCGCGCCGATGCAGGAAGTATTCGGCATGGCCGAAAAGGTGGCCGGATACGACATCAACGTGCTGATTACCGGGGAAACCGGCACGGGGAAAGAGTTGCTGGCGCGCGCGATTCACCGGATGAGCCCGCGATGCGGCGCCGCGTTCGTGGCCTTCAGTTGCGTGAATTTGCCCGAGACGCTGATCGAGGACGAGTTATTCGGTCACGAGCGCGGCGCCTTCACCGGGGCCGTGACGATGCGCCGGGGCCGCGTGGAGGCCGCCGATGGCGGCACGCTGTTCCTCGACGAGATCGGAGACGTGGGCGTGGGGCTGCAGCCGAAACTTTTGCGCGTGCTGCAGGAGAGGACCTTCGAGCGCCTCGGCAACAACCGTTCGCAAACGGTCAACATCCGCGTGCTCAGCGCCACGAATCAGGATCTGGAGGTTCTGGTACGGCAGAATAAATTTCGCGAGGATCTCTACTACCGCTTGAACGTGGTGGAAATCTATCTGCCGCCGCTGCGCGATCGCAAGGACGACATTCAATTCCTGGCGCAGCATTTTCTCGAGCGGTTCGCCAAGCAGTTTGGCAAGGATGTCCGGCGGTTTTCTCCCTGGGCGCTGCACGCTCTCGAGGAGTACGAATGGCCCGGAAACGTGAGGGAACTTTCGAACACCGTCGAGCGCGCCGTGGCTTTGACGCAAGGCAACAGCATCGACGTGTGGCACCTGAGCCGGTCGGCGCGCGACGTCTCGAAGGCCGCCGTACTGGCGCGCACCTACGAGGGAGAAGTCCGGGAGTTCAAGCGGCGTCTGATCCTGCGCACCTTGCGGGAATGCAGCTGGCGCAAAGCGGAAAGCGCCCGCATGCTCGGGGTGGCGCGTACCTACCTGCATCGCCTCATCAATCAACTCGACATTCAAGAAGATCAGCCGGCCGAAGCTGAAGAGCCGGAATCGCCGACTCCGCCGCAGCGCTTGATCTGAAGCCGGAGGCGGCGCGGCCGAAATGGACCCGCCCGGAGCCGTGGTGAATGTGCTGAAATCGACCGAAGGCTCCGGCGGGGGATTCCGGGAAAGTGTGTGCCTGCCGTTTCTCCGCCAAGCTCAGAATGCGGACGGCGGCTGGGGTTATCACGCCGGCACGAGCAGCGCGGTGGAAGCCACGGCGTGGTGCTTGTTGGGGCTGGCCAAGACGGACGCCGCCGCTGAGGGCATCGAGCGCGGCAAACGCTGGCTGGCCGGCGCCCAGCTCGGCGATGGGTCCTGGCCGACGCGCCCCGAAACCCTCCAGGGAAATTGGGTAACGGCGCTGGTGGGCTTGGCGCTGCTCGCCACCGGTGGTCCGTTGCCGGCAGTCGCGAGCGCCGCCCGCTGGGTATGCCGCAGCCGTTCGGCGAGGGGGGGGCTTCGCTGGCGCCTGTTGCAGCTAATGCATGGCAAAAAGGTCGTGGAACAGGATGTGGCGCTGCGGGGATGGAGTTGGACGCCGGGCACGGCGGGCTGGGTCGAGCCGACGTCGGTAGCCCTGCTTTTTTTGCATGCGTTGCCCGCCGAACTGGTTCCATCCGGTTCCGGCGAGCGCCGGCAAATGGGCGAGGCAATGCTGTACGATCGGATGTGCCCGGATGGGGGATGGAACTCGGGAAATCCCAAGATATACGGCGTGGCGGGGGTTCCGCAGATCGGACCGACGGCCTGGGCGCTGCTCGCGTTGCAAGAGCAGGCGGCGAAGGCAGAAATTCAGCGCAGCTTGGATTGGCTATCGTCCGAGTTCGATGCGATCGACGGGCCCAGCTCCCTGGCGCTTGCCTATCTCGCATTGGACGCCGCCGGGCGGTCCGCGCAGGGCTTCGAGAGCAAGCTGGCGGGGCATTTTGAAACGGGCGATTTTCTGGGCAGTGTCATGGCATTCGCGCAAGCGGCATACGCTCTGAGTCCCGGGCCGGATCTGCTGCGCTGGGCACCGGCCAGGGAGTAACGGGGAGATCTCGTGGCCATTTCGACCCAGCCTCTGATTCCGGCTTCTAGCCGCCCGCCTTCCCGTGTGGCGATCCGCAAGGCCGTGGACTACGGGGGCGAGCTCGCCGGGATCGTCTCCGAGACCCTGCGGGAATTCCGGCTGCCGGTCGCGGGCAAGAGCGTCCTGCTGAAACCCAACCTGGTGCAGCCGGATCCCGGCAACCTCATCAATACCCACCCGGCGGTGATCGCGGCGGCTCGCGAGGCTTTCTTGCGCCTGGGCGCTTCACCCGTGGTGATTGCCGAGGGGCCCGGGCACGAGCGCGACGTCGAAGGGATTTTGGAGACCATCCGGCTGCGCGACTGGGTGGGGCGATTGGACGGCCAGTTCGTGGATCTGAATCTGGACGAGGTGCGGCCAGTGAATTTGCGGACGCGCGCATCGAAATTGCGCCGGCTGTTTCTGCCGGTGGCCGTGCTCGAAGCGGATTTGGTGGTGTCGCTTCCGAAGATGAAAACGCATCACTGGGCGGGCGTGACGCTTTCCCTCAAAAACCTGTTCGGCACCGTGCCCGGCAGTTGCTACGGATGGCCGAAAAACGTGCTGCACTGGGCGGGAATCGAAAATTCGATCCTCGATCTCTCGACCACCCTGCGGCCCGACTTCTCGATCGTCGACGGTATCGTGGCCATGGAAGGCAACGGGCCGATTCAGGGAACCGCGAAAGCCGCCGGCGTGCTGGTGATGGGCGACGATCCCGTGGCGGTGGACGCGACGGCCGCGCGCGTGATGGGACTCGTGCCGGAACGGATCGGCTATCTGCAGAAAGCCGGCTACGCGCTCGGAAACGTAAGCGCGGAGAAGATTCAGCAGATCGGCGAGAGCCTGGAAGAGACCAGAACGCCGTTCACGGTACTAGAACAGTTCCGTAGACTAGTTGAGCACAGTCAGTCTGGAACTGCTGGCAGAAAAGGCATTGCATAATGTAGCAATACACCATGCGTAATCGATTGGTAACCCCTTCCCGGACCCTTTCCCCGAACCCCGCCGGCGAGCGGGGCGCCGAAGTCTTCGAAGCCGCCCTGGTGTTGCCCGTTGTCATCCTGATCCTGATGGCGCTTTTCGTCTTCGCCCGGGGCTGGGATATCTACCAGTCCATGACGCGGGCGGCGCGCGAGGGGGTGCGGCAGGCGGTGACGACATCCTGCGCCACCTGCGGCAACAGCTACGAATCGAACAGCGACATCCAGAATGTCGTGTTCTCCTCGCTACAAGCGGCCGACATCGATACGACCAACCCCGTGCTCACAGGCAGCTACGCGCAGGGATACACGTGGCTCGATCCGAATCAGCAGGTCTGCGGAGCCTATATCACCTTTCAGTATCCGTACAAGATCGCGCTGCCATTTATTCCCATGAACCTGGGGACGGTCGATCTGAAGACGAACGTGCAGATGCGGCTGGAGAACGATCCGTTGGGTGGAGGATCGTGTCCTCCATAGGGAGGGAGTGAGCCGATGAGAGCTGCCAAGCGCATGCGGATCGGACGCAGGGAACGGGGCGGGCAACTGGTGGAACTGGCATTGGTGCTGCCCATTCTGCTGGTGTTGGTCGCAGGAGTAGCCGATTTTGCCCAGGCATGGAACGCCCGGCAGGTTTTAGCCAACGCCGCACGGGATGGGGCGCGCCTTGGCGGCAACCAATTGAAGGCCGACCTGACGAATAACAACCCGACAACGATCCAGGACCTTTGCCAGCAGGTGGCCGAATACCTGATTGGGGAAAAAATCAATCCGGCATTCATGGGCATTAGCGGAACGACCAGCAGCACCGTCAGTACCGGATGTTCGAGCCCCGGGACCGTCGCGGATTCCAGCGGCTCGACGGCGCCGGCGGAGGCCTATACCTATTACGAGAGCGGAACCAGCTACGGATTGAAGATCGAACCCAACGTAAGCGTGGGGCCTTCGGGAGGCGCATGCGGGGCAGGGGAGACTTGCGTCAGTTCGACCATCGTCACGCTGACGTATCCGTATAGCTGGTCATTCGGGTTCGACCACGTCATCCGTTTGTTTAGCGGCTCGTCGGGCTATGCATCGACGATACCGATTCAGGTCTACTCGACGATGCCGAACATTGCGCAATATTAAGGGGCGAATAGGAAATGAGCGAACCAGCGGTGAGCGGCGAGCGAAGAGCGGAGCGTGGGGTGAGCCTGGTTCTGGTGGCTCTGGGTCTGGTGCTGATTTTGGCCCTTGCGGGATTGGGAGTCGATTTGGCGACGCTGTACGTGGCGCGCAACGAGGCGCAGCGCTCCGCGGACGCGGCCGCGCTGGCCGGCGCGGATACGTTCGTTACGAGCGGGATAACGATTGGGCTGACGACCGCCGGGGCGGCGCAGACCACGGCCGCCACACAGGCAACTCAGGTGGGTAATGCCAACCTGGTGGTCGGGCGGAGCCCCGGCCTCGATACGACCAATTTCAACGCGAGTTGCCCGGCGCCGACGAGCGTTTCCGGCGGCTGCTTCGATTTTTCCACCTCCAATGATCCGCGCATCACAGTTCAGGTGTACGAGAACATGCCGACGTATTTCATGAAAATATTCGGTATTTCCACGGTACCCGTATTGGCCTCGGCGACGGCGGAAGCCTACAACCCCACCGGCCCGGAGGGGCCGTCGAGCACGGCGGAATGCCTGAAGCCGTGGCTAATGCCGAACTGCGATCCGGATCACTCCGTCGTGGCTACCCAGTCCGACGGTTATGAAGCGAATACGGTCTGTCCGCAAACCAAAGCGCAGGCGGCTCAAGGTGCGTATCCGGAATATTTCGTTTATCCGGAGACGCAGCCCACGCAACTGACAAACCAACCGGCTATTCCAGCCGATGATCTCGGCCAGGTTGTCAATCCGTCATTATGGAGTTCGAGCGGGTCGGGGGGCGCGATCGGGGAATATATGAATATCAAGGCGGGAGATCCTTCGCAGGCGCCGGCTCCCAGCCAGTTTTACCCCGTTTTTTTGCCGGGAACGAATGTCACGTTCGTCTGCCCGAATTGCGCGCAGGCCGATAAACAGAATTCGACCTCCGACAGCGCGTCGCGATATCGCGAGTTCATCGAATGCTGCAGCACCGCAGCGATCGTCTGCGGAGACAAGACGATCAATCCGGTTTCGGGCGACAAGACGGGACCCACGGGCCAAGGCGTCGATTGCCTGATCCACGAGGGAAACAGCGGGTCGGGACAGGACACGATCAGTTTTCAAAATCAGACCGATCCCACGATTCCCTATACGATTTATTCGGGCGCCAACAACCCGTACACGCAGCCGTCTGGAACGGTTCTCACGACGAGCGATTCCGTGGTCACTCTGCCTCTGTATGATGGAACGAATCTTTGCCCTGGCAATTCTTGCGCGGCCAGCGTGTCGGTGAGCGTGCAGGGATTCTTACAGCTTTTCCTTGCCAGCGAAGGCGCGCCACAACACACGGTGTACGCCTACGTATTGAACATCTCGGGCTGCGGAGGAACCGGTTCGCAAAGCGGCTCGACGCCCGTGCCCGCCACCACCGGTTCGGCGATTCCCGTGCGGCTGATCCACAACTGATCGAAACGATCGATTGGGCGGCGGCGCTCGGCGCGGCCCGCCTGCGGGAATTTCCAAAACATTCCGGCCGGAAGATCTGCGAATGTTTTCCCGAGTGAGTGCGCGGCGATGAGTTGCGCGTCCTCATGGAAGGTGGAGGAGGCGGCGGATTCGGGCGCGTTCGATCGCGGGATGAAACGCTAATCGCAACGGGCGCGGAACAGCCGTTCCGCCAGCTTGCGATTGGAGCATTCGGAAATGGATTCGATTGCGTTCTGGTACCCTAATTGCTCCCTATACAACCGGAAAGGAATGATGTGTCTCCAGTTGATGACTTCAAACATGCGGAGCAACCGGCAATCATGGTAAGCACGAGCGGCGTTATGGACGAGGAAGCTCGAATCGAGGAACAGAAACCCTCCGCTCCATGGAAGAAGCTAATATCTTTCCCTGTTTTTCTGGGTGCGCTTCTGGCGGGTGTTTCCGCCTTTCAGGCGCGCATTCACCTGGCCGATCCCGATACGTGGTGGCACGCGAAAGTGGGCCAGCTGATTCTGGCGACGCATCATTTTCCGGCGCACGACATTTATTCGTTTACCGTGCATGGAAATCCGTGGATCTCCTACGAATGGCTGGGGGAAGTGCTGATCGGCTGGGCGGGCGGTCATGGGGTGACGGGGCTTCTGATGTTGCTCTCGGTCCTGTCCGGCCTGTTGATGTTGTTGTTGTACGTTTACGGGACGGTCTGCACGGGGAACGTAAAGGCCTCGCTGGCGGCGTGCGCGCTTCTTTTGCCGCTGGAAGCTGCCTTTTTCACGTTGCGGCCGCAGGTGCTTGCATACTCCTTTCTGCTTGTTCTCCTGATTTTGATGGAGCTTTACCGCCAAGGTCACGAAAAAGTCCTCTGGGCCATACCGCCGCTGTTTCTTGTGTGGGTGAATACACATGGGTCGTTTTTTATAGGGTTGGGAATTTTCGGCGTGTTCTGGCTCTGCGGACTATTCCAATTCGAGTGGGGCAATATCGAGGCAAAGAAGTGGACGACGCGGCAAAGCCGGAACCTTTTGCTGACGGCTCTGGCGTCGTTGGCGCTGCTTCCGCTGACGCCCTACGGGACGAAGCTGGCTTCCTATCCGCTGCAAATGATGCTATTCCAGCCGTTGAATATTAAGAGCATCCAGGAATGGCAACCGGTGAGTTTCGGCGCCCCGTGGGGCAAGGCATTCCTTTTAATCCTCCTGGGCCTGTTCCTGGTCCAACTCTGGTGGAAGCCCCGATTTCGCCTCTTCGACCTGGTTTTTCTGCTGGTGACGATATTCGCCGGGGCCATACACATACGCTTTATCACCGTTCTGGTTTTTGCCTGCCTGCCGTGGCTGACCAGGGTTTTGGGCCGGTGGCTGACTCCCTACGCTCCCAGCAAGGACCAATACGCGTTGAATGCCGTTCTGATCGCACTGATCGTGTTCGGGCTCATCTACTTCTTCCCGTCGCCCAAGAAAATCGACAAGAGGCTCGGGAAGACATATCCGATCACTGCCATCTCCTACCTGAAAACGCATGAAGTGCCCGGGCCGATGTTGAACGAGTACGGCTGGGGTGGGTACCTGATCTGGACATTCGGGACTTCGCATCCGGTTTTCATCGACGGGCGAGCCGACATCTACGAATACGGCGGGGTGCTCAAGGACTATCTGGATGTCACCAGATTGAATGCGGACACGCCGTTCGTGTTGGCGAAATATGACATCCGGTCTGTGTTTATGCCGGCGAATTCGATTCTGGCCACGTACTTGAAGGCCTCGCGGGGGTGGTCGCTCATCTACCAGGACAAAATGGCGGATATTTTCGTTTTCCACGGCAAATACCCGCAGGCACCCACAGGCAAGTCGTGATGCGTTTCCAAGCCAGCTCGCTGAAAGAGGCTTGTGTCACCAAAACATGACGTTCTGGCGATGCGCCGGGGTTAGGTGGGGGAGTCAATGGCCGCTATGTAGGCCATAAGTGTTTAAGGTTCCAGAACTAATGAGCAAAGGGTATAGAAGGTACAAACTGGCTCGATGCATGCATCGTAACGGGCGGCAAAAGCCCTGCAGTGAACATATTGAGGCGATTGGACGAGCTAAAGTGCGGTCAGAATCCAGACAATCAAAAGCATGGGTATTGGCGGATGAGCCACGTTTCTCGTGGGGATTGGCGCCGGGTGAGTTTTGGCAGCGCAAGTGCATGAATGTAAGCCGTATCGCGCAGGTCGACTGCGTCGAACACCGCTCCTCAAGGAGGGAAGGTAATGAAGAACCTGCTCTATCGTCTGTGGAAAGAAGAAGAAGGTCAGGACCTGGTCGAGTACGCTTTGCTAGTCGTGCTCATCGCGTTGGGTGCAATTGCAGCGATGAAGAGCCTGGCAAGTGCGATCAGCGACGCTTTCAGCAACGCTTCAGCAAACCTGATGTCTGCAGCCGGGACCGGAAGCTAGTCCGGTTCGGCAGCTACTCATTCGGTTCACTGGAGGGGTCGAAACCCCTCCAGTGGACGAATGGCAAGCTTGTTCATCTTATCTGCACCCTCAGCCGTACCCCCAGACCAGGCCACAATGAAGAATCGCTTCTCCGGGCTTTTGCAGGAAGATCTGCGTCAGGACCTGGTCCGGTAGGGGCTGTTATCTGTTCGGATCCCGATTGTTGCCATTCCAGACCTGGGGAAGTTGGCGTGCGCAATCAGCGGCGCTTCGAGTGTCAGGTTGTCAGGCCGGGAGCGTTTCCCTTCGGGTCCCCGGACGGCTGGCGACCACTCTTGCGGACGAATCGGGTGCCAGGGGCACGCAGTGGGCGTCCAGACATGGCCGGCTGCGACACCCCACTCGATCGGAACGGTTTGTATTCTTACGGTTCCGGCCTGGAGCTGCGGAGGGGGCGAGGAAGGCAACAGTGGTCAGAATGTAAACCCTGCACTCAGGAACCGGTACTTCCGAAGCAATCACCTGCTAATATGACTGCCTGGCTGCTAGAGAAATGTTGATGAACACCCAATTTGTGAGTCTGCATCTGCCGTGGGTTCTCGCGGTGGCCTTGGCCCTGGTTGCCGGGATGGGGGATTTGCGCAATCGCAAAATTCCGAACCGTCTGACGGTTCCGGCGCTATTGCTGGGAGTTCTGGTGAACAGCCTGCTGACAGGCTGGAAGGGATTCCTGCTGAGCGTGGAAGGGGCTGGCCTGGGACTGGTGATCCTGCTGCCGTTGGTCCTTCTGCGCGGGTTAGGAGCGGGAGATTGGAAACTGATGGGGGCGCTTGGCGCGATGGTGGGTCCGAGCGAGACCATCAAGATTTTGCTCATATCGGTCTTCATGGCGGCGGGGTGGGGCATGGTGGAGATGGTGCGCCAGCGCCGCGTAAAATCGACGTTGTGGAATTTATGGGAATTGGTGCATGGATTCGTCGTGTTTGGCTTGCAGCCTAATCCCAACATTTCGATCGATGCTCCTCCACTGATCAAGCTGCCTTTTGGAGCGGTAGCGGCCGTGGCCACGGCTGTTGCGCTTTCGGCCGCCTGGCTCGGGTGGTAAGGGAAAGGGGAACGGGGAGATGAACCGAAGGCGGTTACTGATCGGTTTGGCGGCAGCGGTGGTAATAGCAGTGCTGGCCAGTACGTTTGTGTACCGGCAGATTCGCCAGACACCTGTCGTGCGGCAACAGCAGGTGGCGTCGACGCAGATCGTGGTGGCGGCGATGCCCCTGGCGCTCGGTACGCCTCTCGACGCGCACGACGTGAAATTGGTTTCCTGGCCCGGGAACGAGCCGCTGCCGGGAATGTTCACGCGGACGCAGGACGTTATGGGACGAGCGTTGATCACCAACGTGGTGCAGAACGAGCCGATTTTGGAGCCGAAGCTGGCGCCGCGTGAGGCGGGCGCGGGCCTGCCGGCGACAATTCCGGTCGGTATGCGGGCGGTATCGGTAGCCGTGAACCAGGTGATCGGAGTGGCTGGTTTCGTTGCGCCGGGCACGATGGTGGATGTGATCGCGGTGGGGAACCCGGGCAGCGGCGGCGGAAACGAGCAACTCAGCAAGACGGTGCTCGAGGATGTGAAGGTGCTGGCGGCGGGCGAGCAGGTTCAGCGGGACGCGCAAGGCAAACCCCATACGGTGCCGGTCGTGACGTTGCTGGTTTCGCCCGAAGATGCCGACAAGCTGACTCTGGCCGCTACGCAGGCCCGGATTCAGCTCGCACTGCGGAATACGATTGACACGAAGATTGTGCATCCTCCGTCCGTTCTCCAGTCCGTATTGCTCAGTCCGACCGGGGCCGCAGGGCCCAGGCCGACGAGGAGGCGGATTGAACGGCGCCGCGCGGTGCCGCAAGCGCCGCCGCCCTACGTAGTGGAAGTCATCAGTGGAACCAAGCGGGAAACGAAGACGTTCCCGAATCACTAAGGCCGGTGAGGGATATGGCGAGCGCAAAGCGGAGTGCATGGCTGGGCCTGATATTGCTGTTGGTGTTTTCGTTGAATCTGGGAGCGGGGCAGCAACCGGCGGTGAGCGCGTCGCTGCCGCAGACGCTGCACCTGCTCGTGAATCGATCCCTGGTGATCACCTCGCCCGTGCGAATCATCCGGATCTCGGTTGCCAATCCGGATATTGCCGAGGCCATCGTCATCAGTCCCTATCAGGTACTGGTGAACGGAAAGACGCCGGGCGCAGTGACGATGATCCTTTGGGGGCAAAACGGAGAGACGGAGACATTCGACCTCTACGTAGACGTCGACGTGCTCGCGCTCAGCCAGAAGATTCACGAGGTGTTTCCCTCCGAGCACGTGCAAATCGAGGCGTCGAAAAATATCGTCATGCTAACCGGGCATGCTTCCTCGGCGGCGATTGCCTCCCGCATCTACGAACTGGTTTCGGCGGAGGTTCCCAAGGTCATCAGCCTGATCCAGGTGCCCACGGCTCCGGCCGAGGGAGAAATCCTGCTCCAGGTGAAAATCGCCGAGGTGGATCTGACCGCTGCCCGGTCGTGGGGATTCAACTTCTTTACCCTGCCCGGTGGTTCGACAACCCGTACGCTGGGCGTCGCACAAACCCAGCAATTCGGGCCGCTATCGGCAGCGTCGGTCAGCGACAGCTCGGCCACCCTGACAGCCCAGAGCATCTTGAATCTTTTCATCTTCCGGCCGGACCTCAATATGGGGATCACGATGCAGGCGCTGGAATCGCATGGCTTGTTGCAAATCCTTGCCGAGCCGAACCTTCTGACCGAGACGGGAAAGCAAGCCAGCTTCCTCGCGGGTGGTCAGTTTCCGTTCCCCGTGATCCAGGGCGGGTCGGCCGGATCGGTCCCAACCGTCACGGTGGAATTCAAGGATTTCGGGGTTCGTTTGAATTTCACCCCCAGGCTGACGGCCGATGGTAAGATAGATTTAAAAGTTGCCCCGGAGGTCAGCTCGCTGGACTATCAGAATGCCTTGCAACTGCAAGGGTTTCTAATTCCGGCGCTTTCGACCCGGCGCGTATCGACCGAAATGCTGCTGAAGAACGGCCAGACGTTTGCCATCGCGGGCTTGATGAACAATCAAGTACAGCGGACCATGGACAAAATTCCGTGGCTTGGGGACGTTCCGGTCATTGGCAAGCTGTTCCGCAGTTGGTCGAATACGAAGTCGCATTCCGAGCTGCTGGTGCTTGTGACTCCACATATTGTGACTCCATATGGGCCCGGCCAGGCGCCGCAAGGGCCAAAATTTAAAGTGCCATTCTTGGCTGGGACGAGCACGGTTCCTCCCCTGGGCAAGATAAGTCAGCCCAGCAAGAAGTGAAAACGGAGCGGGGCGAGCGGTACGGTGGGACAGGGAGACAGAAGAAGAGTCCATGCTAAGGGGCTTTATTGCGAGCGCTGACGTCAACAACAGTCAGCAACTGAGGGCCTCGCTCGAGCAGACGGGGTTGGTCGGCGAGGTGCATGAATGGAGAGTCTCGGCAGACGATCTTCCGGAAGCCGGCGATTGCAGCGTGGACGTGGTCCTGCTCGACCTGGGTCGCGATCCGGATCCGTACTTCGCTCTGGCAAAACACATCCGTGCGCTGCAGCCGGCGGTGCGCATTATTGCCTACTCGATGCATCCCGAGCCCGATCCTCAGCTTTTGTTGGACGCGATGCGGAGCGGGGTGCAGGAGTTTCTGGCCAAACCCGTCTCAAGCGAGGTGCTTCGCCAGACCCTCCAGCGCTTCGCGGCTGAGAGCAGCGGGCCCGACAAGCGGGCGAACGAGCGGCTCATCGTGGTCATGGGGGCAAAAGGCGGAGTCGGAACGACCACGATCGCCGTGAACCTGGCCGTGCAGCTTTCGCGCAATCTGAAGAAGAGCACGGTGCTGATGGACTTTGGGCGCCCCTTGGGCCAGACCCACCTGATGCTGAATCTTACTCCCCGGTTCAACATCCGCGACGCGGTGGAGAATATGAACCGGCTCGACGTGCACTTTTTCGGCGGGCTGCTCACCGACCACCGCAGTGGCCTGAAATTGCTCGGAGGCGTGACGCAGCCGGAGGAATGGGAACGGATTCCCATGGGCGCGACGGGGCGCGTGATCAACGTCGCGCAGAGCAGTTTCGACGCGGTGGTCGTGGACTACGGGACCCAGTTTTCGACGGAATGGATTCCCGTGTTGCGGTCGGCGCGGGCCATCGTGCTGGTGGCGGAGACGAACGTGCCGGCGCTCTGGGCGCTCGAGCGGCACTTGCTGGCGCTGCTTGGGATGGGTGTGGAATCGAGCCGGCTGCAGATCCTAATTAACCGGTGGCGCCGCGCCGATCAGGAAGCCCTGAAAACCGTGGAAAAAAATATCAAGCACCAGATCTCTTCGGTGATTCCCAACGACTATAAACAGGTGAGCGACGCGATCAACATGGGCACGCCGCTCATGGGCAATCACAATAATCCGCTCGTTTCCAAGTTCGCCCAGCTGGCTGCCCAACTGGCCGGAGTTGAAACGGCCCCCAAAGAGGCCAAAATAGGCGGATTCAACTTTCTTTTCCCGTCGAAGAAGGGGAGCTGAGCTGTGCCGACCACTCGCGTGGACTTCTCCGCCGTCAAGGCGGCCATTCACCGGAAGTTGATTCAAAAACTCGATCTGGAACGGCTGACCGAGTCGGATCGCGACCAGGTGCGGCGCGAGGTCTCGCAGATATTGGAGAGCCTCGTCATGGGCGAATCCACTCCCATGACCCTGCAGGAGCGGGAGCGGCTTTCGCAGGAAGTGATGAACGAGGTGTTCGGGCTCGGTCCGCTGGAGCCTCTGCTGAACGATTCCTCGATCTCCGACATCCTGGTCAACACGCACAAGCAGGTCTACATCGAGCGGAATGGGATTTTGGAGCCCACGCCGATCCAATTCCGGGATGACCAGCACTTGATGACGGTTATCGATCGAATCGTTTCGGCGGTGGGGCGGCGCGTCGACGAATCGTCGCCCATGGTGGACGCGCGGCTGCCGGACGGTTCGCGCGTAAACGCTATCATTCCCCCGCTGTCGATCGACGGCCCCGCGCTCTCCATCCGGCGCTTCGGCCGCGAGCGATTGAAGGCTGACGATTTGGTGCACAACCTCTCGCTGACCACCCAGATGCTGGACCTGCTCAAAGGATGCGTGCAGGCGCGGCTGAACATTCTGATTTCGGGCGGCACCGGCGCGGGCAAAACGACGCTGCTGAACATGCTTTCGCAGTTCATTTCCGATCGTGAGCGGATCATCACGATCGAGGACGCGGCCGAATTGCAGCTTCACCAACGCCATGTCGTTCGTCTGGAGACTCGTCCGCCCAATATCGAGGGCCAGGGAGCCATCCGCCAACGGCAACTCGTGATCAACGCCTTGCGTATGCGCCCCGACCGGATCCTGGTCGGAGAGGTTCGAGGGGAAGAGGCTCTCGACATGCTCCAGGCCATGAACACGGGCCACGACGGTTCCCTCACGACCGTCCATGCGAACACGCCCCGGGACGCCTTGAGTCGTCTGGAAACGATGGTGGCCATGGCCAATCTGAATCTGCCGGAGTCGGCGATTCGCCGCCAGATCGCGGCGGCCGTCGACGTGGTCGTGCAAGTCAGCCGGCAGAGCGACGGCACGCGCAAGGTGACCAATATCTCCGAAATTACCGGCATGGAAGGCGAGATCATTACCATGCAGGATATCTTTGTGTTCCAGAAGAAGGGCATCGGGCCGAACGGCCAAGTGCTTGGAGATTTTACCGCGACCGGCGTTCGGCCGAAGTTCGCCGAGCGGTTGCTGGTGGCGGGAATCCGGCTGCCGATGGACATGTTCGAGCGGCTGCACCCGGAGATTGCCTGAGGGACGAACGTGGCCTTACTAGTCGCATTTTTCACATTTCTGGCGGTGCTAGCCATCATCCTGCTGTTTTTCACGATGGGCAGCGGCACCCCCAGCGAACAGATCATCCGCAAGCGCTTCGAGGCGGTGCAGCGCGCCGAGCAGCGCGGCAACCTGACGCTGGGTTTGCAATTGGTCCGGGATGAGTTGCTGAGCGATGTGCCGGCGCTGAATAAGCTGCTGGTCCGTTGGGGTTGGGCCAAGCGGTTCAGCGATTATATCGAGCAGGCCGGAGTAAGGAGCAAACCGGGAAAGATTCTCCTGCTCAGCATGGTGATCGGCGTCGGCGCGTACCTGATTGTGGCGGTGGTTTCGCCCTACATTTTGATCGCTCTCGCCGCCGGATTGCTCGCGGCTACGATCCCGATGGCGGTGGTCGCCTTCAAGCGCACTCGGCGTTTCCGGGAGTTCGAGAAGCACTTTCCGGAAGCGCTCGATTTGCTGGCGCGCGCCGTGCGCGCCGGGCACGCGATAACGACCGGGTTGGAGATGGTGGGGAAGGAAATGGCGGACCCGGTCGCTGGCGAATTCCGAACGACGTTCGAGGAGCAGAATTTCGGCCTTCCGTTGCGAGATGCATTGCTGAACTTGACCGAGCGCATCCCGCTGCTGGACGTCCGCTTCTTCGTGACGGCCATGTTGATCCAGAAGGAGACCGGGGGCAACCTGGCGGAAATTCTGGATAATCTATCGCGAGTCATTCGGGAGCGGTTCCGGATTCGCGGCGAAGTGAGAATCCGTACGGCCCAGGGGCGAATGACGGCGGGTATTCTGATCGCGCTGCCCCCGTTGATGATGTTCCTGCTGAATACGTTGAATCCAACCTACATGAAGCCATTGTTCACCGAAACGTTGGGCCACTGGATGTTGCTGATCGCCGGGACGTTGCAGTTGGTCGGGTCGATCATTTTGTGGAAGATCGTGCATATCGAGGTGTAAGGTGCGGAGGGCGAGATGCCTTTGATCGTGGTGTTTACATTCCTTGCAACCTTGGCGGTTTTCGGAGCGGTTGCGTACGGCCTTGTACAAGGCGGCAGCGCCGGGATTGCCGAACGCCTGTCAAACCTCTGGCATTTCGGGTCGAAGAGCCTCGAACCGTCCTTCCCCGAAAAGCAGAAAATGAGGGTGGAAAGTGCGCTGGTGAAAGTGGGCAAGTTGATGCCCCCGTCTTCCCAGTCGATTTCCAAAACGCAGCGAATGTTGATTCGGGCCGGTTACCGGAATCCTCAGTCGGTTATGGTATTGCGGGGAGTGCGGTTGCTGCTACCGGTTCTTCTGCTGGCGGTGGTCTATTTCACGGGATTTTACCAGCAGAATCCGCTGATCATCCTGGTCATCACCGGGATCATCGGCTATATGGCCCCGGAATTCTACGTGACTCAAGTCGTGCGCAAGAGGCAGCACCGGTTGCAGCTTTCTCTGCCCGACGCGCTCGATCTGCTGGTCATTAGCATGGAGGCCGGGCTCGGGTTGGATCAGGCGATTCTCCGGGTTTCGCAGGAATTGCGGCATGCCCATCCGGAACTGAGCGAAGAGTTGCAGATGGTCAACATGGAAACGCAATTGGGCAAAAACCGCCTGGAAGCGCTCCGGGAACTGGCCACCCGCACCGGCGTCGAGGACATCAAGGGGCTGGTGGCCATGCTGATTCAGACCGACCGGTTTGGGACGAGCTTGGCGCAATCGTTGCGGGTGTTCTCGGACGATCTCCGGTTGAAGCGCCGCCAGCGGGCGGAGGAACAGGCTGCGAAAACGACCGTCAAGATGGTGCCGCCGCTGGTGTTTTTCATTTTTCCGGCTTTGATGGTGGTGATTTTGGGCCCCGGCATGATTGCGATCATGCACGAGCTGTTGCCGGTCTTGACCGGCGGCGGATAATCGGAGTCCGGCCGGCTGACCGCCGCGAGGAAACGCGGCGAGGGCGCAACCAAGGATTTCGGGTTAAGTTAGGCATCGACCAAATCAAGAGCGAGGACCGAAGGAGCGAATGATGAGCCCAATCCAGATAGTTGCAGCGATCCTGTTCGTGGTCGTGCTGTTCATTATCATCCGGCGGCGTCGGAGCAAGGCCTCTGAGTAAATAAGGGCCAGGGTTCCGGGGGTTGTTCTTAGAGGCATGAGGGAGAGGACTCGAAAGCCGTGCGTGAGCGGGACGGGGTGTACGTGTACAACAAGACTCGGCAGACGTTTGTGGCCACGCAAGTCGTAGTCGCAAACACGTATCTGCGGCGTCTAATCGGTCTGCTGGGGAAGACTCGCCGTTGGGCGCGCCCGGGCAGGGGGTTGTGGATTACCCCTTCCTGCGGTATCCACACGATCGGCATGTTGTTTCCCATCGACCTGGTTTTCGTCGACAAGGATGGCCGGGTCGTGGGGATGCAGGAATTCGTTCGCCCCTTCCGGATCTCGCGGGTGTGTTTGAAGGCTAACAGCGTCCTGGAATTTCCCGTTCACACGATTCACCGGTCGGAAACGGAAATCGGGGACACCCTCGAGATCGCTCCCGTCCACTGAAGATTTCTCTTTGAGGGAAGCTGCTTGGGCGAGCGGCGAGGGCGGCGAGACCTGAAGATTCAGGGACGCGGCTCAAAAGGGACAGGAGCGTCCATCTCCGCTCTGTTTTTTGCCTTCCGGGATTTTTTTCTGTCTCCGAAAAGCCTCCCGCATCCGGACGCATGAAAACGGCGAGAATTTCAGACGCACGGATTTGCACCACGGCTGGCGCCTGGCGGAAACGTCGTTTTAGGCGAGTGATGCTAGATACGGTAAACTGAGCCGCATAGGGGCGTAGCTCAGTGGTAGAGCAGCGGCCTTTTAAGCCGAAGGTCGTGGGTTCGATCCCCACCGCCCCTACCATCCATCTTCCTGATGGATGGAAACTTAGCAAATTCGCGGGGGGGGGGGGGCAAAAAGGGGCAGATAAGGCCAATGATCCGGTTTTGTGCGTTATTTTTCAGCGGCACGAGTGACAACCGGATGCTTGAGGCTCTCACGTTAGGGGAACCAGCGGAGGGGTGCGGAAAGAGTTGGAATCTATTAGGTGGCTGTTAAATTAACTCATGCCCATTGATGCCGACAAGCCACATTTGTGGAAGGCCGACACGCGCACTTCAGTTGACCAGTTCAATAAGTGGTTCATGAAGTTTGCGCCCAAGGCGTACCGGGATACCCGCAAGAAAACCATTGAGAGCGTCGAGCAGGGCTCACTCTCACCAAAGACTTGACCACGATTACGCCGGATGTAATCAGAGCTAATCCGGGCATTCTGCCGGCTCTGGGCATGTCTGCATGTCCACCGCTTGCACGCGACAGGCTCATCGGGCTTGCGGATTCCAGTAAGAATCTTGTTGGCACACTCGAAGAGGGCAAGCCGCCTCCGCAACTGGACAAGGACAGCGGTTAGGGGCGAACTCCTTCGCCGCTGCGCTCGTGGGAGCAATTCCCGGATGAAAGTCAACTGCCAGGCCGCGCGAACCCCGGGAAGGGAGAGAATATCTATCGGTCCGCTCGAATTCTAAAGGGGCGCACGGACGCAGCTTTCATGTCCGCACGCGCACCAGACGCGACAGCCGCGCGAAACCCTCCACGTCATTGGCGCTGGCGAAGGTTGTGATGTAGGGGCGGGCCGCGCGCATTCCCGAGGCTGTTGGCTCGTATCCGGCCGTTTCGAGCAGAGGATTCAACCATACCAGGCCAGCCGATCGCTGGTGCAGCTCGCGCATGGCGTCGCGCAGCACGCCCGGCTCGCCTACGTCGAGCCCGTCGCTCACGATCATTACGACGGTTGCTCGTCCCATCGTTCGTTCGCCGAATCGGCGGAGGAATTCGCGCAAACACGGACCGATACTGGTGCCTCCGGCCCACGCATGCCGCAGGTGTTCGAGGCGGCGCGCCTCTCCCGCCGCGGAACGCCGCACGTCGTTCGTCACGCGCTGAAGCGCGGTCGAAAACGTGAATACCTCGAGTCTCATCGTGGCGCTGGCCATGGCGGCGGCGACCTCGAGCGCGGTCTGCGTGTACGGCCCCATGGAGCGGCTGCCGTCAATCAACAGCACGAATCTGGGCGCGCGCCTTGGACGCCGCAGCCACCGCGCCGTAATCGCCTCGCCGCCTGTCTGGAGACTGGCCCTCAGCGTCCGCCGAAGATCGAACCGCGGTCCTCTGGCTGCTGATCGCCACCGGCGTGAGAGTCCCAGATGGAGACGGCGGACGAGCACGCGCGCGGCGTCGCGCCACGCAGGCTCTGCACGCCTCAATACGGGTGCGCCTCGGGCGGATTCGGCTTCGAGCGGGCTGTAGCTCGTCCGTGCGAGAAGCGCCGGCGCGGCTCCGGGCTCGCTTTCGGCTAGCGGTGTGAAGGTTTCGCCGGCTACCTTGGCCCCTTCCTCTTCTTCAGCCTCGTCCGGTGCGGCCTGGGGGCCGGCCTCGACACGCTTTTCGTGTAAAGCGGTTTCGGGGCCAACTCCGAGGCGCAATGGTCCCAGTCCTTCCTGCGTTACACCTTTGGGAGGCGGAAAGAAAAAAGTGGTGAATGCGTGATCGAAAACGGCAGCATCTTCGAGCGTTCGGCTGAGAATGGGCCGGAGCGCATCGCGAACGCGGATCTCGTTGGCAAGGTCCACGAGCTCGAGCGCTCGCGCGGTATCGTGCAGCTCGCCGGAACCGATCTGGAATTTATACTCGCGGCGCAAGAAGTCGCCGAATCCAATCAGATTGCTGGGAAGGCTGCCGAATGGGTACATCAGGAGCGCGGCGTCGAGACCGAACCCAGGCCAAAGTCCGCCACACGCGATTCGACGCGTGGGGAGGCATCAACGAGAAGGGGCTCGATTGCCTCATGATGTTCAGCAATAATTTCGCGATCCTCGTGCACTTTCAGCACGCAGCCGAGCGTTTCCTCGACGATTTGCGCGTCGAGATGGTCGCGGTGCAGGTGCATGAGCGCCATCGCCCAATCGAGGCTCTCGGCGACGCCAGGCGCTTTTTGGAGGGATAAGCCGCGGAGCAGCTGCATCATCTGCGCGATCTGCCGTGCGAGCCGATCCGATAGACCGGGCACGCGGGCATGGAGAATGTCGATTTCCTGCTCCAGGGACGGATACGGCAGCCACAGAAAGAGGCATCGCCGGCGGAGGGCGTCGGAGAGTTCCCGGGTGCGATTGCTGGTGACGACGACGTGAGGCTTGTTCCTCGCCCGAATCGCGCCCAACTCGGGAATCGTGACTTGCCACTCCGCCAAGAGTTCGAGAAGAAACGCTTCGAATGCCTCGTCTGCGCGATCGACTTCATCGATCAACAGAACCGGCGATCGGTCTTGCGTGATCGCCTCGAGCAAGGGCCGCTTGAGCAGGAACTTTTCGCTGAAGATCTGCGCTTCCCGCTGCTCGATGGTCAGGTCGACGGTTTCGCTCAGGCGCGCATGCAGCATCTGACGCGGGTAATTCCATTCGTAGAGTGCCGCCATCGCGTCGAGCCCCTCGTAACACTGCAGGCGAATCAGCCGCGTTTCGAGCACTTCCGCCAGGACCTTGGCGCTCTCGGTCTTGCCGACGCCAGCCGGCCCTTCGATGAGCAGCGGCTTCTCCAGGGCGAGCATGATTTGCAATGCGGTCGCGAACGCCTCGCCGGCAACGAAGCCGCGGTCGCGAAAACGCGCGCGAATGGTTGGGGCATCCATCAGGCGGTGGCCGGCCGATAGGGCGAGGGATCTTTGAGAAATGTCGCGCGGCAGCCGGCGCAGCAGAAGTAGTAGACGACGCCGCCGGCGGTTGCCGTGTGCCGCGCGGTCGCCATCTCGACCTGCATCCCGCACACGGGATCGGTGGCGCTGGTTATTGCCGGTTCCGCGGCGAGTTCGGCTCGCGGGGCCTCAACGGCCTTCGTGGGCGCGCCGCTAGGATGAGATTGAACGATCTCGGCGAGGATCGACAGCGCAACCTCAGGCGGGGTCCGGGCGCCTAGATCGATCCCGGCAGGAATGCGGATCGTCTCCGCCCCGGGCGCGCCGCTTTCCCGGAGGAGCGCCTGAACTGACTGGCCTCGTTTACGCGACGCAACCAGTCCGGTGTACGGCAAGCCGTGCTTCAAAATCAACTCCAGCGCCCGTTCGTCATAGTGACCTTGGGATGCGACAACCGCCGCCGTGTCCGCTCCTGCGGCGCCGGCCTCTTCGAGAAACTTCTTGAAGTCTTCGAGCGCGACCACATGCATGCCAAGCGTCATGGCTTCCCGCTCGATATCGCGGATCTCGGCGCGATCCACTACTCGCGCGACATCGTAATCCATGCTGCGAGCCAGGCGCGCTAGCGCGTCGGCCACCGGCGTGGCCCCCGCAACAATGAGGCGGCGCGGCCGCACAATGGGCTCGACGTAGACGTTGATCGCGCCTTCCGAGACGCAGGTCATCGGCACGACGACGTGCTCGGCGCTGGGCTTGGCGGATTCGCCCGCGTCCGGACGAATCGATACCAGACGCGCACAGCGGGCCTTGATCGCTTCGAGCGCCTGCTTCCGGATGATTTCGCGCGAGCATGCTCCGCCAATGAATCCTTCCATGCGGCCGTCGGCGAAGACAATCGCGCGGTCGCCAAGGTGAGCCGATACGGGCGCTCGCCGCGCCACGACCGTAGCCAGGGCGAACGGTTTCCCCTCACGGCGCAAGGCCGCAATCCGGTCGAAGAAGTCCATTGCGTTCATGCGGTCAGCGTCCCATCAAGCCGAAAGCTGCTGGTGTATGTTGGCAAACGCTTGCTCGATCAGTTTCTTGGCTTGAGAATCGAGCACGCGTCCACCGACAGTCGCGACGGGACCTCTGGCAACGGCCTGCCCGGTCCACTTCAAGAGCGTCGTGCCGTCGCCCGCATCAACGACATCGGCGCCCGCTGTCAGATCCACGGCGCTGCCAAACCCTCCGCCGGAGGCCTTCACATCGATCCGATGACCCGAGGGGGCCGGCACAACCTCGATCTTCAGCTTGAATTTGCCGCGGACCGGCCCGACGGCTACTTTCACCACGGCGTCGACGTGCGTCTGGTCCTGCACGTTCACTTCGACGACGTCAGGCAGGCAACGCGCCACCTTCTCTGGATCCTGGACGAACGCCCAGACGGTCGCCGGGCTGGCGGGGATCTTTTCTTCGCCGCTGTACTGTAGATTCACGGCCGGTTCCTCCGGGCTTGCGCGTCGCGGATGGCGCGCCACACCTTGTCTCGCCTCAGAGGCATGTCGATGTGCCGGACGCCGAGCGGCGATAGCGCGTCAATCACGGCGTTGACGAAGGCCGCGGGGCTGCCGACGTTCGGGCTTTCGCCAACGCCTTTCGCGCCGATCGGATGGTGCGGACTGGGAGTGGTGGTCTTGGCTGTTTCCCAGTGCGGCGTCTCAAGCGAAGTCGGCACCATGTAATCGGTGAAATTCGTGTTCAGGTTGTTGCCCTCGGCGTCGTATTGGATCTCCTGCATAAACGCGATGGCGAAGCCCTCGGTCAAGCCGCCATGAATCTGTCCTTCTACGATGAGGGGATTGATGATCGTGCCGCAATCGTCCACTGCCAGAAATTTGCGCACCTTCACCTCGCCGGTTTCACGGTCCACATCCACGACGGCCACGTAAGTTCCATTGGGGAACGTCATGTTCGGCGGGTCGTAGTAGTAGCTGGCTTCGAGGCCCGGCTCGTTCTGCGCCATGTTCGTGTACGCGGCGAAGGCCACCTGCTTCATCGTGACGCTTTTCGCGGGGACGCCCTTCACCTGGAACGTATAGTCCTTCCACTCGACGTCGGCCTCGCCGACCTCGAGCAGGTGTGCGGCGATCTTGCGTGCCTTCTCGCGAATGCGGCGGGCCGCCATGGCGATCGCGGCTCCGGCGACCGGCGTGCTGCGGCTCGCGTAAGTGCCCAGGCCGTAAGGGGCGGTGTCCGTATCGCCCTCTTCCACCATGATATTCTGCGGATCGAGCCCCAACTCCTCGGCGACGATCTGCGCCCAGGTCGTTTCGTGGCCCTGCCCCTGCGACTTGGTGCCTGCTCTCACGATACCGGCGCCGGTGGGGTGGATGCGGATCTCGGCGCTGTCGAACATCTTGATGCCCAAGATGTCGAAGTGCTTGGACGGCCCCGCCCCCACGACCTCCGTGAATGTCGAGATGCCAATGCCCATCAGTTCGCCCTTGGCCCGCTTGGCCGCCTGCTCTGCGAGCAGTTCCTTGTAACCGATCTTTTCGAGCGCCGTGTCGAGCGTTTTCTGGTAATCGCCGCTGTCGTAGGTGAAGCCCAACGGCGACGGGTAGGGGAACTGCTCCTTGCGGATGAAGTTCTTGCGGCGCAGTTCCACCGCGTCCATCTGGAGCTCATCGGCGAGGATGTCCATGGCGCGCTCGATCGCGAAGCTGGCTTCGGTTACGCGGAAGGAGCAGCGATAGGCAATGCCGCCGGGCGCTTTGTTGGTGAAGTACGCGTCCACTTCGGCGTGCGCGGCGGGGATATCGTAGCTGCCGGTCACCACCCCGAACATGCCGGCCGGATACTTGGTGGGATCCGCGGCCGCATCGAAGGCGCCATGATCGGCGGCCGTCGACACGCGCAATGCCGTGAGACGGCCCTCGGCCGTCGCGCCCAGTTCCACATCCATGTGGTAGTCGCGCGCAAAGCCGGTGCTCGTTAGGTTCTCGGTCCGGGTCTCGATCCACTTGACCGGTCGTGCCAGCTTCAGCGCGCCGACGATGGCGCATACGTAGCCGGGGTACACCGGCACCTTGTTGCCAAAGCCCCCGCCGATGTCGGGCGAAATCACATGAATCTTGTCTTCGGGGATTCCGGTTACGATGGCGAGCGCGGTGCGATAGACGTGTGGCGCCTGCGAGGTTACGTGGAATTGCAATCGCCCCATGGTGTCGAACAGGGCCACGCAGCCGCACGGTTCTAGGGGGGCCGGATGGCAGCGCTGGAACCATATCCGCTGGCTGATTCGCTTGGGACTGGCCGCCAGCGCCTGTACGGTGCGGTCCCTATCGCCAACTTCCCAATGATAAATGTGGTTCGTCTTCTGCTCGCGGTCAGCACGCAGGATGACCTTGTCTTCCTTGGCCGTGAACGGATCGGCGACAACCGGCAGCGGCTTGTAGCCGACCTGCACCGCCTCGGCCCCGTCGGCCGCCGCCCCGCGCGTCTCGGCAAACACGGCGGCGACTTCCTGATACTGGAACAGGACCTTGCCGACGGCGAGCACCATCTGCTTGTCCAGGCCGTGAAATGTCGGCAACCAGCCGAGCCCGGCGGCGACCAGGTCCTGGCCGGTAATTACCGCCTTGACGCCTGGCACCTTCATCGCCTCGCCGATGTCGATCGAGGTGATTTCGGCATGTGGGTACGTGCTTCGCACCAGGGCCATGTACAGCATGCCGGGCAGGGAAATGTCGTCGACGTAGTGTCCCTTGCCTTGAATGAAGCGCGGATCTTCCTTGCGCTTCATCGCGACCCCCAACGAGCCTACGGGCTTCGCTTCAGTGCTCATAGCCGCTCCTCGCGTTCCGCCTCACTTGGCGGCAACGGGTTGGCGTAACGCGTCGGCCGCCTGCTGCACGGCCTTCACGATGTTCTGATATCCGGTGCACCGGCATAGGTTCCCGGCAAGCCCCTCGCGAATCTCGGCCTCGGTCGGATCGGGGTTTTGTTGGAGCAGCGCGTAGGAGGCGAGCAGCATTCCGGGCGTGCAGTAGCCGCACTGCAGACCGTGTTGATCCCAAAATCCCTGCTGCAGCGGATGGAGCTTCGCGCCGTCGGCAAGGCCTTCTACGGTGAGAACCTCGTGTCCGTCAGCCTGCGCCGCGAACATCGTGCACGATTTGACGGCCCGGTCGCCATTCATCACCACCACGCAGCAGCCGCAACTGGAGGTGTCGCAGCCGACGTGCGTGCCTGTCAACCCGCAGCTTTCGCGCAGGAAGTAGGCGAGCAGAGTGCGCGGCTCGACCTCCCGCTCGTAGGAGATTCCGTTGACCTTGACATTGACTTTCATATCCGCACCTCCAGTCGCGCCATGGCCTGACGCAAGCCCCGCGCCACCAGTACGCCGGCCAGGTTCTTTTTGTATTCGATGCTGCCGCGCTGATCGGCCTGCGGGGAGCTGATTTGCGACGCCGCATCGGCGGCGGCGCGAATCAGCTCCCGGTTCGGTTTTTGGCCGGCCAGCAGGCGTTCGGCCTGCTCGACGCGCACGGCGCGGGGCCCGGCGGCCGACAGGGCCACGCCGGCGCCGCGGATCGTGCCGTCTTCATTCAACCAGAGCTGCACGGCGGCCGCGGCGGTGGCGAAGTCGCCCACCTTGCGCTCAATCTTCTGGTAGGAACCGGCCGCGCGATCGTCGGGCATGGGGAAATGGACGGCCAGCGCCATCTCGCCTTCGCCGACAGCGGTGGCAAAACTGTCGACCAGAAAGTCGTCGATGGCCACGGTGCGTGGTCCGGTCTTGCCGCGCACAATGACTTCGGCGCGCGCGGCCAAGGCCGTCGCCGTCCAATCCCCGGATGGGTCGTTGTGACAGAGGCTGCCCACCACCGTGCCCATTTGCCGCACGATGGGATCGGCCACCACGCGCGAGACGTCATGCAGCAGACTCCAGCGGCGCTCGCCGATCCATGGCGCGCGCTCGATATCGCTATCGCGGGCCATCGCCCCGATGGCCAGTATCTTGCCGTTTGGCCGGAGGTAGCTCAATTCGCCGACCGCGTTGATGTCGATCAGAACGGCGGGACGCGCCAGGCGAAACCGCATCGCGGGGATTAGGCTTTGCCCTCCCGCCAATACTCGGGCGTCGCCCCCGTGCTGCTGGAGAAGAGCAAAAGCTTCATCTATGGAGTGGGCCCGGAAGTACTCGAAGGGTGCGGGAATCACGGCGAACCTCCTGCCTTGGCGGCGTCGCACGTGACGTTGCCCGTCGGCGTCGCAGGGGTGCGCTACTCGTCTAGGTCCACTCTACTACAAGTGCGCCGAACTGGGGTACAGTGGACCGATCTTCGATGGTAAGCGCGGTTATTCTTGCTGCGGGTGCGTCGATCCGGATGGGGCAGCCCAAGCTCCTGTTGCCGCTTGGCGACGAACCCATCGTGCGGCGAACCGTGCGACAGATCTGTGACGCCGGTTTCGAGGACGTGCTGGTCGTTGTGGGACATGAGCACGAAAGGATGCGCGCGGCGCTCGTGGGACTGCCCGTGCGTTTTGCGATGAACCCCCGGTACGAAACCGGTATGGGAAGCTCGTTCCGTACGGCGGTCGAGCACCTGGCGGGTAGCACGGCGGCCATGTTCGCGCTAGCCGACCAACCCTTCCTGACAGCGCAAGAATATCGAGCCATTCTTGATACCTATTCGCAACAGGCGCCGGCCATCGTCAGCGTCCGCTACGGCGATGTGACGGCGCCTCCGCACCTGTTCAGTCGTGATATCTTTCCGGAACTCGCGGGGATCGAGGGCGGCGCCCGGCCCGTGCTCGAACGTCACCGCGATCAGACAGTCGTGCTTCACTTCCCGCCCGATCTGCTGCTGGACATCGACACGCCCGAGGATTACGAGCGGGCCAGGAGCCGGCTGTCTTCGGGACGGTGAAGGCTGGCAAGCGAGCCACTGAGGAAGCCCCCTTCGAATCCGCTTCGAAGGGCCAGGATTTCCGCCAGAATCGACACCGCGACCTCCTGGGGCGTTTCCGCGCCCAGGGAAAGCCCCACGGGACTCCGCACGCGCGAGAGCTTCGAGGAATCCGCCACGTAGCCCTGCCGCGCCAAATCGGCCAGCAGCTTCTCGTAGCGCAACCGGGGCCCGAGCACCCCGATATAGGCGGCATCCGACTCCAGGCTAAAGCGCAGGCTTTCTTGATCGCGCTCGGCATGATGGTTCATCACGAGCACGAAGCTTCCCATCTGTAAATTGACCTTTTTCGCAAATTCACTGAAATGCGCGCGCACCAGTGCGGCGCCGGGAAAACGGGCCGGCGTGAGAAAGGCTTCCCGGACGTCGATGACCTTTACCGCGAGGCCGAGCCTCCAGGCGAGTTGCGAGAGCGGCACGGCGTCAAATCCGGCGCCGAAAATCGCCAGTTCCGGCGGCCGGCTAGCGACCTCGAAGAATATTTCCGCGCTGAAACCCTGTTCGGGACCGGACTGCGGGCGCGCGGCCCCCAGCCGACTTTGGGCGCGCGCGATCGCCTCTTGTTCGATGACCGGATCGCTCAAGGCCCCGGCGGACGCGTGAGGGCCGCGAACGATCATCCGCCCGGATACGCCCGACAGGGGCGTGACCAGAACCGCTGCATCTCCGCGTTCGAGGACCGTCAGCCACTCGTTCGCGATGGCATCGTCCCCGATCCGCTCGATACGGATGTCGACGGCGCCGGTGCAGCCGATGCCCAATCCCCAGATCGAATCATCGGCGAGGTTGTAATTCACAACGACCGGCTCACCTGTCGCGATTACGCGTGCGGCGGCGCCGGCTACCTCCGGTTCGAGACAGCCACCCGACAGCGCGCATTCGTATGTCCCGTTCTGACGCACGACCATCCGGGTGCCTTCGCGCCGGTATGCGTTGCCCTTTACACGCACCACGGTCGCCAGCGCTACGCTTTCACCGGCCGCACGCGCATGACGGATAACTTCGAGAAGGTGTTCGGTCTCCCTTCGATCCATGGTGTCAGCATACTGCCTATCATCCAAGGTGGTCGAGCGTGTGCCGTCAGGTAGGTTAGTTGTAAAGATGATCGGCCAGTTATCTTCTCGAGTTCATGAAGGGATAGGTGTTGGTCCTCCTCGCGGGCCGCTTTCAGCCGGAAGCGCAGCGTTTCGCGAGTCTTCCTGCGCAACCTGTCGCAAAATTTTTCGTATCCGTGCGGCGACAACCGGCCAACTGAACTCTCTCACGGCGCGTTCGCGTCCGAGTTCTCCCATGCGTAAGGCAAGCTCGTGGTTCATCAGAAGCCTTTCGACGGCCGCGGCAATCGAAGCCGGGTCGAGTGGATCGACCAGCAGGCCGGTCTCTTGGTCCACCACGGCATCGCCGATGCCGCCCGATCGCCCGGCAACCACCGGCTTTCCCGATGCGTTTGCTTCGAGGAATACCATGCCGAAGCCTTCGACATCGCAGGACTCAAGTTGTTCGCGGCTGGTCAGCACGAACAGGTCGCAAAGCGCGTAGGCGTCCGGCAGTTCTTCCTCGGCCAGTTTCCCGGCAAATACAACCTGGTCTCGAACGCCCAGCGCGGAGGCGAGTTCCTCGAGCGCGGAACGATAAGGCCCATCGCCAACGATCAAGTACGTCAATTCCCGGGTCGAGCCGGAGAGACGCGCCAGGGCCCGAATCACCATATCGTGGCCCTTGCGCGAGACCAGATTGCCAACCGACAAGATAATGGACTGCCCACGCCGCTTGCCCAGCAATCTCTCGCGGAGCGCGCTGCCTGGTTGGTGCGGCCGAAACGAATCGACATCGCAGCCCGGATGCACGATCTCGATCCTTTCGGGACTCACGCCCGTGTTGGCAACCAGCGAGGCGGTGAATCGGCTGACGGCAAGCACGCGGGAAGCCTGGAGAAGGCTCTGTCTTGGCTTTTCCCACTCCGATTGTGTGGCGCCGAGGATTTCGTTTCCGTGCGCGTAGACCATATAGGGAAGTCCGAATCGCCGCCGCAGCCAGAGGCCGATGGAGCCGTCATGCGTCGTAGCGATTTGAACGACGCCCGGACGCTCCCGCAACAGGATCTGGATAAGCGCCAAGGCTAAAGATGGCGCCTGTGCGTGCCAAGCTTTGGCGAAGGCCGCCGGCCGCCGATATACCCGCGGCCACCCCTCCCTCTCACGATTACCGTTGTTCAGCCGGACTCCCGTGAGGCAACAGATCTCTTCGCGGCCCAGCGTCGCGCAAATCGACGCCATGTACCTGGAAATCCCGCCCGTTTGCGGCGGAAAGTAGGCGCCGCTGATCAGCAGTGACTTCACCGCTGTCAGGCTGTCCCCCTGATGGCCTTTGCGCCCGCTTCCACCGGGATGGCGCCGCATATCGGTCACGGCTTGCGAGAATTCCCCGAAAAATCGAATGTGATCCGCGTGGTGAATTCGGCCGGCGCGCCGTTTTCATAGAATGGCCGGTAGCGCCATTGACTTACCGCCTCCACAACGGCCCGTGCCAGCTGGGAAGCTGGCGAGCTGATCAGCCGCACATCCCTCACACGTCCGTCCATGCCAATCACCGCATCGACCACGATCGGCTCCGGAACCGACGTTTGACTCGCCAGATGCAAGGGCATGGAAATGGGCGTGCCCTCCTCGACCAGCGCGCCATCGCTGCGCAGGGCGCCGGTCGGCTCCTCAGTCCGCGTAATCAAAACCGACGATGACATCGAGACCGCCTGTCCGGGGGATAGCGGTGCGGCATGGCCTGAAACGGGAGCGGCTCCCACGGCCGAAGTGGCCGGTGGCGCTTGGCCCGGAACGGAGTTTTGGCGTGTGACGGTCGTTAGCGATTCCGGAAGGAATGGCTCGGCTGCTTCCGTCGATGAATGAGCCGGGTCTTGCGGGGAACCATAGAAAATCGTTACATGCGTTACGGGCTGGCCTGCGCGCCCGTCGCGCACGGGAAGCGGGCGCCTGTGGGCTCTGCGCAGATCGCGGCGAGATCGGGCCTGCTTTGGCGGCGGCGAGACAAACTCCGATCGCATCGGCGCAGGGAACCACGAGAACTGGCGGAACGAGCCGGGGTAGCCGTAGAACGCGACAGACAGTGCAATCAGTATGGTGCAAATGGCCGTGCCAAGCAGAATCGCCCTGAAGGGACTTTTTTTCTTCGTGTCGCGGGGAGGGGAATTCGATGTCGCTAGTATGGCCGAGCGGAAAGCGGAACTGTCCTCGTCGCCGGTGCTCGCTGTGTTGGTTTCCTCCCCGGAATATGCGTATGGGTGCTCGGGAGTTCCCCAAGATGGAGCATCCTGGGCTTCGCGCCTTTGGGGCAAGAAAAAGAGCGGAGTATCCGGGACCGCTGGCCCAAGGCTGGCTTCCCGGGAGGACTGAATCGGGGGAGCCTGCTCGGGTGGCATGGCGCTCGGTCGTGGTGGTGGTGGCGCGAGAAAAGAGAATTCCGGTTTTCGTTCCCCGGCCAAGGAAGCGAAAGCGGCATCGGATACCTCCCTCCCGGGAACTGCCGCGTTGTTCTCCGCGGCCGGATGGGCGGGCGCTGTGGGCAAATGCTCTGGTCCGGGGATGGTATCGGCGCGTTGTTCGGGGGCCGCTAAGGGCGTGGATCCCGCCGGCGATTGCGGCGCTTTGCCCTCCTCCGCCCCGGAATTCTTTACGGCCAGCCATCCCCTGAGCCGCGCGCGCGATTCGTCTGAAAATCCGGCGAACTGTACTCCAGCCCTTCTGCCGGATTCCGAAACCCAGCGGATATGCCCGGTGCCTTCGATCTGCTGGTGTTCCTCGATGGCCAGGGAGAAATGAATCCGGGAGGACACGACATGAGGGATAGCAAGGCTGATACACATGCCGCCGTCGCCGAAATCGAGCAGAATTCCGCCGTTATCCGGCGCAACACGGGCATAGACAAGCGGATTGATCCTCAGTCGCGGATTATGACGGCGTTCGTTCTTCCGCGGCAGAACATGCTGGGAATCGCTCTGTTTCATTCTCGCAGCCTCTCTTGCTGGCCGCTTCCTCGCTCGCCGGCACGGCACCAACCAGACGCTCCTCTTCCTCCGGCATTTCGACCGGGAGCCTCTTTGCGCCGATCCCTGCATCCTTGATCTTGTACAAGAGCGCGCGGTAACTGATGTTCAGCGCGCGAGCAGCCCGTTTGCGATTCCACCCATGCATCTCGAGGGTGCGGCGGATGATCCTGCGCTCGAGAGTCCGGGTTGCCTGCCGGGTCATGTCCTTCAGGGAAGATGTTCCATCCACCGCCAGATCGAATTCGCCGTCTTCGGCTCGCGAAATGAGCGCATCGAGAATCACGGAGGAGTCGGAGCCGAAAATTACATATCGACGCATCAGGTTTTCCAGCTCCCGGATATTGCCCGGCCAGCGATACTGCTTCATTCGCTGCAAAACGGCATGGGGAATCGGGCGGACGGGCATGCCGTAGAGCTCCCGGCAGGAACGCAGAAAAAAATCCACCAGGATGTCCAGGTCGCCCAGCCGTTCCCGCAAAGGCGGCAGGCTGATGTTGAGCACGTTGATCCGGTAGAAGAGGTCTTGCCGGAACGCGCCGGCCTCGATCTCTTGGGCGAGATTGCGGTTTGTCGCGCAGATGATTCGCACCTCGATCCGCCTGTCCTGTTGCGCACCGATCCGGCAGTAACGCCCGTCCTGCAACAACTGCAGCAATTTGGCCTGGAGAAGCGGATCCATTTCTCCGATCTCGTCCAGGAAGAGCGTCCCCCGGTTGGCCATTTCCACACGGCCCGGCTTGGCGCCGTACGCGCCGGTAAAGGCCCCCTTTTCGTAACCGAAGAGTTCGCTTTCGAGCAGCGTTCCGGGGATAGCCGGACAATTCACATTGACGAATGGACCGGGGCACCAGACCGAATGTAAGTGAATGATTCGCCCCAGTACGTCCTTGCCCGTTCCGCTTTCTCCTTCGAGCAGCACGGGAACGCTGGCGCTGGCCGCCCGATCCACCTTATGACGAACCACCTGCATGGCTGGAGAGTTGCCATATATGACGCTCTCGGGGGGAAGAGAGAACTCTTCCGGAAGGCTCGAATTCGAAAGGGCGTTCACTGAGGTCACCTTCGTTTCTATTGAGCAAAGACAGTGCACAAATAGCATGCACGATAGTTGCCACTAATGCGTGTAAAGTGCGTACTGCCTAATTCGGAGGTCCACGGAGTACGTTCTGCATAACATAAGCAAACGAAAGGTCATCTGAACGGATGGCCAAATCATCATTAGTAACATCGCAATCCCCTCCATGGGCGGCGCCATGACAGCTTTCCTGCCACGGAGAAATTACGAGGAAGTTTATTGCACATTCGCGTACGGGAACTTCTCTGCGAGGATCGTGGAAGTGTAGTGTGTCCCAGTACCCCTGTAACCATGGTAGATTGCGGAGCGAGCGTGAAACTACGGGAAGGCTGCGCTGTGAGGTGTTCGCGCGAGCTGGAGATAGGAGTCGGTTCGGACCGCTCGCATGCGGGAAGGCGGAGATAAGAGGTCAACTGGCGCGCGCCAGGCATCCGTCTTCGAGAAACATGTGGAACCAGGATAAAGTGGATTTGACCGATCGCCCTCCTTTCAGATCACTGTCTCTTGATGGGAATGCCCGTTCGAACTTGCAGGAGTGAAGCCGAACTGGCGCATTTTGTATAACAGCGCCTTATAGCTGATGCCCAGGATGCGCGCTGTATCCTTGCGCCGCCAGTTGGTCTGTTTCAGGGCATCGGCAATCGCTTCCATTTCGGCATCGTCCTTCAACCCACGCACCAAGCTTTTGAGCGTCTGCGGCTTGTTTCCGTTGGAGTGTGCCTGGATTTCCATTCCGCGCGATGTTTCCATCTCCAGCATTTCTTGCAGACTCTCTTGCTCATCCGCCAGGATCACATAGCGTTTCACGAAATTTTCCAGTTCGCGCACGTTTCCGGGCCACGAATAACGCTCGGCCGCCTCCCGGAGCGCCAAACTGGGCAACACTACCTGCTTCCCAAATTCCCGGCAGTAGCGATCGAGAAACAACTGAAAGAGCAGCGGGATTTCGGCGACCCTCTCCCGAAGCGGCGGTAGATGGCAGGGAACCACGTTCAGGCGGTAATACAGGTCCTCGCGAAAACGTCCCTGTCGAATCGCCTCCTGCACATCCACGTTCGTCGCCGCAATCACACGCACATCCACCTGGAGCATGTGCCGCGACCCCAGTCGCGAAAATTGGCCGTCCTGCAGGACGTGAAGCAACTTGCTCTGCAGGTGAGTGCTGATTTCGGCGATCTCGTCCAGGAAAATGGTTCCATGGTTGGCCAGTTCGAATTTCCCCGGCTTGGCCCGAACCGCCCCGGTGAACGCTCCCTGTTCGTAGCCGAAAAGCTCGGATTCCAGCAGCTCCGTAGGCAGGGCCGCGCAGTTCACCTTGATGAAAGGCCCGTTTCTATTCGTGCGGTGCTGATGGATCATCCTCGCGATCACTTCCTTGCCCGTGCCGCTCTCGCCGGAAATCAGGACGGGCACATTCACGGGAGCTACGCGGATGACTTGCTTCCTGATTTTCTTCATTTGCGGGCTGGAGGCCAGAAAGAACATGCCATCACCGAGTGGCTCGCAGACCGTGTCGCTGGTTTCGGATGAGGCCTTCCCCGATAGCACTGCGTCGATGGTAGTTGTCTGCTCTGCGGCAGCAGCGAGCATCTCGTCCCGCCGCAGCAGCCCTGGCGTTTCGGGGACCGCTTCCTCCCCCCCTCCGCCTGGCGAAAGGCGCATCAGTAACCAATCGGATTTCGGAAGCCACCGTACGTGCGCATGCACGCCGCTACCGCCATATTGGAGATCCAAACCCACGCCGCTGTCTCCGCTTTCCAGACCCAACAGAACCCTGTCCAATTGCGGTCCTAGCATCTCGTGCTCGAGTGCCGGCGCGGCTTTACTCCACGGGCCGAGAAGCCCGAGCCGTTTACATGCAGATGAGTTCGCGTAGAGTACCCGCCCGGATCGATCGGCCAGCAAGAGCGGATGCTCGCTCTCGTCCAAAAGCGCAGCGACTAATGGGAGAGACTGCTCTCCGCTTCGCAATGGCATGTGAGGCTCCTCATGTCGGTCAGTGCAGAAGGCTCGTTCTGCGCCGAAAAATGCGGGAAGAAATATTGGTGACAGAATGCCTCGCAATGGTAAGCACTGTCAAGAGTGCCCAAGTTGACAATACCCTGCCTCTCAGTAATAGTACTACGCGTTTCCGGTTCAACTCGCTTGTCCCGCGAGTCGGGGCACAAAAGTCAGGCGATTGAGGCAAGCAGAAAGGAATCACTTACCTTGTGTTGAAACAAGATTGCAGCGATGACTGAATCCGGGGCTATCTACGGAAGCAGTTAGGTGGACGGCACTTCTTCGCCGCCATGCGGTACTCTCCGCATTCCGCTGGATGTTGCCTCCGAGCTGCCGTTCGTGCTTGCGGATCGCTCTTCGGCTTCCATCCCCACGGTAAATCCAGCGGAGCGAGCAACGGTGACCAGCGTTTGCAGTGCGTCGCGAAATGCATTTGCCGCCTGAAAAGCCCGAATGACGGAATCCTCGGAAAACGCCAGCGCCGCCGAGGGTTCCTGCATCCAAGACGATCCGCAATTCGGACAGCGTTCCGGTAGCCGTGCCCACCGGATGCGGGGAAAACTCACCGCTGTCCGGCATTCATTACAGCGAAAGAAGACCGTCCGTATCTCGTCCAGATCGAATTTCATGTCGTTGACTCGATTTCGGACCATCGTTCTCATCTCCTGGGATATTCGCAGCCGAGATCCCACGCGCCCAAGAGGAAGGAACAAGAACGCTGCCCGGATGGGCTCGAATCTGATTCCTTGTTATGCATTTCCGTGCTGCTCGATCATCCCCGGTGCTTTCGTGCTCAGGAAGGCCGCCTTGCTGGCTGCTTGCCGGTTTCGATCTCTCATGCAAATGCGATTCAGCATGTCTATGACTTTTTGCCTTTTATGGCGCATGGCCGGTTCCTACTGGCTTGGCATACGTTCGATTGAAGTCCTGCCGCGGTCCCGCTGGGCAGACCGAGTGCATCGAGAAGTTGTTGTCTTTCGCGTTCTCGGGGCTCCCACTAGAGGACTAGGACCATAGTGTTCATGGGCAATTCGAGGACCACGATAAATTGGCTGGGCACAACCTCTATCCTTTATCCGCTCAAATACTTGAGACATCGAATCCACGCTCGCCGTCCGGGCCTTTGTTCCTGCGTGAGAAAAGTCTTGCAACTTGCCGTCACATTTCTGGTACGCTACCGCGTATCGGGCCCGAAATCGAGCGCTCCGGCGAGGGGTTTTGCCGCGAGAGCTTCTCCGAGGCGAAGAGGACCTTCGCCCGGCGGGCCTCTCAGGAAAGGTCGCCGCGCGGCCTCAACCGGCTCAACGGCGTCTCCACGCGAATCGCCGCTTCCAGTGGCGCAGGAATAGGTCGCGCGCCCAGCACCACTGCATCCGCAACCACTCGTCGGCCGGAAGGGTCTCGCTTTCCCGGTGCTCGCGCAGCCAGTCGAGCAATTCTCCGGCAGTCGGAAACCAGCCGGGCCTTCTCGCCAGCATGTGCAGGCGCTCCTCGACCAGCGGTTGAACGGAGGAGTTCCGCACGTATCCCTTGCCGAAGTGAGTGGCCACGATGCTGAAACCGCCTTCGTCCTCGAGCGCGCGCTGGTTTCGGGGATGAAGGAGGCTTGCGAAAGCGGTCGCATCCTCGGCATCGGAGGCGGAAAACCAGCCGTGCACCAGCGGCCGCGAGGGATCGTGGTAGGGCATGCTCGGGTTGATCGAGGCCACGTTCAACCTGTTGAAGGTGAGGTTGCGCGCGTACACGATGTGGCGGGCGCACAGGTCGCCCCACCAGTAGGAGGAACTTTCTCGATCCCCGAGAAAATAATCGGCGGGATGGGCCAAGAGGCCGAAGAGGAATTTCAACAGGGGCAGGTCGATTCGCCCGGCGCCCCAATATAGATTTTCGCGGTTCTCGGCATGATTGGCGTGGATGCGAGGATAATGCCCGATCAGCTCGTGGAAACGCTCCAGGCCGGCCAGTGTCCGGTCGCGCCGGCTGGACTCCATTGTGGCGCCGTGCCAGGTCAGTTCGAAGCCCCGGCGATCGAGGTCTCGGACGAACGCGAGGTATTCGGAATCCTCCAGCGTCTCGGATGTTCCGAAATTCGGACTGCCTTCCGGGCAGGCAAGCGGCCAGACCGTTTTGGTGGTGCGCATGCCGAGCCGCTCAAGCAAACGATACATCGGCCTGACGTTGTCCACGGTGGCGACATCGGTATCGTCCAGGATCGTGAACGCAAACCGCTTTCCTCCGGGGAATTCGAGGGCGCGCACCGTCAGAAAACCTCGTCCGCGTCGCTATCGCCCCGGGTGATCCACCAGCCGGCGGACATGTTTGGCAGGGAACGGTCGCCCGCCGGTTCCCGGACCAGCAAATGCACGTTCGCGGGGGCCTTCAAGTAGTGGCGCCTGCGCAGGAGGGAGAGAGCGCGAGGATGGCTGGCGCTGCACAACAGCGCATCGGCGCCAAAATCGCGCGCGATCCGTTCGGCGCCGGCCAGGGCGGCCAGGCCGGACTGCGGCCGGTCGAGAGGGAAAATCCATTCGGAAATGGTGGCGACGGCGATGCCGCGCAGGCGCGGGTCTCCATTCGGCCGCGGGCGCCGGACCACCGCGAGGGAGACGGTTTCGCGCCCCTCGCGAACCGTCACAAACCGGTAAGGTCCCGATTCGGGGTGCGGATAGCGCCAGTTCAGGTAGCGGCCGTCACGAACCAGGCTGGCGGGAAAAGTTTTCCTCGCCCGCAGCCAGAGGGCATCCATCTCGGAAGGTTGGGGTAGTGTCCTGTCGACGGCCAGGGACCGCGGAAATCCGGCATGCAAGGCGATTCGCGCGCGCGATAAAGCACCGGCGCAGATGCCCGCGGCCGATGCCAGGCCCATGCGCTGGGACAGCGCGACGGCTCGCCCGATCCATCGAGGCAAGCCGGAAAAGCCGATCTCGGCAAGGTTGACTTGGCCGAACACTCTCGCCGGCCGCAATACGCGAACCAAATTCGGGAGCGTACCGAGGTCGGAAAAACCCAGCCGTTCGAACAGGCCGACGACCACCGGAAGCACGGCCAAGGCCATCGAGCAGTTCAGATTCCGGACCGCCTCCTTGAGGAGCGAGAACCCAATTGGGCCGTTGCGAAATTCCGGCAGAACCATTAGCCCCTTGATCCAGTGCGCCGGCCGCTCCTCACTGCCGGACCAGACCCGAATCGGGATCGTGCCGACGTAACCCAGAACCCTGTCGTCCTGGAGAAAGATGAAGCTGGGTGGTTCCTCGCCCGGCCGGACCGGGTTGGCCGCGGCCGCGGAACACCTCGAACGCCGGACGCTCTCGGCGGTGGCGCGCGGGTCCCACGTGGCGCGAAAGAACTCCGCAACGGCGGCATCGTGCTCGTCGCCGGCACGAAGCACTTGAACCGCCGCCGGGCGCCCGATCTTTGCCGGCTTGATCATGAGTGCGCCCGCGGGGCATCCACGGTGAACAGGGAGAGATCGTTCGCATGGGTCCGGGAAAAGCGGGCGGCGTCGATGCGTACCAAGCCGTTACCGGTGCTTGCGAAGGCGGGGTCCTTCAGGAACTCCTGGAGGGGCAGGTTGCGCTCGGTGGGGGAAAAGCGAAGGGCTTGGGGAGGGGTATCTGTCGCGCCCAGCCAGCTCAAGAAGGCATATTCGGCGCGCCGCTGGAAGACGCGGCAGGACATCACCCAGGATTCGATGGTCCCGTCCGGCATCAGCAGGCAGGACATGATCTCTCCGTGCGATCCGGTGCGATCCTCCAGGCTGGCGCCGTAGAGCCGCCCGCCGGCCTCTATCGCGCGAGCGATTTCCTCATCCCGCAGGCGGAGGCCGTTCAGGTTGAATTGGTTTGTCTTGTTGATGAGCTGAAGCGCCCGCGCGCGGTTTCCTTGTGTGCGGTCGTGAATGATGAGCTTCATGCGCAGGCCGCCGAGGAACTCGGTGAGATCGGCGCCTTGCCCATTGCTGGGCGCCACACCGGCCAGGCGGCGGCGATAGAGGTCGGTGCGGTCGCGATCCTCGGCGGTGAGGACCGACCGGGCGAAGAGCTGCGAGAGGCGGGAAAATAACGCCGGCAGAGCGTCGTCGCGGGAAGGGAAGGCAAGGCTATGGATTTGTGGAAGCTGCGCCGATACTTCGGCCAATTCGACCGGATTGTCATCGACAAAGACGAATGAATCCAGCCCGAGATCGAGGCGGCGGGCAATCTCGCCGATCTGGGCGGACTTCGGGTGATAGCTGGCCAGCACGCAGACGAAATCGGCCTCCGAGAGAACCATGTGGTTGCCGCGCAGGGGCGCCAGAGCTACATCGGGATCGTTGCGGGTGACGGCGGCGAGAAGCGCCCCTTCGCGGCGCAATTTGGAGAGCAGCGTTTGGTACAGGAAGTGCCGGTATCCGATTCCCTCGGGCGAGAAGTGGATGCCTTCGAGACCTTCTTCGGCGACCACGCCACCCCACATCGTGTCGTCGAGGTCGGTCACGAGAACCTTGCACGGTTCCGGGCGATGGCACGCGAGGCTCCCGATGATTTGCTCGGCCAAATGGCCCATCCACGCACCGGCGACCGGGCAACCGGACAATAGATAATTTCCCAGGGAAAACGCTTCCGCCGGAAGCAGGCGGGCGTCGATCGAACAGGCCAAACCGGTGATCCATCGGGCGAGTGAGGCATCCTGAGTCGGGTCGGAAAACAGCGGCGGCAACGGAGCGGGCAGGAAGAAGAATCGCGCATCGGGCCGGCTCTTCAGCTGATTCCAGATGCTTTCGGCGCGGGCCCGCGCATCGGCAGGAGTGATGCCGGCTGCCGGCACGCCCGAGCGCCAGTCGGCTTCCGGAACGAAGTCCCAGGGCAGCAGGAGGAAGACCTCCGTCTCACCCGGCACTGGGACGGTGAATAGAGTCTGCGAGAGGGTATTGAAGGGGAGCATCCTGGGCAAGGCGGACCGGTCCCGTTTGGCTGCCGCGGCGCGAAGGAAGATTCCGAGTTGGGCGGCAGTGCCCGACATCGCCATGAGAAAGCGCAGGCTTTCGCCGCCTGGAAAGGATTTCACCGTTTTGTGCGCTTCGAGAAAATCCATGGCTGCTGTTCCTACCTTTTGCCGTCCGGACCTGCCGCCGCGATCATACGCCTTTCTCTTCCAGCAAGGCGCGGGCGGCTTGATAGGAAACCAATTCGAGCGCATCGGCGGCATCGAGTTCGCAATGAAATTCACTCTCGATGGCCGCGACCAGGGTGACCAGAGTCAGCGAGTCCCAGGGAACGTCGCCGTTCCGCTGGACATTTGAGACGTCCGCGCCCTCTGGCAGGTCGAAGACCGCTCGAAAAATCTCATCCAATTTGTGAATAGAATCGTCCTTCATTTATGCATAATCATATCCAAGGATGTTTCCCACACGCGTTATCTTAGCAATTCACCTTCCAACTTCAAATACGTATGAAAACAGCCCCGGTTGTTTGTTGACAAGGGACATTAGCGGTGACATTCTGGCGGCACGATAAGTCCCTCATTCGGGGGCGAACGTGGGCCTCTGCCCTTGGTGATGGCCTGACTGGAAGATTTCTGGCAACCTACCGGAGTGTGCTGTGGCGCGGCGCGAACGGCCGAGTCGCGCCACCGAACACCCGGCGACCAGTTTGTGGGTGTTCCCAGAAGGAAGGGGCCAGAGTCGTGAAATTTTCAACGCGATTCGAGGGATCTGACAAATATCTCCTCCTCCTCCTGACGTTTGTGTTCGCGCTTGTGGCTCTTGTACTCCACTTTACATCGGGCGGAAATGCATTGCTTGTGCTTCTCGTGTTGGCGGTACCGACGGTTTTGGCGGCGCAAATCGGACTTTACCGCGGCACGCTTTGGCGCTTCGATGTGCTTTCGCGGGAGATGAATCTCATTCGGAGTGGTATCGAAGGGCAGTATCGGGAGTATCGGCGAATCGAATCCCTTTTCTCACTATTTGGCGTGTTGAAGGTTACTTCACCCCTCCCTTCCATGCGGGATTGGGCCATCTCTCCCGATTTCGGAAACTTAATTGTAGATACCGTTCACGAGCGAAGGCCCAAGCTAGCCTTGGAATTCGGAAGCGGCGTTTCCACTCTTGTAGCGGGATACGCCCTTAGGGAGGCTGGCGGAGGCATGCTGATTTCGCTAGAACACGATAGGGATTTCGCAGAGGCGACCATCCGCAATCTGAAGAAACATGGCTTGGGTGACTTGGTTAGAGTTGTTCACGCCCCACTGCGTCAGGTACAAATGCGAGGGCGCGACCATCTTTGGTACGACACGGCAGCTCTGGAAGACATGAAGGAAATCGAGTTTGTCATCGTTGATGGTCCGCCTGGTGACCTCCAGGAGCTGGCACGCTATCCAGCACTGCCGCTGATATGGAGTCACCTGCGGGACGATGCTGTGATTTTAATCGACGACGCAAACAGGGCTGATGAGCGGAAAATGGCGGAACTGTGGTGCAGTGAGTTTCCGTCCCTCGAGGCCGAGCGCATACCCACCGAGGCTGGAGCTGTGATCTTTTTGAGAAGTAGGGGATAGGATGCACGTGTTGCCGTCAACAGCGATCAGCTGTGTGGGGGGCGAGCGTCCGGGTTCCCACTAGAAGGGCCTACCCGCGTCTCTCTCAGGGGAGCGGTTACGCTGGCGCCTCGATGCTCACGTTCTGGGCACCTTGGAATTGGAAACTGTAAGTTCTTTTTGGCTGTGTTCCTCCTTACGCAGCACCGTGTGAGCATCCCCGGCGTAGACTTTGCAGTTCGGTCGGTTCGCGGGATTCGCCTGCCCCGCACCAAGTAAACGCGCACGCTGGGCCCTCCACCTTTTGCCCAGGCTTCTTCGGCTCCAGCCGAATTTCATGTACAGTGCCAGATCCCCAAGAGTGTCGTCTGGCAGGAGCACTTTACGGCGGAGAAGGTAGGGGTCAGTACAAATCCCGTTGAATCCCTCCTCGCAACTAAACGCAAGGTCGAAGATATGCGCGGCAGTTTCCTTGGCCGATTTGGAATAGACGCCGTAAGGATAGGCGAAAGAAGTCACGGGTCTGTTCAGAAGACTCGAGAGGTATTGTGCACTGCCTTGCATCTCACTGGCGATGGCGTCGTCTGTCAGGGTTCTCAGGTCGGGGTGGGTGCGAGTATGTGCTCCAAATTCAACGCCGGCCGCCGCACATTGGCGTATTTGTTCTCCGGTCATGCACGGCAAGGTGACAGTGTATTTCTTGTCGTACCACCTGTTCCGGCCGCCAACCCAGTCTTGTACGACAAAGATCGCAGAGGTGAAGCCATATCGATCGAGAATAGGAAGAACGTACTTGGTGAAATCGGCGAAGGCGTCATCGAAGGTGATCATGACGGGCTTTTCCGGCAATCTTTTCCCTTCACGGCACCATGCCAGCCAGTCCGAGGGCCGAATCCCGGTATAGCCGTGTCGTCTGAGCCATCGAATCTGTCCTTCGAATGTCTCGGCGGAGATTGTCATCCGCGGGTTCGTCCCCGGCCGAAGCGGTCCCACATTGTGATAGAGAAGCACCGGGACAGCGACGCTGAATTCACTTTCGAATTCTTTCCACCCTCCGGCCTCGGCAACGGCCCCGCGCAGCCTTGCGACGGACCGGCGCGCCAAAAGCATACGTGCTCCAATATGGCGAAGAGGGCGCACCTCGGGAAGCTGTTCTGCGAGCCAGCGCGCCGTTCCGGCCAGGCATTCGAATGGAACGGGCATTTGGCCCGCCAGCTTCCTGGCTTTCATTTTGAGGTAACCGTCTTCGGAATAGGAGGTAGAACCCAGGAAGCGCCGCAACTCAGGGTTTTTCCGTGCCAGCCGCACATCGTTTTGTCCTGCCTTGTAAGAATCTTCGTGAATCCCATCGCCAGTCTGCTTTGAATCGATCGGATGGGCGACGGCGCTTGGACGAAAATGGGAGCCTGTGCGTCGGATCCGAAGGAACGTCTCGGGTGTGAAGGTCTTCAGATAAGCTGCCAGGCTCCGCACGGTGAAGTCCGTGTGGATCGATTTCGAATACGCGATTCGGGCTTCTCGCCGGTTGCCCCTGCGAAAGTATTCGTACCCCAGATCGAAGAACCTGCCGGCGATTTTCGCCCGGTACAACCTTTCGTCCTCCCCCTCGAACATGCCCTTTCCTCGCTCGAGGTTCTCCGTGTGAATTTGGATTGAACCCAGCAGATACTCGACGGGATCGGAGGATATGCTCCCCGGCCGTTTTCGGTAGAAGCTCAGCACTTCATCCACGAATGCTGCCCGGCACCGCATGGCCAGGCGGAACCAAAAGTCAGCGTCGTCTCCCACACGAATGTCCTCGCGGAGGAAAAGCGTTCCGGAATCGAGCAGATGCCTTCGCAAGGTCACTGAGGACGTATGGAAGGGGACAAATTCGAGGACCGACGTGAAGGAGTAAAGACCGCTGCCGCACATATATGTTTTCGATCCTGCTTCTGTCAGGTGCTTATTCGCCCCGTGAAGGAAACCGATCTTCTTCAGGTAACTTGTTCCTTCGGCCGGATTATTCTCAAAGACTACGAAGTCGTGGAACACGAAGCCCGCCTCCGGAAGTGCTTCCAGGGTGGCCAAGGCCCTGCTGAACTTTTCAGGGTGGTACAGGTCGTCCCCGTCCAGGAAGCTGATGTATTCTCCTTGCGCGAGGGCGAGGCCGCGGTTGCGCGGTGCGCCAGGGTAGCCCGTGTGGGGCCCGGAATAGAGGCGAATGCGATTGTCCACCGCGGCGAGACGACTCAGTATGGCGAGGGTACCGTCCGTCGAGCCGTCGTCCACGACGATCAGTTCGAGATCGCCTTCGGTCTGGCACGTAACGGAAAGGATCGACTCCTCGATGTATTGCTCGCAATTGAATGTCGGGATGATGACGGAGACTTTAGGCATGTGTCAGCCCTGAGCCGCCTGCGCTTGATGAGCAGCGTCAACCCCAGGCTGCTGTTCGACGGCCTCGCCGCAAGCGGCTGCCTGCACGGGCCAGGAGGTAACGCGAGTCAGCCTGCGGGGAACGCCGAAATAGAAGAGGCAGTGTTGCCAAAAGAACCCGGCTTGGAAGCGCGCCTGGCACTGGCAATCCAAAGCCTCCGCCAGCCGCCCATTCCGCCGATGCCAGACCGCCTTCACATCACGAATCATCCAGTTCTTTACAACGTATAGGCCGAACCGCCAAAGAGGTGCCTCGTAAGGACCGTAGTAAGCGCGCGAGCGGCCCAGCCGAAAGTAACGAGCGCGGAGGTAACGCCTGGTGAGTCGGTTGCGCGACACTTGGTGGCGGGCAACGATTTGAGGAGCGTAAATCAGTCTACAACCTGCCCGTTTCAATCTCCATGAGAACTCCGTGTCATCAGAGAACCCCCCCGCTGTACCGGGACCCAGCTCTGGGGCGAAGCCACCGACTGCCCGAGCAGCTTCTGCCCGGACGACCATGTTTGTGCCGGAAATGGGATGAGTAAAGGACTCAATAATTTCGTCTCCGTAGTCGCAGCAGCTAAGAAAGTCACGGTGAAGGCTGGAAATCCAGGGCGGCTCTCCTCCCTCGAAATCAAGAAAGACCCGCCCTTGCGCGGCGTCCGCGGATGTTTTCTCAAATACGTTCAGGATGCTCGGAATATAATCGTCAGCGCAAATGACGTCGTCATCCGTGAACGCCAGAATCCCTCCCTTTGCGGCGGAAATGCCGAGATTGAGGGCGTTGCTCTTGCCTACCTGTTTTTCCACGAGGTAGCGCATGGCCGTCGGGTGCTTGCTGCAGAACGCTCTACAGACTTCGGGTGTTGCGTCATCTGAAGCGTTGTCGACGACCACAACTTCCCAGTCGGGCTGATTAAGATTGGCGTCGCAAAGGATAGACTCCAACGTATGACGAAGACCTTCGCTGCGATTCCGCGTGGCTATAATTACGGTCACGTTCATCAGTCCGCCTCGGTCGGCATGGGTCAGCCTCGGACCGTCTGCGCGCGGCCGGGGTGATCAACGGCCGGCACCTGCTCCATGGCGAGTCCGGCTTCGCTTACCTGTTCGGGCCAGGAGGTAATTCGCGTCAGCCGGCGGGGAACGCCGAAATAAAAAAGGCAGTGCTGCCAGAAGAATCCAGCCTGGCGACGCGCGTCGCACTGGCAATCCATCGCCTCAGCCGGGTGGCCTTTCCACCGGTACCATGCGGCCTTCGGCTCGCTCAGAATCAAGTTCTTCACAACGTAAAGGCCAAAGCGCCAGAGGGGTGCTTCGTAGGGCGCGAAGTAGGCCCGGGAACGGCCATCGCGAAAATAACGTTTATAGAAACATGGCCGAGTCAAGCGGTGGCGAGACAAATGGTGGTGAACTACGATTTGAGGAGCATAAATGATCCTATAGCCAGCGTGGCGCAATCTCAATGAAAATTCGGTGTCCTCGGAAAAGCCTACGGTCGAGCCAGCACCCAGTTCCGGCGCGAAACCGCCGATGGCGCGGGCGGTCTCTGTGAAAACAGCCAGGTTCGTGCCAAAAAGACTGCGCTTGAAGGGAATTCGAACTTCATCTCCGCAATCGGAAATGCCCATGATGCTGTGCAGTTCCTCAGACATCCATTCAGGCAGGCCGGTCGTGCAGTCCGCGAAGACCCTGCCCTGAGCAGCATCGACAGCATATCGTTCGAAGACAGTGTGTATGCTTGCGATATAGTCCGGGGCGCAAATGACATCGTCATCGGTGAGCGCCAGAACTTCTCCCCGAGCGATAGAGATGCCAAGGTTCAAAGCATTACTTTTCCCCTGCCTGTTCTCCGTGTAAAAGCGAAACTGTCCGGGGAACCTATCGCGAAACGAGGCGCACACTTCGGGCGTGTCGTCCGAGGACCCGTTATCCACTACGACCGCTTCCCAATCCCCTGCAGTCCGGTTCCTGTCGCAAAACAGGGACTCAAGCGTGCTGCGAAGGCTGGCGCTGCGGTCCCGCGTTGCAATCAAAACTGTGATTTTCATGGCGGTCTCCCCCGCTTCTCGGCAGCTTCAACTCACATCCTGTCTCCGCTGAGGTAGCTGCGGAGGTCCGGCGGGCCCCAACTCCGCTTTGGCGCCGCCGTTGCTGTTGGGGGCTCGCCAGGCCCGCGCCTTCTGGAAGCCGACTTCGAGCAGTCCACGCACTCCCATGATCCGGCAGGCAGAAAAGAGAAACACCACGGCATGGGTGCGGTCATTTTCTCGCCAAAGGCGATTCACTCGCCAAAACAGACCACGAGCCCAATCACATTTTATGTCGAAGGCAAGCCCCTTGCCCTTAAGTGCCTTACTCTTCATGATCACTGCTACATTGTGAAGCACCGCTTGATTCCGCGTCAGGTCGAACATGGCCGGCGCTTTGTCAGCACACCATTCAAATTCCCACAAAATCGACCGTTCGGCAGACGAAAGAGGATCTGCCGATGCAAGAACAGCTAGACGCAAATCGTCGGCCGTTTCCGCAGGGAGGCCCTTCAAAGCCATGATGCTGGCGCGGCGGAGCAGCGCGCGCCGTGTGTCGCTGGCAGTCAACTCGCCGGTTGTATCGGTAGGACCGGAAAGGTAGCAGTGCAGTGGCAGCTCTTTCCGTACCTTGCGAAACGCCTTTCGCTGATATTCCATTCCTTTCAGCAGCACCTTGCGAAAGGGAAAACGATCCCGCGCGGGCCCGCGCTGCGCAAAGTCCCAGCGGACCGCAAATGTCGGGCCATCGATGCGCGCGCACGGGAATCGATAGAGCAGACGGATAGTCATCTCGTAATCTTGTGATCGGAGCATCTCCGGGTCGAACTCTCCGACCTCCCTATAGCACGAAGTTCGGACCAATATCCCTTCCAAACCCAAGAAATAGCCCCGCAAAAGGCAGAGAAGGAGATTCGGATTCGAAGAGTCTGGAGGGATATAGACTCGATGGATCCCATTTTCATCTGGGACGGAACCGCCGCTGTAGGTAAACCCTAGTTGTGGATTGCGCTCGAGAATCGCGAGATGGCGCTCTAGGGCATCGGGAAATGCAATGTCGTCGTCGTCCATAATCCAAACATAGTCTCCGGTAGTCCGCTGCATTCCGAGATTCAACGCGGTTGACTTGCCCTGATTTGGCTGTTGCTCTAAATACTCAATCTTTCGGCCGTAAGACTCCACCACCTTTCGCGTGTCGTCCGTGGATCCGTCGTTGATGACGATTACCTGGCTTGGCGGTACAGTCTGGGAGAAAATGCTCTCCAGACTCTCAGGAAGCAACGCGGCCCGGTTATATGTCGGAACTAAAACAGACACTTTAGGCGTCATCCGAATTTCCTTCCTTCCGATGCGGCCCCGCAAGAGAGCTATGCGAGTCGGGTAGATGTCCATCCCCGCGATACCGAGTGCCGATCGGGACTCCGAACCTCATGTACGAGCCCCTAACAGGCTGCGGAAAAGTGGCCCTGAGCGGCTGTTTTGTTCCTCTTTTTGGCTGATGTTGGAATTTTGAGTGGTTTTTACCGCGATCTGCTAAACGCATGGCCCGGCATGTGATCCTGACCCAAGGCATCTTCACTTTTACCCAGTCAATCAGGTATTGTCGCCCCTCCCAATACAGTTCCCCACGGCAGTCTTCGAGCCACCACAGGATTTGCCGGTAGCATTTCATGCGTTGCTTCCAACCCAGCCGGACGCGATGAAGGCTCCGAACGTATTCCGCACCTTGTCGCCAATAAGGAGCCGTGATCCGGCCGGCAAGGCGGGGATCGAACCATGCACTCCTGTTGGCGGGGGAAGGCCACAATTGGCAGGTGCTCTTGGAATGCCATCTGTGAAAGAAAAGGACCTCGGGAACTTCGTGGAATTCGCCGTACAGGGCCAGTTCCGCGAGCAAGTTCTGATCGGATGCGACGTAGGGGGCGATGAGCGGCGTCTTCCGGAGGATACTTGCGCGCATCACGCCGTAAATCTCCTCACAAGAGTGTCTTTTGTTGATCAAGGCCCGAAGCCGCTGGTGCGATTTGCGCGCCTTGCTGGCGCCCGAGCTCTTATTCTTCAGAGGATTCCCGAAATCGTCGATATCCATGAAAGTGGTGCAGCACGATACGACGGCGGGGTTCTGGTCGAGCACCGCGACGCACCTCTCCAGAAATTCGGGGCCGAGCAAATCGTCGTAGCTGGCCCATTTGAAATACTCACCGCGGGAAAGCGCGAAAACGCGGTTATGATTCCACGCTGCCCCGCGATTGACGTCTTCGCGGTGATACCGGATGCGCTCATCCTTGGCCGCGTAGGCCCGGCAGATCTGCTCGGTCTGGTCGCTCGATCCGTTGTCGGAGATCACCAGTTCGAAATCCGCGAGCGTCTGGTTCAGGATCGATTCGAGGGTTTGGGCAAGGTATCGCTCCGCATTGTAAAGAGGCATTCCAATGCTGACCCATGGTGTGAGTGGATCCTCCGGTCTCATTTCCCTAACCTCTTCCCATCGGCCAGGAGTTCGCTGTAGAGGTCGGCCAGATTGTGGGTAGTCTTGTCCCAAGTGAAATGTTGCAACACTCGCTGCCTCCCTGCGCGCCCCATGGACCGCCTCAGATCATCGTCTTCAAGCAGACGAAGGATCGCATCGGCCATAGAGGAAGGATCACCTCGCTCCACCAGAAGGCCAGTTTTCTCGTGCTCCACGATTTCGGGGATGCCTCCGCTTCGCGTGGCGACGACGGGGAGCCCAGCCGCCATCGCCTCAGCGACTGGCATGCCATAGGGCTCGTTCCATATCGACGGACACACGAGAACAGTTGCCGTTTTGTAGCATTCATGCAGCGAGGGGTAAGGCAGGTTACCGACGTACGAGACACGACTAGGCGTAGCGGGCGGCTCGAGTGTCTTCAATGCGGAGTCGTAATTCCCGTTATAGAACTGTGCCATGTGCGATAAGAGGGGGTCGTTGCTCAGAGAGAAGACGAACTCCCAAGGCGTCAAGCCTTTCGGACCGACCATCACGAGCTCTGCCTCAGGGTGCCTCCCGGCCACCTTCTGAAAAGCTTCCAGCAGGACGTGCGGGCCCTTCTCGGGCACAATCCTGCCGACAAAGAGGATCCGCTTCTTCTCGTCGCGAGTTGGCATGGAGTGGCCGTTTGGCGAGAAAATACTGCCATCCACGCCGTTATAGACAGTGCGGCATCGAGCTGCGAATTGCGGGAAGGTGTTACGAATTTTGTCCGTGATAAACTCGCTGCAGCCGATGATCAAATTCACCTTGGCCAGGCGGCGTTGAATCATCTTGGGATCCAATTGATTGAGCCATTCGCAGTGCATGTGAAGGACTATCTTCGCGCGGGGATTCAACGCACGCACTGCCGACACGGTTTGCGAATAATTGTGGATGTGGACCACGTCGCACTTTCGGGCTCTCAGACTGCTGGCAACTCTGAGGCCGTACTCGAGATTATTCGCTCCGCAGGCAAAGAAGGGACGCATTGGCTTATGGAGTCCCAGGGCTCGGCTGACAATGTGAGGGTGGTCGATGAACATCCGCGAGAGCTTATTATCTAGGGACGTTGGCAACCACTGATAGAGAACTCTCCTATCCATCTGAGGTTTACGGGGAACCTTTTCGGCTCTGGAATATACAAATACCTCGCAGGATTTCGCCAGCCGACGGGCAATCTCGTAGGTCAAAATGGCGATCGAGCCTCCCCCTCCTACGGGAAGCGGCATCGTTCCCAAGGGCTGATAGACGATGCCAACTCTCATGGCTGAGTATTCGCTCTGGAGCTACCAGATCGAGTCTCGACGCTTATCTTTTGGGAAACAGCCACGGAAGCGTGATCCCGCACCCGGTCTCTTCCGGACGCAAGGCCGTTGTAAACATTCAGCAGGTCCTGGGCAACCTTATCCCAGGAAAACAGCTCGATGGCCCGCCTCCTCGCCGCTTCGCCCATGGATAATCTGAGATCCTCATTGTCGAGCAGCCGGAGAATGGCCTCAGCCAAAGCCGAGGGATCGTTCGGTTCAACCAAAAGGCCCGTTTTGCCATCTTCGACAACTTCCGGAATGCCACCAACGCGGGTGGCCACCACGGGCACTCCCGAAGACATGGCCTCCGTTAGCGGCATTCCAAACGTTTCGTTCCATACGGAGGGAAAGACGAAGACGTCAGTTTGCTGGTAAGAGGGAGCAAGCGAGCGTTGCGACAGCCGGCCTACGAACGTGACGGCTTGAGCTAGTTTCAGTGAGGCAATCTGCTCTTTCAGGTGGAAGACGTACCCCTTTCCGTCGTAGAAAGGCGCCAACCGGGACGTTTCGGCAGCACTGCAGGCTGTGGGAAGCAGATCGAAGGGGAACTGTGCAGGGGGCCCGATGATCTGCAGTCTCGCCTGGGGATATCGCTTAACCACCATCGCAAAAGCGTCGAGCAAGACGTGCAGTCCCTTCTCAGGGGAAACCCGGCCAACAAAGAGGATTCGCCTCACGCCGTCCTCGCCGGCCCGTTGGCTTCGGTTCGGGACGAAGTCTTCCTCGTTGACGCCGTTGTACACAGTCAAACAACGGCTGCCGAATCGCGGGAAAGCGTCGCGGATTTGGTTGGTTACGAAATCGCTACAGCCGATGATCCGGTCTGCATTTTTCAATCGCTTCTCGATCATGCTCCGATCCAGACGCGTGAGCCACTCGCATTCCATGTGCAGGCCAATCTTCAGGCGCGGATTCAGTGCATGCAGGATGGGGACGAACTGCGAAAGGTTCATCACATGAGCCACGTCGCAATGTTGGCTTAACAGGTCTATCGCAACGCCATAGCTGTATCCGAAGTAGTAGAGCCGGGACCGGTAGTCGTACATGCCCTGCCGAAGGCCCCTGGTCGCTCGCCAGCCGCCTTTGAGCCTTTGAATACTCCGGATAACCCTTTCCGCGCGACTGGGGTCTGAAATGCGCCGGTATTGTACGCCTTCGCACCACTCCTCCCTCGGCAAGGAACCACGAGATGAATAGACGACCACTTCGCACGACCTAGCCAAGCGCCGAGCAACCTCGTGAACCCAGATCTCAAGAGAACCTTCTTGCGGTGGAGGGACGAAGTTACAGATCGGGTGGTTGATAAAGGCGATCTTCATTGTTTCATCTCCGGCATCGGCGTCACAGCTTCAGCTTGGTCACCGTGGAAGCGGCTTGCACGCGGGGCGCCCACCGTGCCTTCTCTCGGCATGGCACCGTTTCCCAGGTTCCACCTGCAGGGCAAAAGCACGATGCCGTACGTAGGACCGACTCCAGAGCCAGACTTGTAGAAATCCGAGGGCTCAACGTCCAACGTCGCGCAGTTGTCCAGTATGTCCCAGCTGTTTTCCTCACTGTGGAAATGGTTTGGCCCGGTGGCCCACAACGAAATCGAGTAGCGTCCCGGCATGAGATTCAGAAATTCGTACGTTACGTCAATATGGCTATCGCCGGAGGGCAAAAGGGGAATTTGGTACCCAGCGGCGACAGTGCCGATAACTGCTACCTTGACGGCGCGCTCGGTGAACAACCCGATCCCGAATTGTGCGTTCTGCAGGTCGGTCGACGCCCGGTAGTACAGCCTCACGGTAACCGCATCGCCGCTACGGATCACGGGCTTCGGCCGTCCCGCCTCATCCAGAAACTTGATCCCGGTGAATCTTACTTCGCCCGTACCCTGGCGATCCGAAATCTCGTCTAGATTCGACCCTGTGCATTGACCATCGGCGAAGTGCTCTAGGTAGGCCCGAATCACTTCCTCCGTTTCCCCGTCCTGGCGAACCTTGCCTTCATGGATCCAGATCGTGCGCGGGCATAGGTGTTCGATGGCTGCCATGTTGTGCGAGACGAAGAGTACGGTACGTCCACCGCGATGGAGATTCTCGATCTTCGAGAGGCATTTCTTCTGGAACTCGGCATCCCCGACTGCCAGCACTTCGTCCACGAGCAGGACATCGGTTCGGAGATGCGCGGCGACAGCGAATCCGAGCCGCAAGCGCATGCCGGAGGAATAACGCTTGATGGGGGTATCGATGAATCGCCCAACCCCTGCAAAATCGATGATTTCATCGAGCTGGGCATCGATGTCGCGCTTCTTCATTCCGAGTACCGAACCGTTCAGATAGATGTTTTCCCTGCCGGTGAGCTCTTCGTGGAAGCCGGTCCCTACCTCCAGGAGCGCGGCCACGCGGCCCTGGACACTGATCGTTCCCGAGGTGGGCCACGTGATTCGGGACAAGATTTTCAATAACGTGCTCTTACCGGAGCCGTTTCTCCCGATAATTCCCACAACGCCGCCGGTCTCGACCGCAAACGAGACATCCTGGAGAGCCCAGACGGTCATGTCGTCCTTGGAGCGGCGCCGGAATGGATGGCGCACCAGTCTCACAATGGCGTCTCGAAGCATGGTCTCGTGAGCGAGTTGGCCGATCGTGTACTGTTTTGTCAGATGTTCGGCGGCAATGGCATGTGGCATTTCTTTTGATCCCCTAGATGATATCGGCGAATGCCCGTTCCGTACTCTTGAAGTAACTTGCCCCCAAGAATAAAACGAGAACGGTAATGGCTAGAGATGCTTCGAGCAAAAACCAGTTCATCGTCCGGCCCGGGAAGATGCAGTCCCGCCAGGTTTCGATGATGCCGGTGAGCGGATTGAAAGCGAGCAGGAAGCGGTAACGCTCAGGAACCATGCTCGTTGGGTAAATCACGGGGCTGAGAAACATCCACAACTGGATGACGAATGGCAGCGCATGCTTCACATCACGGTATTTGACGTTCACCGCCGCCAGCGCCATGCTGACGGCCATGACGAATACCGCCAATTCCACGACGAGAAACGGCAGAAATAGCAGATGCCAGGTGAATGGCGCGTGGTAATAGATCATCAGCCCGAAGAGCAGCAATATGCTGACACCCAGGTCGACCAAGGCTGCCAGGATCGGCGCGGCCGGGAGAGCCTCGCGGGGGAAATAGACCTTGCCGATCAGATTAGAATTCCCGACCAGAGACCCGGCGCCCCCAGTGAGAGCTACCGAAAAGTAGGTCCACAGGAGCAGCCCGCTATAGGAAAACAACGGATAGGGGATGCCGTCGCTCGGCACTTTGACGATGCGACCAAAGAGCACGGTGAAGACAATCATCGTGACCAGGGGCTGCAGCACCGCCCAACTAGCTCCCATAACCGTTTGGCGGTACCGAATTTTCACGTCACGCCAAGCCAAGAAAAAGAATAACTCACGGTAGGGCCAAATGTTTTTCCACCATCGAGAAAGCACGGTATGGTTGCGCTGTTACGGCCTGGCTCGCGCCTAAGGCCGAAAAATCAGCTCTCCTTTCGTGGGAGGTGCTGTGTCGTAGAGCCCGAGAATCTCTTCGGAGACGGGCGCGGAGTCGGTTCCGCGGACGAAATCACGCAGCGACGTGCCGGTTGGCGCCGAATCGAGATTGGGCGCCCCGGTCCTGGCGGCCGCGTCTTCGATATGGATGGTGCGGAAATCGATGCTGTAACGCGCGCGTCCGGAAGTATTGGGCACGGTCGAGTGCATTTGTGCCGCGGAGAAAAGAACGATGCCGGCTGGCGGCGGCACGGCCCGGATCTCGGGATCGAGCTCCATGGGCTCGACCGCGTGCGGCTGCTTGCGCGTGTCCGACCGGATCTGCCGAGAGGCTGTCTGCCGTCCAACGGCATTCCACTCGTAATAGTTGAACTCGGAGGAACTGTTGCGGACGGGCTGCTTCCAATAGCGAGGATGAAATGCCATGGAGTTTTCCGATTCGAGTTCGTAGATGGGCAGCCACCAGTTGAGCTGGCATAGAGGAGCCGAGTACCAGGTGTCACGGTGGGGGTGATGCGCGTAGCCCACTCCCGAAGTCAGATAGCCCCCGTGGGTAACCATCCGTAAGCGAGGGACGTCGACGTAGGTTCGCTCCATGTCGCAGCCGAATTCGTTGACCGTGGCCTTCAAGAGTTCCATCGTTTTGGGATGGTGAATAAAGCGCGGTTTGAGCGGGGCAACGATCTCCACGTACCGCTCGACTGGCATTTCGAATTGGGCGTATCTCGGATCGAGACCGTGAAATGCGTCTTCGATCATGGTTCGAGCAAACTCGCAGAGCGCCACGGAGGTTGGCCGCGGGGAAAAAGTGAAGATATCTCCCCCGTAGAGGCGCGTGCGGCGCGTCTGCCCGGACGCTGACGAATCAACGAATACGGTGCACATGGTTAATACCTCCGGCCTGTTCGGCCCGTGGGTTCATGCCAGCAACACCTTGGTGTCGAGTCCCAAATCGTGAAGCCTGGAGACGATCTCCCTTCGGTAAATCGGGTTCATCACAACCACGACATCCGGACGATAGCTGGTGAGGAACTCCGGAGCGACAATCTGCTGGCCGGTCCCTGGTATGAACATGCCTTGCTTGAAGCGATTCAAATCGACGACGAAGTCGACTGCCCGTTCCTCGCGAAACACGTTTAAGAAATTGACGGCCTTGGAGCCGGCGCCCCACAAGACGACCTTTCGGCCCGAGCGGTTCGCCGCGCGCAAAAAGTGGCGGCGCTTTTCTCGCAGGCGCCGGTAGGAGGTGGCGAATGCACGCACGTCGCCCGGGAGCCGTCCGATCCGGCTCCGCCGGTGCGTGATGGCGCTCGTCTGGCCACTCGGTGCGAGAGAGGCCTCTAGGCCCAGAAACTGCTGCCCAAATCGTTCCCTCATGCGTAAAACGCGGAATCCGCTGGAAGCAAACAGGCGCTTGAGAGCGGACCGGGTAAAGTACGAATGGTGCTCGTAGATGGGATCCCAGATCCCCGTTCCTCGTAACGTGAACAAAGCGTTGGGAACTTCAAAGTACAAGTTGGCCTGCCGGGAACCGTCGAGCGCTTTTCGGATTCCCTTGAGGAACGACGCGGGGTCCGCGATGTGTTCGAGTACGTGGCGGCAGCAAAGGAAGTCGCAAGGATAACCGGCGTGGCAGGAGGAGTAATGCTCGCGGACAAATCGAACGTCATGTTGGCCGTTCGGACGGGCTCGATCGGGCACGAAGCTGGGATCAAATCCCACGCCCCGATTGCGCCCCAACCGGCAGAGCATATGGAGGAAGTCGCCCTGGCCACAGCCGATCTCGATAAGGTCTTTCTCCGTCAAATGAAAGCGGCGAAACAGATAGCGGGCCAGGCGCTCGGCATAATTTTGGAAGACGGCGGAATAGTGCAACGAATTCTCGTAGTGCTTGTCATAATGCAGGAGGCCGGGGTCGAACGCGGTATTGCCGATCCAGCCGCAATCACCGCAAAAACCCAGACGAATGGACGCCGTAGGCCATTGGCGAGCCGCCTCCGCTGTTTTCAATAGGACGTTCGAGAGGGTAGGGAGTTCGGGAATCTCAAAAAATGTCTCGACTTCTCGGCTGGCGCAGACGGGGCAGCGCGAGCCGGTCTCTTCCTTGTGCGGTTCAGGCATGCTGCCCAATCGGCTTTCCTCAAGTAGTGTTGTTGCCATAGTTGTCATAGTTGTTACCGGTTCGGAATGGCCCGCTACCATGTGTATCTGATCAGCAATTGGACTTCCAGCAAGGGACCCCCCAGGGTGGCATAACTGCTTGCCATTGCCAGGGTTGCGCGTGTGACTGCGCCCGGGGAGCGAAATTAATTTCATATTGTGGATAAAACATTCCCGCTTCTTCCCAATGTCCTAGTCCCGCCCCCAAAAACAGTTCCCGGTCTAAACCGACACAATCTCGGACGCGAGTCCCAGGTGCGCCAGATGCTGGCCGATCTCCTCGCGGTAGATCGGATTCATAAGAATTACGATGTCCGGGCGGTAGCTGCGCAGAAACTCCGGTGGGCGAATCTGCTTGCCGCAACCGGCGAGAAACTTTCCATGCCGGTACGGATTGATATCGACCACAACATCGAGTTCGTCTTGGATCTCCAAGGTCGTCAGGAAGGAAACGCACTTGGAACCGGATCCCCAGATGGCCACGCGCTTCCCGGCTGCGCCGGCCTGCTGCAGAAAGCGCCTCCAAGCACTCATCTGTTCCGCATAGCCCTTCACGAAGCGAGCGACGTCGGTCGCGGTGTCTTCGGGATCTCCATCCGGGGCGGGGCGGGAACCGTGGCTCGGGCGGGCGTCAAGCAGCAGATACTGATCGTCGAATCCCTTGCGTGCCCGCAGAACGGAAAAATCGCAGGATTCGAAAAGTTTCGCCAGGGAACGCAAAGTGAAATAGGAGCAATGTTCGTAGTAGATGTCCCAGAACGCCACTTCGCGGAGCACTCGCCCGGCGTCGGGCACTTCGAAGAAAAGCAGCGTCGCGGGCCGATCGCCAATTCCTCGTCGAACCATGCGAAGAAAGTCGAGGGTGTCGGGAATGTGCTCGAGCGTATGACGGCAGCAGAGCAAATCCGCCTCGGTCGAGGAGCACTCTTCCGAATAATACTGGCGGAGGAATGCGAGAGAGCCCTTGGCCAGCCCGGCGACCCGTCGCGGGTCGCATGCGGGATCGACGCCGATTCCTTCGTTGCCGCCGAGTTCGCAGAGCAGGGCCAGGAAATCGCCCTTGCCGCATCCGATTTCCAAAATCTTCTTGTGCCGCAATTCGTAGCGGTCGATCAAATCCGAGGCCAGTTCCGTGGCAAACCGGTTAAAGCGCGGCGAAAAGGATTGCTGCTCTTCGTAGCCCTCCGCATAGCGCCGCATATTCGGATCGAAAGCGGCATTGAAGATGAAATCGCAGGACTCGCACAGTCCCAAGCGTATTTCGCCCCGGGGAAAAGCGAGGGCCTCGCGAGCGGTATCGAGCAGCAGACAGCTATGCACCGGGACGTTTCGGACTTCGTGAAAGATCGAAAAACGGGAAGACCCGCAGTTCGGGCACTGGCCGGCTGCGTCGAGCCGTTGGGGCGAAGGCTGGACGGTCGCGTTGGAGACCGGGGAGCTCATACGATCACCGGCCGGGGCACGGGGATGATGAACTTTCCTCCTTGGCTACGGTAATCTTGTTGTTGGGCCATGATTTCTTCGGCGAAATTCCAGGTCAGCAAGAGTACGTAATCGGGCATTTCCTCGAGAAGCTTTGCCGGGGCGAAGATGGGAAGCTGCTTACCCGGCATGAAGAGACCCTGTTTGTGCGAGTTCCGGTCGACAACGAAATCCAGGAAGTCCCGGCCGATGCCGGCATAGTTGAGCAAAGTGGCTCCCTTGGCGGCTGCCCCGTAGGCGGCCACTCGCTTTTTCTGGCGCTTCAGGCCGTCCAGCAGGGCGCGGAGCGCCTCCCGGTTCTCCCGAACGCGGCGGGAAAAGTCGCGGTAATACTCCATCTGGTCCAGGCCGCACAGGGCCTCTTCTCTCAAGGCCTCGAGAACCGTCGGGCCGGGATCGTCCCGGCGTTCGACGTGCAAACGAAGCGAGCCGCCGTGAATGGAGAGGTGGTCGACCGCGTTCAAATACAGTTGATGCCGGCGAAACAAATGATCCAGGGCCGTGACGGAGAAATAGCAGAGGTGCTCGTGGTAGATGGTGTCGAATTCGCAATGGTCGACCAGATCCTTGACATAGGGCACTTCGATCGAGGCAATGCCGTCCTCTTTCAGTAGAATCCCTACGCCTTCGACAAAGCCGTTCAGATCGGGCACGTGCGCCAGCACGTTGTTGGCGATCACGACGTCGGCGCGGCGCCCTTCGCCGGCCAACTGCCGGGCCAGGCGGGTATCGAAAAAACAGCACAAGGTCGGGACATTCGCCTCGGTGGCCGCGCGGGCGGGCCCTTCCGCCGGGTCAATGCCCAGCACCGGAATCCCCCGCTCGACGAAGTTGCGTAGCAAGTAACCGTCGTTGCTGGCAAGCTCAACGACCAGACTGCCCGGGCCCAGCGAGCGGCTCTCGATCAGGCGCAGGGCATTGGCGCGGGAATGATTCAGCAAAGCGGGCGAAAAGGAAGAGTAATAAGGATAGCTCCTGCAAAACAGCATCTCGGGCGGCACCACCGCGGCCAGCTGCGTCAGGCTGCAATCCCGGCAGAAAACGACGTCGAGCGGAAACGTTCTCTCCGGCTCGGCCAGTTGCGCTTCGGTCAGCAAGGCATCGGCAAGCGGCGTCGAGCCCAGCGAAAGAACCGGTTCCAGATGGTCGCCGCCACAGGAGCGGCAGGAATGGACGTGGTCGTACATGGGATCTCAGGCCGTCTTCCGAAGGGCGGACTCGCCCTGGTTCATCCAACGCAACATGGAATCCAGTTTTCCCTCCTGCTGGAGCGTGCGCACGCGGCGAATCCGCATATAGCGCGCGCCTTCCAGGTCCTCGAGGGTCAGGTGCTGGGAGCGGTAAGCATCGTAAAGCTGCTGTGCGCCTCGGCGGGCAGTCCACTCGGGTTGGAAGGAGGGCAGGGTTTTCCGGATACGGTCGCAGTTGACCCGGTAGTTCCGCTTGTCCGGTCCGGCGTCGCTGGCGAACTCGATCCGGCTGTTGGGCACCACCTCTTCCACGATGGCGGCCAGTTCACGAACCTGAAAGTTCTCCTCCGTTCGGCCTACGTTGAACGCCCGATTGTGAACCAGTTCGCGGGGAGCCTCGATCAGCGCCACAAACGCCCGCGCCATATCCTCCGCGTGAACGATAGGACGCCAGGGCGATCCGTCGCTTTTGAGGAAAACGCGGCCCGTCGTGAAAGCCCATCCAATCAGATTGTTGAGGACCAGATCGGCGCGCAGGCGCGGCGAAACCCCGTAAGCCGTGGCGCTGCGGGGGAAGACCGGAGTGAAGGTGGAATCGGCCATCGCGGAGATCCCCTCTTCGGCTCGAACCTTCGAGACGCCATAGGCAGTGACCGGGCGCAAGGGCGAATCCTCGTCGACGAAGCCCTCGGGAGCGTCCCCGTAGTTGCTGCAGGAAGACGAGAAGATAAATCTTTTGACTCCCGCTTCCTTGGCTACTTTGGCCAAGCGAACCGAAGCGCGGTAATTGATCTCGTAGGTGCACTCGGGATTGAGGTCGCCGAGCGGGTCGTTGGAAATTGCGCCCAGATGAGCGACCGCGTCGTAGCCGAGCAAATCGGCTACGCCCACATCGCGCACGTCCTTGCGGATCGCCGGCGGCGGCGGGGTTTCCGCGCCGAACGTGCAGCCTTCGAAGAGAAAGCTGTCGAGTCCGCTCGCTTGGTGTCCCCTGCCAAGCAGCATGGGAAGAAGCAGAGAGCCAATATAGCCGTGATGGCCGGTGACGAGGATTTTCAAGGGTTCACTCCCAGATTTTCCATGGCGCCTTTCCAGTCTCCCAGAGGGAGTCGAGAAGCTTCTTGTCGCGCAGCGTGTCCATGCATTGCCAGAACGAATTGTGCTTGTAGGCCATCAGCTGCCCGTCTCGGGCGAGCCTCTCGAGCGGTTCCTTTTCCCATTGCGTCGCATCGCCGTCGATGTAATCGAAAACGCCGGGCTCGAGGACGAAAAATGCGCCGTTGATCCAACCTTCGCTGGTTTGCGGTTTTTCGGTGAAGGTCGAAACCTGCTCCCCGGCCAGATCCAGATGGCCGAAGCGGGCCGGCGGGCGAACCGCCGTGAGCGTGGCGAGCTTGCCGTGAGATCGATGGAATGCGAGTAGCCTGTTCAGATCGATATCCGAGACGCCGTCCCCCCAGGTCAGCATGAAGGGCTCTTTGCCAATGTAGGGTGCCAGACGCTTGATGCGTCCCCCGGTCAAAGTCGCGTCGCCGGTTTCCACCAGGCTTACCGTCCAAGGGTGTGTGGCGATGCCGTTGCTGTGGTGGGTGATCTCACCGGTGCAGAAATTCACGGTCAGGTCGCCGTGCAGGGTCCAGTAGTCCGTCATATAGCGCTTGATGACTTCGCCCTTGTACCCGAGAGCCACGAGGAAATCCTGATGGCCGTAGTGCGCGTAGTGCATCATGATGTGCCAAAGGATCGGCCTTCCGCCGACGGCGACCATCGGTTTCGGCTTGACTTCGGTCTCCTCGACCAGCCGCGTCCCAACACCACCGGCAAGGATCGCTACCTTCATCTGCGCTCGGTTCCCCTTCGGCTAACTGCAGAGATGGGTTGATTCCACCCTTGCAAGGTGATCTTGCAATCGGGTAGCCATTAATCGGCCGGGAGGCATCGGCAATCGACTGCCAATAGACGACTTGGCTGGTGAGGGAGGCGAGCCGAACCCTGCCTGTGGGAAATGGTTTTCACAGAATTCCCCATCTCTTTTCCTTTCTATGCTTTTTTCACCTGGCTGGCCGTTCGCGAGGAAATTGCCGGATTGCCGGCCCTGCCATCGCGTGCCGGAAGAAAAGACGCTGAGAGAAGGGAACTATTTAGGAGGGGGACTGGGTTGCCCGATCGGAGGAGAGAAAAGCGCAGTTTACGGCAGGCGCTTGGCCAGAGCGGGCCCGAGCAGTTTTGTCACCCGAACCGGTAAATGTTGCCAGAGGCGAATGGCGAGCCTGTAGCGCTGGTTGTCCGGGTTCAATTTCGGAAACCGGGAGTCGCCGGGCAGCCAATAGGTCCAGTACAGGGGGACATCCTGCGCACCCCACTGCTTCTTGAAGCGGTGGGTGCCGGAGCCGATCGTGGACCTGCCGAAGTCGAAGAATCGAAAGCCCTTCTCCATCGCAAAACCTAAAATGCTCCAATACAGGAACATGTTTGGGCGCATGGCCAGATAGTCGTAACGGGACGAACTCCAAACCGCTTCCAGGGTTCCTTTGTGGCCGATCAGGAAAGAGGCTGCCACCGTCGTGTTCCGGTGGCGCACCCGGCAGATGTGGGCGTCGGCGGCAAAAACGCGGAGGATCTCGGAAAAGAATCGCCGCCCGTATACGGGCGTGCCGAGGTCGCGCATGTTGCGCGCGAAGATTTCGTAGAATTCATCCAAAAGCTCGCGGCCGCCAAACTCGGCCTGCAATTCGGATTTCTCTCCCTTGCGGATATCCGTGCGGACCTTGTGTGGAAGCGCCGCCCATTGCGCATCCTGGCCGCCCAGGAGGGGCAAAACCATGGCGACTTTGTGGCTCCGGCTCGGCAAGTCCAACTCCGGGTTCGATCGATGGCGCAGTTCCAGATATCGGACCTTCATCTTGCGGGCTTGCGCGATCGCTTCCGCGACGAGCGCCTCTTTTGCCGCTTCGTTTTCGGCTAGAATGCCGCCGGCGTTCAAATAAGGAACTGAGGTCAGAAAACTGCCGAACAACAGGCTTTTTTGCCGTATCAGGGGCAGAAGGCCGCAAATCTCCCCTTTTTCTTCGGCCAGCAAGTAGAAGGTGGGCCAATCGAAGCTGCTCTGGATAACCTCTTTCCATCCCCAGCGATGACAGTGGGTCGATTCCGTCCGGCGATCTACAAAGCGATCCCAAAGCCGCGCGTCCTCCTGCGTCTGGGCCATGCGGACGCTCACGGGGTGATGATCCCCGGCATGAAATGCCGATTGGGAAATTGTCTGGGGCCGATGGCTTGTCATGCTCTGTTAAATTACCCCTGCCTTCGTTCGAGAGGCTCTTTGCATCCCTCTCGGTGCAGCCATGGAATAGAGTGCGCCCGGAGGATGCCGAGATTATCCTGGCAATTTGATCTCCAGGCCGCCGCATTCGGAGGATTCTTCGCCAAAATGCTGTGTGCTCGAACAGGTTTTCCCAGCTAGTGCTCGCCGGATCCTTCCGCCCTTTGGCCTCCGTCGTAAAAAAAACCTTTCTAAGACAACCCTTTCCCACGAGGCGACATCTGTTGCCTTTTTGGGTAACGTCTATGACGTTTAGACGATAGTACTAGTCCACTTTTGGATTTCGTGTTAGAAGATGTGCTGGAAGTTTTCGGATCCTGCGGCTTCCAGGCAGTATTTTTGGGCAATTCATGCTTCAGGTTGTAAGTATCAGTCCTGGCTATCGTTATGTCGGGATCGCGATAACTGTTTAATCCAACGCGGTGCCTCACTGTCCGTTACCAATGAGTTTGTGGTGATAAGGAGAGTTACTAGTACGGCAATAGCCGTAACGGTATAGGTGTGCGAGGAGTAAACATTCTGATATTCCCTTTGGCACAGGATTCCCCCGTAGGAGGTTCGAGTGAATATGCCGCGTTGGATTCTTGCAATAGCGATTCTCTTTGGTACGGCCTTGCTCTTCGGTTGCAGTACGGCAGGCAACTCCTCCGCTTCGAGCGGATTGGTTCCCCGCATTGCGACTTCGTCACTTCCCATTGCAACCGTCAATCAGTCCTATTCCGCCACTTTGCAGGCGACGGGCGGCACCGCTCCGTATTCCTGGGCCGTCGTTAGCGGATCGTTGCCCGCCGGCGTGAGTTTATCGACTGATGGACAAATTGCCGGCACTCCGACGCAAACGGGCAGTTTTATATTCACGGCCCAGGTGCAGGACTCGAACAAACATTCTTCTTCCTCCGGTTTACATTTCAAGGCTTCCGGTCCTGGCCCGGCGATTTCCGCGATTTCTCCATCCAACGGCAGCACGGCCGGGGGAACTGCGGTGACCATCAGCGGCAATAACTTGCAGTCCGGCGCCGCGGTCACCTTCGGGGGCGCTGCCGGGACGTCGGTGAGCGTGACAAGTTCGACCCAGATGACGGCGCTTACGCCTGCGCATGCAGCCGGCTTGGTCGATGTGGTGGTGACAAATCCCAACGGAAAATCATTCATCTTGGCTGCCGGTTTTGGCTATGGAAGTGCAGCGCCTGTGGTGTCTGGCGTCAGCCCCAATAGCGGACCAACCAGCGGGGGAACCACGGTGAAAATCACGGGCAGCAATTTCGCTACGGGAGCGCTCGTATTTTTTGGCGCCGTGGCGGCAAGCGGAGTCAGCATCGGCGGCCCCACGCAGATTCAGGCCACCGCGCCATCGGTTTCGACCGCCGCCGCGGTCAGCGTCGTGGTGCAGAATGCCGACGGGCAGTCGGGCAGTCTGGCAAACGGGTTTACGTACACTTCCGCGCCCTCGAATTCCTCTCCCACCGTGTCCGCCGTCTCCCCCAGCACCGTCAGCCCGGGAAGCGCGGTCACGATCGACGGCACGAGCTTTGCATCCGGAGCGACTGTCACCGTCGGCAGTACGGCCGCGTCGAGCGTCCAGTTCTTGAGTTCCACTCAGTTGGCGGCCACAGTGCCCAGCGTCTCCCCAGGCACCTACGACGTTACGGTGGCGAATACGAACGGCCTTTCCGCGACATTGTCTTCCGCGCTCACGGTCGCTAGTCCCTCCTCCAGCGATCTGCTCTCCGGCTGCACGGTCACGGCGTCTGGGACCGTTGGCAGCTCATCGAACTCGAGTCCGGCCATCTCCTGCGCTACCCCGTCCGGCTGGACGGTGGTCTCGGCGGAGAATTTCAGCAGTGGCGTTCTACATGCTTCCGATAAAACAGCACTCGGCGGGTCTGGAGCAATCCAATGCACGACTTTCCATAGCGCGGGTAGCTGTGCCCTCCGAGTCACGGTAACGGGCGACGGTTGTTCGTACTGCACCTGGATACTCAATGGCAACGTGGTCCCTTCGGGCGCAACTGCCGTCTATCTGTCCTTCTGGCAATATGAGCCAGGAGCGGTTGAGGGTCTGTGGGGAGCGCCAAACTTTATACTTGCGAATATAGCGGGAGGGGGACAAGCCGAGCTAATGGATAGGTGGTCTGGCGTAACCTGCAACGGGCAAGGTCCTGGGAGTGACTACTACTGTACTCACACGCGAGCGGTGTTTTCGCCGGGCTCTAATACGGCGGGCGGTGCCAACGCAGCATACTATGGGGCTAGTTATGACCTTGGCTCCGGGTCATGGGTGCAGTATGAAATATATTTTCAGCCAAACACTTCCGGCAGCAATAACGGCATTTTCAAAGAGTATCGGAATGGCGTTCTCATAAACTCCACAGCGGATGGATCGGCAAGCGGAACTGGGAACGCCCCAACCGGAGATTTGAACGGCACTCTAAACATGGCAGGAATGAGTGTCGCTGTCGGGGGATACTATCTGATTGACAAGGTGACGGACTCGTCAGGAACTGTATGCGAGGACCCCCAGAACCCTCCTGCCGGGGCTATCTGGACCAACTCATCGTTCGCCAACATGTCTCCGTGCCCCACGCACGCAAACTTCAACCGATACTTTGACGACATTGTGGTATTAGCTAGGTGAGGCATACTGTTGCAACGGAAAGCGACACCCGCTGCGGCCGGCCGCATTCTCGTTGTGATCGACTGGCCCACCGAAAGGCACGGCAGCATGGAGGATTTCCTCCGCCAGTGCGTGACCAAGGCTGCGTTGCGCGAAAAACGCAACTCACCAGGGGCACGCCCGCAATGACACGATTCCCAACCAAGCGGCCACGCATCGTCTTTTTTATTGACCCGAAGCTGTGGCCCCGGGGCGAAATTCCAGCGGACCCCGGCATCCCCTGGACGGGGTTTCGGTTCGGAGTGTACATCTGGTCGATCAGAACGGTGCTGGAGCTAAGGCGCGCTGGCTACGATTGAGGGCTATCATCCGAGTTGCCGGAAGCCGGTATAGTTTTGACCCATCGCGAGTGCTGCACATTCGACGGCGCCAGGCTCCTTCCGGGCCCGAATCGGCTCCTGATCAATCTGGCGGCGGATTACGAGCCATACCCGCCCGCGAATCTTCACGTGGTCCAAAATCCCATGCAAGCTTATTGGTACAGGAATTGCCACTACATTCCGCACTGGCCGGAGCCTGGGCTGAAACCGAGGCTGCCGTCGCCGAGATTTGCGAACATCACTTTCCTGGGGTTTATAAGCCAATTTGCTTCCGAACTGGGAGACCCGGACTGGGGCACTACGCTCCGGACACTGGGACTCAACTGGGTGCCACGCATCGAGTCCTTCCAGTACAACGACCCTGCCCACTATCGCATCGGTGACGGATCCTGGAGCGACCTGAGCGATATCGACTCCGTCGTAGCAGTGAGGCAATTCACCCCGTACCCCACCTTCGACCACAAACCTCCCTCGAAGCTAATTAACTGTTGGCTGGCGGGTATACCGGCCATACTGGGGGCCGAATCCGCCTACCGCTCTCTGTACAGGACCGAACTCGACTATATCGAGGTCCACTCGAAAGAGGAGGTAGTCGAGGCTCTTGTCCGGCTCAAAGGAAACCCCGATTTACGGTCAGCGGTGGTCGAGAACGGCCTGAAGCGTTCAAGGGAGTTCTGCGCGGGTGCCGTCGCCGAACGGTGGATACATTTCCTGGAGGACGTCGCGATCCCCACGTATTACAGCTGGGTCGGAATGTCTAAAGCCGCGCAAAAAATGAGCTTGGTGGGCGCTCGAATCTCAAACGGCATAGATCGGGCGCGCCGCAAGATCAGCGTTCCCACTGGGCCACCAATGCGTCGCAACGCATAGCCCCGAAACCCCGGCGGCCGAACGATCCAGCGCGAGTACGCGCATGGAGCGGGAGCCATTCAGGGGTGCTCCGGGGGTTCCGGGTGCACCGGAGGTTGGTGTGGCAAGCGCCGGGAGCGCCATTCCGCTGGCGCGAAAGCCTCGCCACTCTCAGCCTTGACTCAGCGCCGCCTCGTACATGGACAGGGTCTCGCTTGCCCACCGTTCCACGGTGAACCGGGCTTCCGCTCCCCGCCGGGCCGCGCACCCCATCGCAGTCGCTAAGGTCGGCGTATCGAGCAGGGAAAGCAGGGCCTGAGCAAGCTGAGTGGGCGAGTCGCGGTCGACCAGGATGCCAGCTTTCCCGTCTTCCAGGTATTCGGGGATGCCCCCAACGCGGGTCGCGACGACTGGCCGACCGGTGGCCATCGCCTCCAGGAGGACCAAGCCGGCAGGTTCCTCCCACGCGGAGGGGACCGCGACCACGTCCGCCATGGCGAACAACCGATGGACGTCGGAGCGCAGGCCAAGGAAGTGGACCTTTCCCGATATTCCCAGGTTCTGCGCGACCTGTCTCAGCTTGGAACCCAGAGGGCCTTCTCCGACGATCAGCAAGCTAACGTCCCGCCTGGCTTGCAGGATCTGTTGGGCTGCGTGCAACAGGCTTTCGACCCCTTTTTCAGGGATCAAGTGCGCGGCGCAAACGATCACCTGTTCCCCGGCGGGGATGCCACACTCGCGGCGCATGTCCATGATTGCCAGGTCCTCGCTCGGCCTGAACCTTTCCGTGTTGACTCCATGCAGCAGGACTTGTACCCGCTCGGGGCTCACCCTGTAGGTCTTCGTCAGGACCCGCTTTACATAGTCGGAAACGGTTACAATTCGCACCCCCAGCCCGCGCAGGACGACCCGATCCCAGGCGTAGCACTTCGCCCTCGTGCTTCGCGCAGTGGTGCCGGGCCTGTGCGTCTCCTCAGTAAAGAAAATGGCCCGCGCCCCGCTGAGCCACGCCGCGATCGGCAGAACGCTGAAGGAATTACAAAGGCGAAAATGCACGATGGAGGGCTGGGCCCGGCGAAGCGCTAGAACAAGGGCCGGGTAGAATGTGGCGGAGTCTCTGTGAGGGAGAGCCCCTATGGTCGCTCCAGTTTCCTTCAGCTTTGCCAAGACCGCCCCTTTTGGCTCCCGGTCAAAGAGCAGAACGCTGCGCCAGCCCCGATTGCGGAGCGCCATGGAAAGAAACATGGTCTGCTCCTCCAAGGAGCCCCACTTCTGTGGGTTCAGGGCGATAATCGACACTACGGTCCTTCGCTCTGCGCGCTCGTGAGCCGTGAGATGCAACGGTTGCTCGCCTCCCTGGCGGCCGACGGGTGCGCTCATGACTGGCTCAGCGCGCATCCGTTCATTCCCGTGGCGAAGCACCGCTGAGCAGGCGGCGAGATCGAATCGCTCCTCGGGAAGCGGTGTTTCGAGAATATCCCGGACGCCGTCGGCGACGGCCCGCTGCCGTGCTACCTCGACCAGCTCGGGCGAAATGTCTACCCCTGTGACTGACGCACCCAGCCTGGCCAATTGTGTGCTCAGTTCGGCCTCACCGCAGCCCACGTCGAGAATTTCCTTGCCCGAGAGGGGTCCTAGGCTTCTGAAGAGCATTTCCTTTGGGAAGATCCATGGCAGGGGGCTTCGACGATAACGCTCGAAGATGCGCTCAGGCGTGGGCGTTATCGGCCTGATCTTCGCGGCCCGTTCCGCCTGAAACTCCAACTCCCTCCTCAACTCCTCGCTTCTAGTGTCCATGGATGCGACCCCTCTCCGGCTCTGCGTCGAGCATCACCTAACTCGCGTCATTCCGAAACAGCCCATTTTCGTTCTGGCCCCGCGACTTGCAGCGTCTTCGGCCTATCTTGGGACACTACGCGGGTCCTACATCGCAGTACAAATGACCCTCTTTAGCCCCAGAGGCACTTCCCGAAGTGATGGGTGCGCCGGACTCGACGTGGAAGAGGGTCGTATAGCCTTGGCACTCCAAAAACTGGACAATCCGGCTGACGTTACGCTCTTTGTCAGGAGTGGTCGCGCCGTGGATTTCCACATAAAGGGAGGGGCGGCGGCTTCGGAGGATTTCCTCCGCTCCCCGAAGGGCTCTCATCTCCATACCCTCGACATCAATCTTGATGAAGTCCGGCATGGGAAAGCCTGCCCTCACGACTTCGTCCAGCCTGATGGCCGGGACGGTGATGAACCTGGCGGACGGGGCCCCCTCGACCGTGCGGGCGGCAATGGCCTGATCGGCGCTTCCTCTGCCTGCCATGTTGTCTTCATAGACGAATGGCAGTTCTCCTCTCTTTTCATCAACAGCGACGTTCAGCAGGAAAACATTTTCCAACCGATTCACCAGAATGTTCTGGAATGCGCGCGCGCAATTGAGTGGATTGGGCTCGAAGGCGACGACCATCCTAGCAGTCTGGCTAAAAAACAGGGCCGTGAGCCCGTGGAAGGCGCCGACGTCGAAAACAACCTTCCCCCGGAGGTCCAGCTTGCGGAAGAATTGCTCCTCCGCCGTTTCCCCAAGACCCACCAGCCATTCGGGGAGAAAACCGAGGCCACCCTTGCGCTTCATTCCTTTGAGAAGCCCGTGGCGTGTCCTGTACGTCAACCAGCTAAAACAGCGACTAACTCGAGCAACGGACCCATCTCGGAATCTCATGGCCGTGGTCCCGCGCATCCGTTTACTCCCAGGGCGCAGTGATATGCGCTTTCGAGTTGATGGCTCACGTGGTTCCAGGCGTATTCGCGTTCGACCAACTGGCGGGCGGAGCAGGCCAATTGGGCGCGCAGTTCTTCGCTCGCGAGGAGCCGGAGAGCCAGTTCGGCCAGGGCCTGCGCCGTGTCGCCAACCAGGATGTTTTCGCCTGGAGTAACGCGAAGACCCTCGCAGCCGACCGGCGTGCTGACGACGGGCTTGCCCATGGCCATGGCGTCCAGGATTTTCAGCCGCGTGCCGCCGCCTTCGAGCAGTGGGCAGATGTAGACGGAGGCGCGAGCCAGCAGCGGGCGCATGTCTGCGGGAGAAGGGAACACGGTGATGGAGGAATCGCGCTCGGCGAGGCGCAACACGCTTTCGGCTGGCGATTTTCCGGCGACGAGCAGCTTGGCATCCGGACAGCCGCGCTTGACCAGCGGCCAGACTTCCTGTGCGAAATATTGAATGGCCGAGATGTTTGGCTGCCAATCGAGCGAGCCGGTGAAGATCAGGCTGCGGGGCTCCTCGGGTGCGTCGGTCGGCCGGAAATAATCAGTATCCACGCCATTTTCGACGACGTGGATATGGGCCGCGGGGTTCATCGCCCGAAGCAGTTGCGCATCCTCTTCACTCACGACGGCATTCACCTGAAAACGGCCGCTTAGCTTGCGCTCCCAGCGCGCCAGCTTGCCCGCCTCGAGTTCCAGATATTTTCTCTTGAGTAGGTTCGTTTCCCGCGCCGCGCGGCGCGAGAGCAGCGCCGATTCGCAGTTGTGATGATTCAGCACCTTGCGAAAGCCGTCAGCCGCGCCGGCAAAAAGGGCCAGATCGATTGCGTCGATGTGCACGAGCGGCCCCGGATGCCGGGCGAGCTTCTCCGCCCAGCGGCGGCCCAGCTCTTCGGAATAGAGCGGCCGGAAAGTAAAGGGGACGGGCGAGGCGGCGCTGCGGACCAGCTCGGCCTGCCAGCGGCGGCCCTTCCACGGGTAGGGCAGATCCCAGATTTCCACATCAGCGCAAAGGCCGGCGAGCGCGTTCCGGTGCTCGGCGACCTGTTCCGGCATGGCTCCCTGTACGTTCAGGGCCACCAGCGATACATCGAAAGATTTCGCCGCCTGGCGAATCAGGTTGTAGCTGCGCTGCACGTTTCCTCCGCGAGGAGGGAAGGGAATGAAGTGGGAGAGCCAAAGCAGTCTCATGGCCGCTCTCCGAGCCGCCGGTATAGCCCGGCCATTTGCCGCGCCGCGCGCCCGATCGAAAATTGCCGTTCCACGACTCGCGCACCCTCCCCGGCCACTTGCCGGCGGAGTTTCTCATCCGCCAGCACGGAAACGCACACCTGGGCCAGCGCGGCCGGCTCCGCCGAACCCGCCAGAAAGCCGGTGACGCCGTTCTCGATCACTTCGGTAATCCCGCCCACCGGGCGCGCGACCACGGTTATTTGCAGAAACAGCGCTTCGAGCAACGAAGTCGGCAAGCCTTCGTGATCGGAGGTGAGCACGAGCAGGTCCATGGCTCGCAGAACGTCGTAGACGTCATCCCGATGGCCGAGAAAGATCGCTCGATCGCCCAGTTCCAGTTCATCGGCCAGCCGCCGCAGACGGAGCTCTTCGCTCCCCGCGCCGGCGATCACGAATTTAGCCTCCGGTAGCTTCCAGGCAATCTCCCGCGCCGCTTGAAGGAAGAGATCGATGCGCTTGATCGGCTCCAGGCGGCCCGCCGCGCCGACCACCGGGCATCCGGCAGGAATGCCCAATCGCGACTTGGCCTCGGCCACGCTCAGCGCCGAGCGAACCGTTCGCGTATCGATGGCGTTGCGGATGACGACGAGGCGATCCGCCGGGACGTAGCGGCCGATTCCTGCGCGCAATTCGTCGCTCACGCTGATTACGGAATCGGTGAAATACCGTGCGACGAAGCGATCCACGATTCCAATCGCGTTTTGTTTCGCGCGATGCCAGCCGGCGAAGGGCTCGGGCGCGCCATGCTGCGTGCGCACCAGCGTCGCCACGTGGCAACTGCGCGCCAGCAGGGTGGCCAGGAAATTCTCCTTATAGCGATGAGAATGCAGGATCTGAATGTTTTGGCGGCGCAGGAACCGCGCCGCGGCCGAAAGAATCCGGAAGAATCCGTACTCGGCCTCCGGCAGAACGCACACTTCGATCTCGCAGCGGCGGGCTTCATCCGCCAGACGCCCCTCGTTCAACAGAATGGCCGAAACACGGACGTCGTCGCGCGCGGAAAGCGCCGAGAGCAGCGCGGCCACTTGAGCCTCCGCTCCCGCCCAGCAGTCGCCCGAGGCGATGTGGCACACACGGACGGGCGCGCTCGCCGCGACGTGCTGTTTCTCGACGGGCGCTGAGGCCTCAGCTCCGGCGCGTTGGCTGCCACGTGACAAATCGTTCTCCCGTGATGAAGTAGGACCACGCCATAACCGTTGCCGCATTGCCCAGCAGCAGATAGCCGGCCAGGCGCAACGGCTTCCAATTCGTCACCCGGCCGGCGGCAAGCCCGAGAATTCCGCCGGCGAGTCCCGCCGTGAGGAGCAGGGCGCACGCCCGGTAGAAAATCCCGTCTCGCCACAACGCCATACTCGAAACCAGCAAAGCCAAAACCGCGAATGGCGTGAGCCAGCGACACAGTTTGTGACTCACGAGCTGCCAGGCCACCCATCCGTGGCGAAAGGGATTCAGAAGACCCAAGTGCGAAAAAAAGACGTGCAGACCGTTCACGATGGTTCGCACTTTACGGTGAAGCTCCGCTCCGGGCGCATGCGGCGCGGCATAGATGCCAACGCTCGCCGGATCCACCACGGCGCGCATCCCCATCGCGATCGCGTGCAGGGGGACGAAGAAGTCGCTGGTCTGATCGGTGTGCCATTTTTCGCACACCGCTCGCCGGGCGGCGAAAAACGAGCCGCTGGCCGAAACCAGCGATCCCAGGCGCGATTCGTTGCGCCGCAACCACATCTCGAACAGCACGTAGGCGCGCTCGCCCGCCCAGCCTCGCTTTTCCGCAACAAGGTTGTCTTCGCTGCTGACGCACCCGACCGAGGGGTCCGCGAAATTCGAAACCATTTCCTGGAGCGCCCCGCCGCCCAGTTCCACTCCGGCGTCGGTGAATACCAGGATTTCCCCTCGCGCGGCGTCGCGCGCCTTCATTTGCGCGTATTGCTTCCCGCCCCGTTCCGGCAAGTCGATCAGGCGAACGCCCCGCCCGGCGAAGGAGCCAGCCAGGGCCGCTGTCCGGTCGGTCGATCCGTCGGAAGCCACGATGATCTCGTGTCGGTTTTCGGGATAGCGCAGCGCGAGGCAGTTCTGAATCTTCCGGCCGATCTGCTGCTCCTCGTTGTGCGCGGTGACGATGATCGAAACGAATGGATGGATCGGCTCCCGGCGCCGCGAATCGGTTCGCCGCAGGGAGATCAGCCACACCAGCAGTGGATAAGCCGCAAAGGTGTATAGCAGCAGCGCCGCCGCCGACCAGAAAAGCCAGACCATCGTCTTACTCCTCCTCGATCAGCCGGTCGTAAAGCTTCTCGTACTCGCCAACCATTTTTTCAAGCGTGAAATCGGCCCGTACGCGGGCGCGCGCCCGGCAGGCCATCTCCTGCGCCCGTGCGGGATTTTCGAGCAGTTGGCCGATCCCCGCGGCCAGCGCCTCCGCATCGGCCGGGGGAATCAGCAATCCGCTGCGTCCATCCTCGACGATCTCCTGCTGGCCGCCCGAGCGCGTCATCACGACGGATTTGCCGGCGGCCATGGCTTCGAGCGCCACCAGAGGAAACCCCTCGCTCAGCGAAGCCAGCACGAAAACGTTCAATGCGCTCAGAATCTCGGGAACGTCCCTGCGGAAACCGAGGAAATGAAGCCGGTCGCCCAGGCCCAGCTCGTCGACGAGGGCAAAAAGCGGACGGCCGAGATCGGGATCGATATCGCCGACGGCCACGAAGTGCGTTTCGGGAGCGCGATCGATTACCAGGCGCGCCGCGCGCACGAAAAACTCGTAGCCCTTGCTCTCCCGCAGGTTCGCCACCGTGCCCACCAGCGGCGCTGTTTCGGGAACCCGTAATTCACCGCGCAGCCGCCCGTCGCAGGCCGCGGCAAATCGCGCGGCGTTGATGCCGTTGTAGATGCGCACGATTTTGTGCGGCGGGAAGCCCCGGCTCTCGATCAGTCTCCCGACGTAATCGCAGACGACGACAACGGTATCGGCCCAGCGGCGCACGGTTGCCTGGCGAATTCTGTTTTTGAGCGGAGTCGTTCGCTCGAACTCGACCGCGCCGTGATAGGTGGCCACCGTTCGGCTCCCAGCCAGCTTGCCGGCGAGGCAACTATAAAAATTGTGGCCGGGCAAGTGAGAATGAATCAGGTCGATGTTCTCTTGCCGAATGAGCCGCCGCATCATTCGTGGCACGCGAAAATCGTGCCAGCCCTTCGACCGCGCAAAATAGACGTGTACGCCGGCCTCCTCGAGCTGCTGGGAGAGCCATCCCTCGTCCGGCAGAAGCGCGAGCGAGCGAAAACGATCGCGGTCGAGCCTCGACGCCACCTGAAGCAATACCGTTTCCGCTCCGCCGGGGCCGGAGGTTTCGATCGTATGGAGGATCGTGCGCCGGCTCATGAAAACCACCCGAGGCCGAACGATCGGGCGCGGCGCAGGTTCCGGAGTTGCCCGCCGATCATTCGCAGATACGCCGCTTTGGCCGGGGAAATCCGGGCGTCCGGTACGGTCTGGAAAAACCGGCTGCGGATCCTGTAGTGGCCGCCGCGGAGGATTTCGAGGATCGCTTCGGCGGAAAGTTTCGCGACGTCCATCTCCAGGCCCACGTCGTAGAAGGATTCCCGGCGGTGAAAGTCGTGCCCGGCGACAGCCAGTAGCCGAGGGTTCACTTGCCGCATCTCCGCGAATCCGCCCAGCGCCCTGGCCGATGGCAGGAACTTACCATCGTATCCGACGTTCCAGATTTCGACGCCGTCAATGGCGCGCAAAATGCCCGCCGGGCAATTCCAGCCCAAGCGGCGGGGATGCGCGAGAATCGCCAGCCCGCCGCGGGAATGGATCTGGTCGATCACGGCGAGACGATTGTCCTGCGGAAGAAGCTCCGTGACGCCCAGGCCGAGAATGTGCAGTTGGGCGTGGGCGGAAAATTCCAGGCCCGGGATGATGCAAAAATGGCTATCGGAATTGTCACGACTGTCTCTTTTGAGGATCTCCACCGCGTCTGCATCCAAGTCCTCGGCATGGTCGGTGAGAGCGATAAAGTGATAATTGCGTTGACGGTAGAATTGCGCGATCTCGGCGATGGTCATCGTGCCATCGCCCGAAAGCGCCGAATGGATGTGCACGGCCCCTTTAACTCGCACGTCGTTTTCCCTCCGTCGAGGCGGAACGGCTGGTGAGCGCGCGCCAATACTCCCGCCATTCCTGCCAAGCGGGACGCGGGTCGTTTCGGCGAAAAATCTCGGAGTATGAATCGCGTTCGTACGGTTTCAGGAAATTCAGACAGGCGCGCAGGCGGGAAGTGGAATGGCCGTTCGAGCCATCGGGAGCCGGCGCGTTTTTCAGGCGAATCAGCAAGTGGTCGAGATCCCCCAGCAGCCAACGGCTCTTGACGCCGATTCGGTAGGAGAACTGCGGCGCGACGTCTTCTCCCGTGGCGAGCCGGTAAAGGAGCAAGGGAAAATCCATCCCCGCGTCGATGGCCAGTTGCAGAGAGCCCCAGAACCTCCCGTTCACTTCCATCAGCTTTGGCTGGCCGTCGCGTGTGTCGACCTTGAATTCCAGCATCGCCGGCCCCTGCCAGCCGATGGTTTGCAAAAAGGCAACGCATTTTTGTAATAATGCGGGATCGAGCGGGATGCTTTCCCGGAAGACGCTCGGCCCTCCCCACGGCGGCTTCTCGCGCAGCCGGCGATGGCAAAACGCCGCCTTCAACTCTCCGTTCCACAGCAGAAGGAAGACGCCTTGCCCCTCTCCTTGGATCTTTTCCTGGACGAGGGGGAAGGGAATCCGCGCATGCGAGCGCCGGTACTTCTCCATCAGTTCCCGGGCGTCGCGTGCGTATTCGACCTCTCCTGAAAACCACCCCGCGCCATGCGGGAACTTGGAGAATCGCGGCTTGATAACGACCGGATAGCGCGCCAGCCGCGCGACATCCTCGATCCGCTCCTCCGGATTCGTCATGTAGGTTTCCGGGTGGGAGATCGAGACTCGCTCGGCCAGCATCAGCGCGCATCGTTTGTCCTGGGCCAAAAGCAGACGGTCCTCGGCCGGCAGGGGCAAGCAGACCCATGGCGAAAGCAGGTCGCGCTGCCGGGCGACGATCCTCGCCGCGATATCGGTCATGGGAAGAAGTAGGCGGTAGCGGCCCGACGCCATCTCTTCGCGGAGGAATTCCTGAAATTGCGTGGAGGCGTCGCGCGGGGACGGGTAGCATACCGTCCGCGCGCAGTACCGCGAACTGCCCGCCAGACTGGCCGGGCGGCTGCTGCCCACCGTCACGCGGATTCCCGCGCGGCCGAGCGAGCGCACCACCGCCAGCGCCGATCGTTGCTCGCCGTCCGTAACGAATACTGCCATGGGGTTCGCCGTCATGCTCCCTTCAACACCAACCGGCCAGAGTCAGACTCGCCATCGCTCGCGAGAATCGCCCGCGCAAGCCGGTCACGTTTCCGTCGTGCAAGAGGAACCGGGGAATGCCGAAGCGGTCGCGGCCGTTCTCGAAGCAGCCGGCTTCGGTGGTGAATGCGCACGAATATCCGGCGCGAATCACCGACTCCCTCACCCGGCGATCCCAATCCCCATTCGGGTAGGCAAAGGCGCGAACCGGAGCGCGCAGCCGATCCTCCAGCAATTCCCGGCTCCGGCGCAGTTCCCGCGCCAGAGTCTGGTCATTCTCGAAGGTGAGCAGGGGATGCGTATCGGTGTGACTGCCGATCTCGATGCCGCGCCCGGCGATTTCGATCACCTGTTCCCAGGTCATCATCGCGTCGACGCTCTCTTTCGCGGCGTCGCCAGTTTGTGCGAGCATGCCGGTAAGAACGGCGTCCCGTTTTTCCGTGGACATGTGTTTCAGGATTTCGATTGTTTCTTCGAAATCCTCACCGCCGCTCCGCGCGTGAATCGATCTCCCCTCGGCGGCCAGCATGCGCTGTGGCGCCGGCGCGCTCCTCCAGGCTCCCACGAGCTGTTCCACCCAGAAACCCGTGGGCGAGCCGACCGCCGCGGTCGGCACGAAAACGACCGCGGGGATTTTCAGGCGCTCGAGCACGGGCGTGGCCCGGCGATAGGTGTCGCTCCAGGCGTCGTCGAACGTCACCAGGCACCACGGCTTGGTTTGTTTGCGATCGGCCGGATCGCTCTTCAGCAGCGTTTCGAGCGAAATAAACTGAACGCGGCGCCCGAGAAACTCGATCAGGGCCACGAACAGGGATTCGCTCAGGATCATGCCGGGCAGGGAATTCGAGCGCCGCGTTTCTTCGGCGTCGAGGATGCGGTGAAGTCCCAACACGTAAATCGGGCGCCGGCCCCGCAGACTCCAGCGAAGCAGCGCCAGCAGGGTGAGCGCGCCGGAATAGTAAAGCCCGGCAGCGAAAGCTACATGGAGCGCCCGTCGTACCTTATGCCGCATAACCTGTTACTTTCCCGAAAATTCCCGCCAGCTTTTCCGCCAGACGGTCGTAGCGAAATTGGGCGACGTACTCGGGCTCGGCGGGCTGAGGCGCGTGTCCGTTTTCGGAGTGGCCGGCGAGAAGGGACTCGAGGGCGCGCTTGATTGCCTGGGTGTCATGGGGATGGACGACGCATCCCGCCTTGGCTTCCTCGATCAGTTGCCGGATGCCGCCTTCCTGAGCCACGGCTAGAATCGGCCGTCCCATTCGCAGGTATTCGTAGGTCTTTCCCGCCACGGCCATCCGGGAAAAGCGCGGATCGGCCCAGAAGAGAAGCAGTCCATCGCTGGCTCGCATGATCTCCAGGGCTTTTTCGTGGGGAATGAATCCCTGCGTATGAACCAGATGTTTCAACTGAGGGTCGTTCATATAACCGCAAACTTCCTGATCCGGATATCCAATGATGTTCACGCGCAGGCGAGCCGTCAGGTCCGGCCGTTCCGCCGCAAGTTCCCGCAGCGCCGGAAAGAAGTTGCCGCTGTTGCCTTCGTAGATCGTTCCCAAATGCGAAAGGTGAAAGTATCCGCGCGGCAAAGCTTCCGCCGGGCTTGCCGGTTGGCTCCGAAAATCATCTTCGTCGAAGCCGTTTCGAATCACATGGAGCTTTTCGCGTGGAACCTGCCAGTCGTTCTGCAAGTCGAGCGCATGCCCCTCGGTGACCACGACCACGGCGTCGGCGCGCCTCAGTAAAAGGTTTTGTAGTTTCGTCTCGAATTGCCGCCGCAGCGGCCGCGCGGATAGGTACCACGGGTCGCGGAATTCCAGGGTCCAGGGAATTGCGAGCGCGGCCCGGAGCAGCAAGCCGAGCAACGCACTCGAACGGGGAGGGCCGCTGCTGTAGATCACGTCGAACGGCCGCCGCCGATGCAATCGGACGGCCTTGGCGAAGGCGAAGGGAACCCACGAAACGGTTTCGTCGGGGAAATAGAGGCAGGAACGCAAGAAATCTCCCGTTTTCCTCAACCCACCATTTCCGTCACTGTGCCGATGGCCGTTATGGGCAGGGTTCAACGCGCCCAAACTCTTTAGCGCCCGCGCGGTTGGTCCCTCCCATAGAGTTAGACGCGGAGCGGCCGCCCGGACAACCTCGACCTGTTCCGGCAGCCTGCTCAGTAAACTGGGATCTTGCGCGCCCTCGCCCCTTTCGGCCGCCAAAATAGTCGGCATCCAGCCCAGGGGGAGCAGATATTTTGTCAGGCCCGTCATTCGATAGACCCCGCTGGTCCGGTAAGGGGGAAAATCGTGCGCGACAATCAGCACTCGCTTGGCCGGCATCTTCATGCGCTTCCTGTCTGATCCCCAACCATGGCGGCCTGGTCCTCATCGGTGATAGACGGTTCCTGGCAACCCGCTTCCGCGCGGCTGACTTCGGCCGGCAAGGCCCGCAAAATACCGATCATGCGCGCGATGTCCCGCTGTTTGACGAAGGGATGCACGGGGAGGGTGAAAAGCGTTTGGGCGAGATGTTCCGCTTTCGGGCGGTGATAATTCGCGCTGGCCATGTGGCGTTCGATTCCGGCAATGTCGCAGATCGCGCTGGGATAGAAGGGGCTGGCGCCGATCCCTGCCCGGCGAAGACGGGTGATGGCCAGCCTGCGCGTGCGCGCGTCGCGCGCGACCACCGGCAGCCTCACCATCGTGGGCTGTGCGTCCGGTGAAGGCTGTGGGAAGTACAGCAAACGGCTGCCGCCGAGGGCTTCGATCAGCCGGCGGGCATTCAAACGGCGGGTTTCGTTCATCGCGTCTAGCCTGTTCAGGAGAACGAGGAGCAATTCCCGGGACAGTGGATGGAGGGTGCGGATGGGAAATCGCGGATCGAACTCAGTGGCTCCGAGCTTCAGGAACGGCAGCGCGTCGGGAATCCAATACAAGCCGGGCCGCAGGAAGGCCGAATAGCCGGTCAACTGAAAGAGCAAATAGGCTGCGTGTGCCGGAGAGGCCGGATGCAGATTTCGCGTTTCGGCCTCGATCGCCCAGGAAATCGCTTCGTTATTGGTGACAATCAATCCCCCTTCTCCCGCCGGCAGGGCTTTTCCCCGGCCCAAGCTGAAGATTCCGGCGTCCCCACCCGTACCGGCCGGTTGTCCATCGCGCCATGCGCCGAGCGCTTGAGCGGCATTGTCCACGACAAAGGCGCCTCTCGCCCTTGCCACGCGCCGGATGTGCGCGGCATCACTCACAAATCCAAAAAGATTGGAGGTGAGGATGCACAGCAGCCGGTCCGCGGGCAGGGCTTCGAGCTGCGGACGATCGAACTCCAGCGTCTCCGGATCCATTTCGAGTGGATAGAGTTTCAAGCCCGCCCGGACAATCGATGCGGCCACCGAAAAGCACGTGTAGGCGGGCAGAGCCACCACCGTTCGCTCGGGCCGCAGCCCGTGCAGACTGCGCAAGACAACGCAGAGCGCCGCTCTCCCCGATGATGCGCCCGAGACATGACGGACCCCTAAACGGGCCGCCAGGGCGGACATGGGCTCTGGCCCCGCTGCGTCCGCGAACGTGGCTCGGAGAGCGCGAAGGATTTCTCGGGTCCGAACAGGCGCTCCCGCCGGTGGCACAAGGCGCAACATGCGCACTACCTCCTATGAAACCGTGGCCACGGAGAGTCTTGCCTTCCGCCCGCGCGATTCGGCAGCGGCCGGCGCGGCCGACGCGGCCGGCGCGGCCGGTTGGCTCAGGCAAGCTCGATTTACCGCGACACTCAACCCCAGCAAAATCCATAAGTGCGGATAGTAGAGAACGGCCAGGAAGGCCCCGGAAACCAGATATCCCACCATCGCCAGATCCAGTCCGGCAGCCAGGCAATACTCCAGGCTTCCGCGTCCCAGCGGATTTCGCGTCAGCGCCTCCTTGCGCGTTTTCGCGTTCAAGAACGCGGAAAGGAAAATCGCACCCAGAAGCGGCAGGAACCCGGCCAGGCCAAGCTCCGCGAGCGACTGCACATATAGGCTGTGCGCGACCCATCCCTTGTTGGCGTCGGGGAAAAGGCTTAGGTCGTGGAGATTGGAAGCAAAGGCGTAGGGAAAGTTTCCCGGTCCCACGCCGAAAACGGGATGATGGGTCCACATCGACAATCCCGCTTCCCAAAGCATGATGCGGCTATAGGTATTCGGATCGTGCCGCCAATTCAGGGCCGAGTCGAAGCGCTTGACCACCGCTCCGGGCATGATGAAGATGACGCTGCAAAGGAACAAGACCCCGAGAATCAGCGCTCGCGCCCGTTTGGGCGTTCGCAAGGTTGCCGCCAGCACGATGGCCGTCGCGCCCACAATTGCTCCCCTGGATCCACACACGAGGATCGCCAGAAGAAAGGCGGTGAAACATACCGCCAGGAACAGCCTGAGGAAGACGTTCTGTTTCTTGCGGAAGAACAGCGCCCACGTCAGACCCCAAACCACGCACATCGCCAGCCCGAAATCGTTTGCGTTACCGAAGAACGCCGTCGTGCCGGCCGACGCCCCGCCCAGCTTGATGATCTCCATCCCCGAATAGCCGGCTCCGCGGGCGGATGCGTACCCGCGAATGGCGAATTGCGCCATCTTGAGGTTCAGCAGCAGCAGCAGGATCAGGAATATCTGAAGTCGCCAGCGATTGGTGAGCAGCCGGGAAACCAGGAAATAGATCACCAGCCACTTCACGAAATCCCAGTATCCGGCCCACGCATGAGAACTCGTTCCCGCCAGCAGGCTCGAAAACAGACCGGAGAAGAGCAGCAAGGCTACGGCCGCGTCTATGGCCTTGCTCCCGGCCGAGGCGGCGGTGCGGGAGCGCGGCGCGACCAGGTAGCCGAGCGCGGCAAGCGCCACGGCGATCTTGCCCAGGTGCAGGGGTTCCAGAACGGGGTACATGGACGGCAAACTGGTATATTCGACGATCAGGTAGAAAAGCAGGCCCAGGAAACCCAGGCTCCAGCGCACTTCGCGGGAAGGCTGCCGGAACGCCGCCGCCGCATATCCCTCCGGCATGCCGATCGCGTTCATTACCGGCTCCCACGGCTCAAGAGGACGATTTTCATCGTTCGGAACATGATGACCATATCGAAGAGAAGCGACATGTTCTTGACGTAGTAGAGGTCGTAACAAAGCTTCTCTTTCGATTCCTCGATCGAAGCGCCGTAGGGATAGTTGACCTGCGCCCAGCCGGTGATTCCCGGCAGCACCTGGTGGCGGAGGCTGTAGTAGGGAATCTCCCGGTTGAGCCATTCGACGAATTCGGGCCGTTCGGGACGAGGGCCCACGAAACTCATATCGCCGCGCAGCACGTTCCAGAGTTGCGGGATCTCGTCCAGGCGCATCCGGCGCAAGAGATGCCCCACCCGCGTGATTCGCGGGTCGTTGTCGCCGGCCCACGTGGGACCGGTGTCCGCCTCGGCATTCGCGCGCATCGTGCGGAACTTGTAGCAATCGAAAATCGTTCCGTTCCGGCCCACCCGCTTCTGCCCGTAGAAAACGGGGCCGGGCGAAGAGAGTTTGACGGCCAAGGCAATCCCGGGAATCAAGGGAAGCGTGAGCAATAGCGAGGCGAGCGAGACCGCCACGGAGAGAATGCGCTCGGTCAGCATGACGGCGGGTTTTAACCGGAAGCCGTCGGAGAAGATCAACCAACTCGGATTGAGATCGTCGACCTCGATTCTCCCGGTGAGTTCTTCCTGCAGAGCCGTCGCGTCGTCCACCTTGACCCCGGTCAGGCGCAAATCGAGCAGTTCGCGCACGGGCATCAAGTTGCGGCGATCGGAAAGGGCCACGATGACCCGGTCCACGTCTCCCGTGCCCCGCAACGCCGTCAGTCTGTCGGCAAGCGTCTCCCGCGTTACCAATGCGTTTCCGCTGGCCCCGGCCCAGCCCACCACTTTCATGCCCAGGCCGCTGCGGCTCCGCAACGCATCCACCAGCCGCTGGGCGTAAAGGCCGGTGCCGAGGACGTAGATGCGCTCGCTCAAGTACTGCTTGCCGATCAACCAGGCGTGGATGGCCCGCCAAAAGACCAGGTAGAGGGTCAGGATGAGGAGACCGGTGACGTATGCTTGCCGGCCGATCATGAACGCGGGAAACACAAATCCAAATGCCGCCAGCAGAAGAGCAAAAACCCCCAGCCCGGCGAACAATCGAAAATAGGCCTCTCCGGGCAGCAGGACCCGGCGGAAGTCGTAAAGATCGAAATAGTAGAGGCAAAGGATTGCCATGACGGTGATTGCCAGGATCTTATAGAGGCCGCTGTCGATCGAAAGTACGGTGTAGAACTGTCCGGGGCCGAAGCAGAGTAGCGTGGCCAGCAAAAAGGCGCCGGGGACGAGGATGACCTCGACCCCCAACAGAACCAGGGTGCGCGACGGATAATAAACTTGGAAGACTCGGACCATGGCGCGAAAACGCTACTCCTTGGATTTCTCTGAATCCGGCCCGTAGTAGCTATGGTAGTAGCCGCCGTAGCTCGAATTCCGGCTGATTCCGTTCAGGACGACGCCCAGCAGGGGTGTGCCTTTGAACTCGGCGCAGGCTTTTTGCGCCAGATCGAACGGCGTCGCGGCCGACCTCACGACGAGCAGTGCTCCGTCGCACATGTCGGCCAACAGGCTGGCGTCGGAAACCGGAGCCATGGGCGGCGAATCCAGGACGATCCAGTCGAAGGCGTGCTTGAGCCGCTCGATCAATCCCCTCATCCTTCCATTGGCAATCAGTTCGACCGGATCCGGGACCGTGTCGCCGCACGAGAGGAAGTAAAAGCCGTTGCGCGGTCCCCGTTGGATGGCGGAGATTTCATCGACCTCTCCGCGAAGATACTCGGTAAGTCCCGGGCATTGCGGGGCCCCCAGCAGTGTATGGAGCCGGGGCATGCGAAGGTCGGCGTCGATCAGGAGCACCCGGCGCCCATGCTGTTGCGCAATCGCTTGACTGAGGTTGGCCGCGATGAACGATTTCCCTTCGGCGGGCAGCGTGCTGGTGATGAGCAGGGTTCGCAGGGGCATCAGATCGCGAAGCCGGTAGAGGCGCGAGCGCAGCGTGCGAAACACCTCGAATTTGTACTGTCGGTTATCCTCCTGGGAAAAGAGCATCGTTTTGCCATCGGGATTCCACGCGGGCTGCCGGCAACTGGCGATCAGGGACTCGATGCTTGCTGGTTCGGGGCTGTATTCCGGGACGGGGATCGGCGAGTCGATCGTCCCGACTCCCCTGGCCGGTCCGGGAGCCTTCCCGGTTTCCGACATTTGCGGTAGCGCGATCTCGCGCTCGGGCAGCGGCGCCGGCCTTTCGGACACTTGCCGGGACCGGCGTTCCTGTTCGGCTAGTTTCAGCGCTTCGTGGATTCGACTCATGGTTTCCTTTCGGGTAGACCGATTGCCGTCTAATTTCCCTTGCGAATTTGCCTTACGGCGATGGCTAAGCTGCGCAGCAGCTCTTTTTCCTGTACGGTAGGTTCCGGTTCGCCAACCGGCCCCAGGGTGACGGCATTTTTCTGATCCAGTTCCAACTCGCCAGCCGTCTGCTCGATTCGTTCGGCCGTGACGATGCGGTCCTGGTCGGCAAAGGCGCTGATCAGGGCGTGCTCGCAGAGCAGATTGAACAGCCGGGGGATTCCGTTGGAACAGAAATGCACGCGTTCGATTGCCTCGGGAGCGAAGATCTCGCGGCCGTCGCCACCGGCAATGCGGAGCCGCTCGGCGATATATCCGCGCGCCTCTTCGAGGGTGAGCGGATGGAGATACGCCCGCAGATTGATGCGCTGGCGCAGTTGGCGCAGCTGGGGCAGTTTCAGTTTTTCATCGAGTTCCGGCTGTCCCGATAAGACGATTTGAATGAGTTTTTCCGACGAAGTTTCGAGGTTTGTCAGCAGCCGGATTTCTTCCAGCACTTCTAGCGACAGGTTCTGCGCCTCGTCGACGATCAACACCACGGCCTCGCCGGCCCGGTACCGCTCCAGCAACCAGCGGTTGAGGTGTAGCAGAACCTGGCTCTTCATCGGCGATTGGCAGGCGATCCCGAAATCCGCCATCATGAAGTCGAGAAATTCGCCGACCGTCAGCGAAGGGTTGAAGACGAAAGCCGTCGCTGCCCGGTCCCCGCGGAGCCAGTTGAGCAGCTTGTTGAGCAGCGTCGTCTTTCCGGTGCCCACCTCGCCGCTGAGCACGATGAACCCTTTGCGGGCCTGGATGCCGTAGGTCAGGCAAGCCAGCGCTTCCTGCGCGTCACGCGTCAGATAGAGGTAGCGGGGATCGGGATTCGTCCCGAATGGATTCCCGCGAAGTTCGAAGAAGTTCTGATACATGAGATTTGCGACCTATCCGTGAAGGCTCTTGATGGTCCTGCTCGGGTTCCCCGCCAGAATGGAGGGTGGATGCTTTTTCGTCCTGCCGGTCTGCTTGTCGGCCCATGGCACCAGGGCCAGGGTCGGGGCCTGCAGGTAGAATTCGACGTCGCGCTCGGTGCGGATGAACTTGTCGCGCAGCTCGAGCCAAAGCGCGATAGCCAAGCCCAGACATATTCCAACGGCGCCTCCTCCTCCGGCATAGAGCGGCCGCTTGGGCGCGATAGGAACGGGGGAAAAACTCGCCGGATCGATCACGCGAAAAGCCTCGGTCTGCTGACGCCGTTGCAAATCGGCGCCCATGTCGGCCTGGGCCTTCTTGGTCAATAGGCCCCGGTAGAACTCGAGGGCGGTCTGATAGTTCCGGGTCAATTCCGTGAATTGCTGATCGATGACCGGGCTCATTTGTATGCGCCCCTGGTATTCATCGATCTTTTTCTGAAGCGAGACCTGTTCCTTGGTTGCCTCCTGGATGGCTGCGTCGTACTGGTGAATCTGCTGGCGCAACTGCCGGATCTGCGGCGGCTCGGCATAGGCCGGCGTGTCGGGACGCGACGGCGTCGAGGCGGCCGTTTGATCGGCTGCGTTCGCGGCGTCCACTCTCTTCTGCAACTGCGCGATGTTGCCCTTGAGTTTGATCACGTCGGGATAATCTTCGGTGTAGCGGGAGCGCATCATGACGAGCTTGTTGCGCATGGCGGCCAATTGCTCCTCGAGGGTGAGCAGATTGCTTCCGGAACGGGTGGCCTTCCAGGAGGCCAGTTGCTGCGCCAGTTGGGATTCCAGATATACCTTGTTCTGCTGGGTCCGGTTCAGCGCCTCGGTTGCGGCTCCGAGTTGGGAATTGAAGGAAGCCAGGATGTCCATATTCGTCTGCGCCTGGTCGGGCAGCCTGCCGAGGTAGCGCAATTTGAATGCCGTGAGCTTGGCGTCCTGGGCGTCGAGCGCCTGCTTGGCATCGTCGATCTGCTTGGAGAGGAATTCCGTCGTATCGCGCGCCGTCTGCGCCTGCCAGTTGGCGCTTTCCTCGATAAACAGGGAGGCGAGTTTCGCGCACACCTCTTGTGCCACGTGAGGATCGTTCAAGATGACTTCGATGGTGAATCCGGGAATCCCCGCCCACGGAGAATTGACAGCCGGCTGGGCGGGAGTCACGGTGATCGCGTCCTGGAGACGGTGGGCCCGGGCGGCGGGAGAACTGCCGGGAAGCTCCTTTTGGTAGACGTGAAATTGCTCGACGACGGGTTGCAATTGCGCCGCGCTGAGAATCTGTTCGGTCATGGTCGCCAGACGCTGATTGATCTGCTGGTCAGCCACGGGCGTGACGAATTTTTGATCCACCTTGGGTTGCTGCACCAAAACCAACGTGTGTGACTGGTATTGGTCGGGCACCGTCCTCGAATAGAGGTAGGCGCACGCGGCGCCGGCAAGCCCCAGCACCAGCAAAATCCAGAAACGCCGCCGCACGATTTCCAAATAGTCGTCGATGGTAAGTTCGCGATGTCCCAGCATAAATATCCCTTTTCCCCGCCCTCGTTACTCGACGCCCGGAAGGACCGGGTGCCAGTTCAGCCCGAAGGAGAAATACTGCTGTGTGTAAAAGGTTCCGCACGTGCTGCCGATGCAAGTCGCCGTGGGGGTCAGTTGTTGCTGCACGTTGTAGCTCAAAAATATGCTCAGCCAGCGGTTCAGGGTTCGGTGAAGGTTGACGGTTCCATACCAGGAGTTGTAGGAAGCGGCCGTTCCCGATGGGTTCGCGCCTTGCAGGTTCGTGTTGTACGCGTATCCGAGGTTGGCATCGAATGTCCACGCCCGGGAAAGGGGCGCCGAAAAATTCATCCCCACGTTGTCGGTTTTGGCTCCCCGATAGACGCCCGACCCGCTGCTCGTGTAATGCAGGTAGCTCAGTCCGACCAGGAAGCGCTCGAGCTGGTAGCTCAACCGCCCCGACGCCTGCCAGCTGATCTGCGTCGTCTGTCCGGGCGCGGCCGAGTTGTTGCTGAACAGGATGAACTGCGGTCCGGCCGACAATTGCAGGCCCAAGCGCCTGCTGATGGTGCGGCGAAAGTTGAGCGTGACCGCATGGTTCGTGAAATCGCCTCCGAATGAGCCAAAGCGGAAGATGCCACCCTGGTAAGCCACGCCCAGGCTGTTCTTGCGCGTGAACGTATGGTTGTAGCCGATCTGGAAAATGGCTTCTTCGGTGCCGATGTAGCCGGAGCTGGGAAAGCGCAGGAGAATGTAGGACCCGGTCAGCGTCAAGGAGGACAGGGGATTGAGCAGATAATCGTATTCTCCGACGACCGTATTGCCCACTTGCGAGGACGGACTGGTCAGAAGCGATTGGCCCGGCAGAAACGTGGTATCCAGGTTGGATCCGTTCACGCCGAAGAGCCCGCCATAGCCGTAGCCGGCGCTGCCGTAGTTGTTGAAGCCGCTGAAACGGGAATAGCCGAATGAGGATTCCGGCAAGTAGGTCACGACGTCGCTCAGCAGAAAGGAGGAACGCCGGCCGGAAACGTGCTGGGAAAGAGAGAATTCGTGCGCCGAGGTATCGAGGCTGGGCTCATGGTAGTAGAGAAAGCCGCTTCCCGCGTATTGGGCCGTCATCTCATATCGGCTCCAGAGATGATGGAATGCGAAAACCCCGCTGAGCGTGCTGATCGGGTCCACCTGGGCGGTTCCAAACGGGCCGGTTCCGCTCGTGGCCACGCTCTGGGCGAACTGGAAGGAAGGAATGATGTAGTTGTGGCCGGCCCCTATCCGGCTCAGCGTGAATTGCTCGGCCCCGGTCAGCGAAGAAGCGCCCGACGACACCGGCTCGTTCTGGTTCGGCTGGTTCGCCGACTGTTGCGCTCCGGTCTGCTCCGGCGAGAGAGGTTGTTGTGGAGAAGCCGTATTCTGGCTGCTGGGTGGTTGCCCCGGCTGCTGGCCGGAAGATGTTTGCGACTGGGTTTGTCCCTGCTGGCCCCAGGCGAGCGAAACCCCGAACAAGACTAGCGTGGCCGTCAGGATCGGGAAGCGCGTTGCGAATTTCGCCATCGTTGGGCTCCTAGGGGACGACGATCGTGTCGCCGGTTTTCAATGTCAGGTTTTCTCTCGGGTTATTGCCCTTGAGGATGTCCTTGTAATTGAAGGGGAATTTTTCCTGCTTTCCGTTCACCATGCGCAGAACGTATATGTTTTTGAGTTTGGCGAACGGCGTGAATCCGCCGGCATCGGAAAGCGCCTGTAGAACGGTCATTTTCGGCAACATCTGAAAGGTTCCCGGACGGTTGACTTCGCCCAGTATCGAGATGCGCTGGCTGTTGATCGCCGTAACGATGACCGTGACCTGCGGATTTTCCACATACTTGCGCAGATCGGCGGTAATCACTTTGCCCAGTTGATCGGGAGTTAGCCCGGCGGCCTGGATGTCGTCCAGCAACGGCAAGGAGATTTTTCCGTCCGGACGCACCGGCACGGTTCGCGAGATCGCGGGTTCCTCCCACACGTTTATGTCGAGCACATCCTGCGGTCCGATGACGTAACGGGGATCGGCGCCCGCCGTGGCTTGCGTGCTGCTCGGTGATTGGGCGCTGTTCCGCGCTTGCTTTTTCGGTGCTTTCTTCCCCATCGCCGGCAGCGCGAACAGGACGAGAACCAGCGCGGCAAGCGCGCCCTTGCTCTCCATCATTCTCATTCCCTCCTCCTTCCCTAAATTCCCTTGGGATCGTCCAAGGTAATCTGCTTCAGCTTGTACAGGAGCGCCTTGTAACTGATGCCCAACTCCTGAGCCGCCCGTTTCCGGTTCCAACGGGTCCGCCCCAGAGTCTTCAAAATCAATTCCCGCTCGACCTGGCGCGAAGCGTTCCGTGCGGCCTCCTTGAGTGAAAGCGCCACGGATGGCTTCTCGGTCGCCGGCGTGCCGGACGAGGCTTTCAGCCCGGACAGGGCGGTGCTCTCGCCCGAGATCAAAATCTTCTTCGCGAATTCCTCGAGCTCCCGAACGTTGCCGGGCCAGGAGTGTTGCAAGAGAACTTGCATCGACTCCGCCCGAAGCGCCGCCGGGGGATTGCCCGGCGTTTCCCCGTGCAGTTTTAGAAAAAACTCCAACAGGGCCGGAATATCTTCCTTGCGATGGCGCAATGGCGGTATTCGCAAACAGATGCCGTTGAGCCGGTAGAACAGGTCTTCCCGGAAACGCGCCTTGCCGATCTCCTCTTCGAGACTCCGGCTGGTGGCCGAAATCAGGTGCGTCCCCACGCGGTGCGGCTGGGCTTTGCCGTCGCCATCGGCAATGGCCTCCACGACGGCGTCCTGGCATGCCGGAGTCAAATCGCAGACCTCGTCGAGAAACAGCGTCGTCAATTGCCCCGGCGTTTCGCCTTCCGGGCGTGTCGTCTTCGCCAGGAGTTCCCTGAAAAATGGAGGGGTTTGCTCGGAACATTGAATTGTGACGAACGGTGCATCGGCCCCGCCATGATGTGTGTGGATCTGGCGAGCGATCGCCTCCTTGCCCGTCCCTTTTTCCCCGATCAACAACACGGGCAGATCGGCGCGGGCAATGTCGGTGATAGCGCATTGCAATTCGCGCATGGCAGGACTTCGCGACGGCATAAGATTCGCGCTTGCCAGCGGGAGCGGCGCCGCGGATTGACCGGAAGAAAGCGAGTTCTCTTCTTTCATGTTCCTTCCTGGGATTTGCCTTCTTCCATCGTGCACGATAGCTGCCATCGCCTGGAGCGGCACCCTTTGCTTGGGTTAGGGCTACTCTCTCAATCATTTGGGTCGCGGTCCCGGTTTCAAAGGCAACCGACCGGGAATCCCAGTCATATTCAGGAAAGTGGCAGTTCTTTTCCTATGTTTGCCAATCTGCGCGAATGCTCGGTGGGGCTTTCGTATCGCTGGAGTCCGCATGATGTCCGGTTAATTCGAGAAACCGGCTGACTGGCCCTGCCGACGAGATTGATCCTCAATCGGCTTGTGGAATGGCGGACGCCGCAGAGATTGGCTTTTCGGGTCCTCCACCTGCTCCCCAAAATGATCCCCCGGTAGGGTTGCGGGAAAAGGAGCAAAGATTGCAAATGCCTGCAATGATTAGAACCTTCGCAGCCGCTGGGCTTTCCTAACTGCTGTAATTTCTAGTGTCTAGAAACGGGAAATTGCCGTGAATATGGCCCCAGGAATGCCTCTGTTAGGACTTGCGGTGAAAGTTCGTAACGGGGGTAACGATGTCCAGGTTTCTATCCGCGGCATTGATTTTGGGGTTGACTGGCCTTGCTCTTGCGCAGAATGCGCGCGCGGGGCATGCGGGCATCCGCGCCGGTTGGATTCCTGGCAGTTCCATCGGCCTGGCGCGGTCAACTCCTGCGCTCGACATGGTATCTGCGGCCAACGCCGGAAACACCGGGAATGCCGCTTACCTGCGCCGCAGAAACGTTCCACGGACTGGCCAGGCTGCCGATGGTAGCTATCGAACCGTCTCTTTCTCTAACGCGTCAAGCAGCGCTGGCTCCCCGGCAGGTACGATCCTCGTCGCTCGCGGCAACGATGCAAACGGGCAGATTAACTACGCGTCTTCTCTTGCCCAAGGTTCGCAGGTAAGTTTCCCCGAGCCTATGAGCCTGACCCTGTTCGGCACGGGCTTGTTAGGCATCGCCCTGATGGTTCGGCGGCGGACGCAGAGGGTCTCGACGGCGGGAGCGAAAGCCAGTTCTGGCCTGTCAGATGTCGGAAGTGGGGAGGTTGACATGAGAAGGGCAGTCCCCGGCCTTCTCCTCCGAGCAGCACCGGGTCGCCCTCTTTCGGTTAGTGATCGGAGCGGAGGAATTGGGCGTCCATTCTGAGATCGCATTCGCCAGCTGGCGACGTCGATCCGAGCCTGCGGCAGGGCCCGTGCCAGAGCAGTCCGGCGGCACATCCGGTTGATTCCTCTGGTTTCGCCAGTGGATGGAACAAAGAAAGCGGAGTTGCGCTTCCGGTTGAGGAGCGCACGAAGAGCGGCAGCGGTGACCCAATGTTGAACAAGGCCCCCACGGATTCATCTGCTTCCCTGGTTATGTCTGAACTCGCCCGCGGGGCTGCATGGCGTTCGGTTCCCGATTGCCTGAGTGTTGACGTCGAGGACTACTTCCAGGTTGAGGCCTTCCGCGACCAGATTCCGCCAGAGACATGGCCCAGTTACCCGTCTCGCGTGGTCGAAAACACTCATCGTGTCCTTCACCTGTTGAGCCGGTTTGAATCAAGGGCCACATTTTTCATTTTGGGGTGGGTTGCCGAGCGGCATCCGCGCCTTGTGCGCGAGATTCTGGCTGCGGGGCACGAAGTCGGCTGCCACAGTTATTGGCATCGCTGCCTCTGGCGCCTGTCGCCCGAGGAGTTTCGGGAAGATACGCGCCGCGCGCGCTGTGCGATTGAGGATGCCGGTGGCCAGCCCGTGCTCGGTTACCGCGCTCCCAGCTTTTCGATCGTGGAACGCTCCCTTTGGGCGCTGGAAATCCTGGCCGAGGAGGGATTCATCTACGACTCGAGCGTCTTTCCCGTTCACCACGACGTCTACGGCCTTCCTCGCGCGCCCCGTTTTCCTTTCCGCTGGGCGAAACGGCGTGGCCATCTCCTATTCGAATTGCCTCCGGCCACAACGCGTTTGTTCGGATTGAATCTCCCCGCGGCCGGTGGCGCGTATCTCCGCATTCTCCCGGAGTGGTACACGCATTGGGCAGTCCGCAGAATCCGCCGGGAAGGCGCAGGGCTGGCCGTCTATTTCCATCCGTGGGAGATCGACCCCCAGCAGCCTCGCTTGCGGGGCCGGCTCCGGTCCCGATTCCGTCATTATTTCCATCTCGACAAGATGGAAGGCAAACTCGGGCGGATTCTGAGGGCTGGAAAATTCGTTCCCTTGATCGAATACCTCGGTGCATTCGCGGACGGGATTGACATCGAATCCGGACGTGCGTCGAACGTTCAGGTGGTTCCCGTAAGCGCTGCTTCAGACCTCGGACGTTTCCCGGAGCGGCCCGTCGGCGCTTGACGGGATTGGCCTCGACGAGTTGCACTTCGCAAGACTGTTCTTCAGGCTCACCTGCCGTAGGGTTCCCGGAATCTGCCCCGAAGACGAGCGTGGCTTTGGCGGGACGTTCTTTGCCGTGGCCCGGAAAATCCCGATATCAGTTCGGAGCTGAGGGTAGAAAATGGAAGAGGTCGGGAGTCATGTTCCTGCGAGACACGACTCCCGACCGATGAGAGGCCCTGTGGATCCAGAGATGGTTGGGTCTCGTGGATTGTCGGGATTTGGGGTGGCCTCTCGGAGAGGTGTGGATATCTGCCGGAGAATTGGAGCAAGCCCGTAAGCCTTGGCCGTGGTCGCAAAATATGTCCGCGGCGATCGGTTTTGAATCATGAGCGTGGCTCTTTCGGATCTTGCGGCGGTTGCTTCCGATTGGTCAGAATCAAGCCGCTGGCAATCCAGAGAGCGATTGCCAGCATGAGCAACGGCGGGCGCTGCCAGAGGGCCGCAAAACCGCCCGCGAGCAGGAGCGTTCCCAGCCCCACGTGCCAGTCGCGTTCCAATCCCCAGCCAAATTGCCCCAATTCATCGAAAATGACCTTGGAAGCCAGGGTCGGAGTCGAAACGGGAGAGAGCGAATTCCCGGGTATCGTGTAAACAGGAAGCCGGGCATTGAGCCCCGTAGCCGGCTCTGTATTTCCGGGTGCTACCGGTATTGTTTGCGGGATCGGCTCGAACGCCGCTGGCAAGGGATGAGTCAGCGATTCGGAATGAATCGCCGATGAGGATTCCTCCACTGAAAGCGGCTGAACGGGTTCTGGCGCGGCGGGAAGAGTCCATCGGAATTCTTCCTCCGATGTTGGTTGGGCAGCGGCGGTCTTCTCGGTTTCCGCCGATTGCCCAATCCCCGGGTCGATGGGCGCGCGGGAAGGGGGGCAAGCCTTCCGTTTCGGTTCGATGGGTTGCGTCGACGTGCGGTCAAGCTCGTCCGCCTCATGAGCGGTTGTTGTCAAAGAGGCGGATTTCAGCCACTGACTGATTTGACTGAGCGAGCATTCCGGCAGATCGACAAAGCAAATTCCAGCGCTTCTCCCCGATTCCGCGATCCAGGCAATCCGTCCCGTCCCTTGGATCTTCGTCGAGGAATCCAGGCCGAATGAGAAGCGCACGGGCGTGGCGGCCGTCAGCGGATGGGCCGCGCTGACCCGCATCCCGCTGGCGTTGAGATTCAGCAGGATGCCTCCGTTGTTTGGCTGGAGGTCCAGATACACCAGGGACGGAATGATTTCGCGGCGAGAGGCTCGGCGCTCCTGATGGTTCATTGCTTGTATCGCGGCCGCCTGTTCCGCGGCCTATCCCGACTGGCCGCGACTGTTTCCCATGACGGGAAACATAAACTTCATGCAGGTCATGGACCAAAATCCGCCAAAATCAGCTGCTGTCAAAGCGGAACTTAGGAGGGAAAGGCACAGCCGATCATTTGCAATTGCGCAAACTTTTGCATCGATCTCATGGATTCGGGTCGAAAGATGCCAACGGCGACGCCCAGGGGCTGGCCAAAGATCGAGAGGAAAAGCCATGCATCCCGGGCCCGGTGAGCCGGATCTACGCTATCCTGTTTCGCCGGCGCCACGGGCGGACCGGAGGTAGGCGCCGAACAGGCCGGGCCGGTATGGCGTGCATCGAGAAGTCCGGAAATTGCGCCGCTCGCCCGGACCGGAACGAGAAAGGAAGCGCTCCATGAAAGCACCAGCACGGCCGGTTCCTAGGAAGGAAAAAACATTGCGAGAGCACCTTGTGAATCTTCTCTCGGGCCGTGGGGCTCATTTGGATTGGAAAGCCGCGTTCTCCGGATTCCCAGTCAAGCTCCGGGGCATCCGACCCCGGCGAGCGCCGCACTCGGCCTGGCAGCTGCTGGAGCATATGCGGATCGCCCAGTGGGATATCTTGGAATTCTCTCGCGACCCGAAGCACGTCTCGCCGGACTGGCCCGAAGGGTACTGGCCCAAGAATCCGCAACCACCGAGCGCGGCGGCCTGGCAGAAGAGCCTGAAGCAGTTCGCCCACGATCTGCAGGAAATGCAAGAGCTGGTGTCGAATCCGAGGACGGACCTGTTCGCGCGAATTCCCCATGGCACCGGTCAGACGATTTTGCGCGAAGCGATCCTGGTAGCCGACCATAACGCCTATCACCTCGGGCAAGTCGTTCTTCTCCGCCGACTTCTGGGCGCATGGAAGGCGAACTGAGCTGCTAGTTCGCACGGACCGGCTCATCTTGCGCTGATTTTCCTCGATAACGAAACGAGCGCCTCCCGGCGCCCCGATGGGTTTTTGCGAGACGAGGTCCGGCTGAAGGCGAAAACGCTTCATTCGTGCCCATCTCGCGCAACTGCATTGAAGTGTTTAGGCTGAAATTGCTATAGTGTGCAGGGTTTCAAACCGCGCCAATAGCCGCATGGAGCGCGCCGGAGGAGTGAATAAATGGTGGAGGAAAAAGATGTAATGGTGCCGATGCGCGACGGGCTCAAGATGGCCCTGCGCATCTACCGGCCCGACGGCGCGGGCCCCTTCCCAGCCCTGTTCGCCACTTCTCCCTACCGATATGACAACAATGAGCTGCCCTGCACTCCCACGTTTCTGTGGCGGGAGACGGGCCCGATCGACTGGTACGTCAACGAGCAGGGTTACGCCTACGTTCACGCGGACGTGCGCGGTAGCGGGGTTTCCGAGGGCAATTTCGGCTTCCATTCCAAGGAAGAACAGCACGATCTTTACGAGATGATCGAGTGGATTGCCCGGCAGCCCTGGTCGAACGGCAAGGTCGGGGGCATCGGCCAATCCTATTATTGTATTTCGCAATGGTTCATGGGCATCGAAGGACCCCCGCATCTGGCCTGCATTGCGCCCTACGACGGGATGGTCGACCCCTACCGCCATATGGCCTATCCTGGCGGAATTGAGGGAAACTTCCTGCCTTATTGGTACAACTCGAGCGTCCGCGTGCCGAACCTCTTTCCGGCCAACGGGAACAAGCCGCGCAAGTTGCCGCACGATCTGGTTTGGGATGCGTTCGAGCATCCTTTTTGCGACGAGTTTTGGAAGGAACGCTCCGCCGTCGAAAAACTTGAGAAAATCAAGACGCCCCTGTTTTCCTTCGGTGTTTGGGCCAAGCTGGACCTGCACTGTTCGGGCAATATCGTGGGGTATTTGCGCTCCCAGGGGCCGAAGAAGCTGGGCGTCAGCGGCACGCCCACGCCCTTCAGCGCGCAGCACGAGTTCTCCACCATCGAATTCCACAAGAAAAATTTACTGCCTTTCTACGACAAATACCTCAAGGGCGAGAAGACGAGCTTCGACCAGCGGCCCAACGTCCAGTACGCCGTGCACAACACCGGCCAGATCCGTTCTTTCGACCAGTGGCCGCCGCCGGGCCTCGAATCCCGCAGCTTCTATCTGGCAAAGGGGCCTAGCGGCAGCGTCCAGTCTCTCAACGATGGAGGGCTATCGGCTTCGCCGGCGCAAGGCGGCAGCACCATCTTCAGCTATCCGCAAGAGATCTGGTCCATGGGGGTGGTCCACATCGGCCGGCAGGGTCCGGACCCGGCGCGCGGGGTGTTGACGTTCACGACCCAGCCGTTGGCCTCGGACGTGGAGATCGCCGGCTCGGGCAGGCTCATTGTCTTCGCGAGCTCGACGCGCAACGACATGGACTTCATCGTCAAGGTGTCCGAGCAGTTCCCGCAGACCGATCAGGAGCGCGCCAGCGGCGCCAACCCGCGCTACCGCATCGTAACCAAGGGTTATCTGCGCGCCTCGCATAGCATGGATCGCGACGAGCGGCTCAGCATTGCCGACATGCTCTATTACCGCCATGACCAGGCGCGGCCGATCGCGCCGGGCCACGTATATCAACTGGAGATTCCGCTCCTGCCCATGGCCTATCGCTTCCAGAAGGGCAACCGCATTCGCATCGAGGTGGCCAACGGCGATTCGCCGGTGACCGATTTGCTGTTCACGCATCTCTACCGCCCGGACAAGCATGGCCAGGATACGATTTATCACGACGCCGAGCATCCGTCGCGTCTGGTTCTGCCGGTCCTGAAAGCGGACTGAGTGATTCCAAGGGGGGCTTTTTTGCATGTTTAACGTGGGAGTGGACATTGGAGGCACCTTCACGGATGCCGTCGCGGTCGATGACGAGGGGCGTTTCTTCGTCGGCAAAGCCCCGACGGTCTTGGAGGGCGTAGCCGAGGGAGTGATGGCCAGCCTGCAGGATTTGGCCCGCAACGCCAGCGTCGATCTGCCCGGACTGCTGCGGGACACCCGCTTCTTCGGACACGGAACCACGGTGGGCACCAACGCGCTGCTGACGCGCAACGGCGCTCGCGTCGGTCTGCTCATCACCGCCGGGATGGAACACACCCCCATTATTCAACGCAAACTCTGGCGCATCGCCGGACTTACCGAGGAACAACGGCGCCACCAGGTTACGCTGCGGCCGGCCGCGCCGCTGGTGGAAAGAGACGCCATCGAAGGCGTGATCGAGCGCGTCGATTTTCAGGGGCGGGTTTTGATGCCGCTCTCGGCGGAGGAAGCCGAGCGGGCGGTCCGCGCCTTGCTCTCGCGGAAGGTCGAAGCCATTGCGATCTGCCTGATGTGGTCGTTTCTGAACCCCGCGCACGAGCAGTTGCTCCTCGAGACGGTCCAGCGCCTGGCGCCCGGCTTGCCGGTTTCGGTTTCTTCGGATCTGGCGCCGAAGATGCGCGAAAACGCCCGCTGCAACAGCGTGCTGATCGATGCCTTCGTGAGCGGCAAGGTGCGGAGCTATTTGAGCAACCTCGAAAAACAGCTGTCCGGGCAGGGGTTCGGACAGAGCGTGGGTTCCATGCAGTGCTTCGGAGGCGTATCCGACTCCCAGCATGCCAGCGCGATCAGCACGATCGGGTCCGGGCCGGTGGGCGGGGTGATGGCCAGCAAATACCTGGCGGCGCTGGTCGGAGAAAAGAACGTCATCACGACCGACGTCGGCGGCACCAGCTTCGACGTCAGCGCCATTTGGGAAGGCGAAGAGATTATCGCCCGGGAGTTTTTCGGCTCGGCCGGGGTGATGGAGCGTTTCGAGGTTTTGACCCCGCGTGTGGATATTACGTCGATCGGCGCCGGCGGCGGTACGGTGGCCTGGTTTGACACTGCCAGCAAGAGCATCAAGCTCGGCCCGGATAGCGCCGGCTCGAACCCCGGTCCGATTTTCTACGGGCAGGGTGGGACGCGCGTCACGGTTGCGGATGCTTGGCTGACCTTGGGGTACCTCGATCCCGAGCGGTTCCTTGGAGGGCGCCTCAAGGTCGACGCTGCCGCCGCCAAGGCGGCCATCGAAACCCAGTTGGCCCAGCCGCTGGGGATGTCGCTCAGCGAAGCCGCGCTGGGCGTCCTGGAGTTGGCGAACCACTACATGAGCGATACCATCAAGATATATCTCACCGCCCGGGGGCTCGACATCAGCAAGTTCATCCTGTTCGCCTTCGGCGGGGGAGGGCCGATGCACGCGGCCGCCTACGGCGAGCTCTCGGGGGTCAAGAAAACGTATCTGGTGGCGAATGCCTCGGTTTTTTCCGCCTTAGGCATCGCCCTGGCCGACCCGAAACACAAGCAGCAGGTGACGCTGCTGGCCCGCGAGCCGTTCGACCTGGGCGCGATTGCCGCCGCCTACCACGACCTGGAAAAGCGGGTCGTCGAGCAGTTCCGCAGTGAAGGATTGCCGACGGGCGCGGTCCATATGCGCCATTTCATGGACCTGCGTTATCGCGGCCAATTCCACGAGATGACGGTGGAAATCCCCGGGCTCGCCTGGATGGAAGCCGAAGGCATGAATGGCATCCGCTCGGTCTTCGAGCGGCATTACCGGGCGGTCTACGGGGCGATTCCTTCCGCGTACTCGAAGATCGAGCTGGTCGGCCTGGACGTCGACGGCATCGTGGACACGACCAAGCCGTCGTTCCGGCAGACCAAGCCGCAGGACGAAATTCCCAAGGCCAAGGGGTATCGTAGCGCATGCTTTACCGCGCGCCAGGGCTACCAGCGGGTCCCCGTCTACGCCCATGGCGAACTCTTGGCCGGCCAAGAGATTTCCGGCCCGGCCTTTGTTCAGAGCGATTACATGACGATGATCGTCCTCCCCGGGCAAACGGGGCAGGCGGATGAGTTCGGGAACCTGGTCATCGATCATACGCGAGGGAGGTTCTTCCATGGTTAGTACGTCGTTTGAAAAACTCGCCGGCCAGAAGTCCGGCGATTGGCTCGGCATTCCCGGGCTTCGCCAGGACATGCCGATTGACGATCTGGTGGACGCGATCGCCCTGGACGTTCTCCGCCCGCTTCCCTTTGTCGATCCCCAGATCGACCCGGTGCGATACGAGGTAGCCGTTCACCGGATCATCGCCTCCTTGAGCGAAGGCTCGGCCGCTCTGGTCAGGACCTCCAGCTCGCCGCTGGTCACCGAATGCGGCGAATACATGTTCGCCATCTACGATGCCGAAGGCCACGCCGCCTACGTCACCGCCGGCGTGCTGCCCCACCTGAGCGGCACCGAAGCCGGAATCAAGTTCATTCGCCATTGCTACGAAGACGATATCGAAGGGATCCATCCGGGCGACCAGTTCCTGGTCAACGAGCCGTATCTGATGGGCATCCACACTCCGGATATCCTGGTCGCAAAGCCGATATTTGCCGGGGAAGAGATCGTCGCCTGGCTGGCAAGCCTCACGCATACCATCGAGATTGGGGCGAAGGATCCGGGCGGCACGTCGGATTCCACCGACATTTTCCAGGAGGGAATCCGGGTTCCCTGCATGAAGTTGCTCGATCGCGGCCGGCCGATTCCGCACGTTTACCGGCTGATCGAACGCGGGGTCCGGCACCCGGCGCTGGTTTCCCTCGACATCACGGCCAAGGTGGCCGGCAACAACGTGGCCGCCGCGCGAGTGGAGGATATGGTCGCGCAGGAAGGCGGCGCCTTCGTCCGCGGCGTGCTCAGCAAAATGATCAACGAGTCCGAGGTCAAGACGCGCCGCATCATCCAGCAGATTCCCGACGGCTCCTGGCACAACGTCGTGTACGGCGATCACAATGGGCTGCAGTCGGCGATCTTCAAGGTCGAGGTGAACGCAGAAAAGCGCGGCGACGTGGTCCATTTCGATTTCACCGGCACCTCCCCGCAGAATCCCGGCCCCGTCAACGCCGCCATGCCGGGAACCATCGGGGCGATCTTCGCAGTGCTGGTTTCCACGCTGTTTTGCGATCTGCACCCGAATCGCGGCATCGTCTCCTGCTGTAAAGTTACGATTCCCAAGGGTTGCATGTACAACCCGCGTTACCCGGCGGCTCTCTTTGCGGCGCCTCCCGGCCCGCTCGCGCTGCTCTCGAGCGTGGTGACCAAGCTGGTCAGCCAAATGGCCATGGCGGGAGGGCTGAAGGACAGCATTTGCTCCCCGTGGCACGGCCATGTGAACAGCGCCTACATGGGCGGCGTGGACCAATACGGGCAGCTTCAGGGCACGGTTACGCTGGATACCGATGCTGCCGGCACGGGCGCCACGCCTTTTATGGACGGCGACGATACCGCGGCCTACATGCTGGCGCCGGGCGCCATCCTCTCCGACGTCGAAATGTACGAAGCCTCCTATCCGGTTGTGTACCTGTTCCGGCGCCAGCGGACCGATTCGGCTGGTTACGGACAGATGCGCGGCGGCTTGGGCGGCGAGATTGGCGTGGCCATTCACGGTTCGACTCAGTGGCGGGTTGGTTTCCGGGGTTTGGGCACGTTGCTGTCCATGACGCACGGGATGGCCGGTGGTTTCCCCGCCGATCTGGCGCGAGCCGGATACGTGATCGGAGCAAAACCCTTCGAATTGCCCGCGGCCGAATATGCCAAGTGCCTGTTGCCCGTCAACGAACTGGCGCACTCGAAAGGGGCGGAACCTTCCACCGCGCTCGTTGCGCCCAGATTGCTGGCTCCGGGCGACATCTATTATCTGGCTTGGCCCGGCGGTGGCGGCTATGGCGATCCACTGACGCGCGACCCCCAGGCCGTATTGACAGACCTTCGGGCGGGCATCCTTTCCGTGGATCGCGGCCGCGATCCCTACGGAGTCGTCGTGGGTTCATCGGGCGAGGTGGACGTGAAGGCAACCGCCGCGCTTCGCCAGAAGATGCGCCGGGAACGGCTGGCGGGAGCAGAGGCGCCAAAACAGCCCACGCTGCGGACCGGCGGGGACCTTCATCTGCTCAGAATGGCCTACGGCGTGGTGCATCTGGCTGAAGTGCAGGGGGAAAAGGTGCTAGCGTGCGCCGATTGCTCGACCGTGCTCTGCAAGGACGACGCTAATTTCCACGATCACGTTCCCAGCCGGTTGACGAATCCGGCTGCGGTCGGCCATGTCACCGTGCGCACTGAATGGGAGTTGTATCGCGAATATTACTGCCCCGGGTGCGGCCTGTTGCTCGACGTTTTGCCGGAACTCGTCGAAGGCGCCCAGTAAGCTCCGTCCGGCGGCGCCCGTTCCGGCCAAACCGGTCGGAACGGCGCGGCGTTGGCCTCGGGCGCAGGTTTCCTCTCCCGTTAACTCCTCGCAGCCCGCTTTCTCCCCGCCCGAGAGGGCGGGGAGCGTCGCCGCTAGTTCCTACGAGAGTCCAAACAACCGCACGGCATTGCCGCGGTCGATTGCTTCGAGGTCCGTGGCGCTCAGGCTGGAATGCGTCAAGTTGTTCACGGTCGACTGTATGGGGACAAAGGGGAAATCGGTTCCGAAAAGAATTTGGGATATGGGGAACAGACTCGTGAGTGCGCCGAGCGAAGTGGGGTTGCTCGCGCTGGCCGTATCGTAGTACTGCCGTCTCAGTTCGTGCAGAACGCCATGTGGCGCGCAAGTGGGCAGCAGCTTTTTGGGGAAGTTGTGCGCCATGCGGTGCGCCAGGATGGGTGTGGCCCCGCCGCCGTGCGCGAAAACGAACCGGATGTCCGGATAGCGGACGAGGGTTCCGTTCATCAGCATATTGAAGACCGCGCGAGCCGTGTCGAAAAAGAACTCGAGCGTGGTGGCCGGCACGTGCGAAAGGGTATGGGTGCAGCATAGCGGGTCCGTGGGATGGACGTGCACGACCGCCTTGCGACGGTTGAGTTCCTCGTAAACCGGCGTGAACGAGGGGTCGCCCTGCCACTTGTCGCCGTAACTGGTCAGCAGCGCGATGCCGTTGGCATGAAGCTTGTCGCAGGCATACTCGAGTTCCGCCATGCTTCCTTGCACGTCCGGCAGCGGCAGGGCGGCCAGCAGGCCGAACCGGGTGGGATGCTCGGAAACCAGCTTGGCGCCGTAGTCGTTGCTCCTGCGCGCCAGGCTGCGCCCGGCCTCGCCGGGCTCGAACGTGACTCCCGAGACGGCGAGCGAAAGCATGGCCATCGAAACGCCGTTCTGATCCATCGCCGCCAGGGATTTGTCCGGCGTCCAGTTGGGCATATTCGTAACGGTCACCTTGCGGCGCAGGGCCATATAGAAGGCGGGAAGCATATGATGGTGCATGTCGATGCGCCCGCGCCGGGGACCCGAATCGGCCCGAGCCGCTGCGGCCAGAGCCGAACTGCCGGAAAAAGCGGCTCCGGCGCCGATCACTCCCAATTGCTTGAGCAACGTTCTTCGTGAAACTCCCGTCGCCACCGGGGAGTTGTCGAGCCCCGAAGCGGAGGAATCCGCGGAAAGTGGCCTGCTTTGGTTGCGCTTGGTCATCGGAATCTCCGTTGAAATGCGGAATGTAAGATTGCCGCTCCGCCCTTTCCGGAAGAATCTTCCGGTCAGGGCCGGATCGGTTGGGTTTTGCCGATATCCCGGTCAGATGGCGCGCGCAATGGCGCCCAAAACCGCGACCAGATCATACCACTTGCGGTCTGCGATCGCATCGGCATCGCCGGCGTTCCGGGCCGGGCGCCGCCGCTGCCTAAGCGCGAGATAAGGCCGGCTGCCTCAGGCCTTGTGAAGATCGAAGAGCCGGACGGAGTTTCCCCACTCGATCGCTTCCAAATCCGCGGCGCTCAAGCTCGAAAGATCCAGGTTGTCCACGGTCCACCGGGTGGGGACGAAGGGGAAATCCGTTCCAAAAAGAATTTGGGAAATGGGCAGCAGACTCGTGCTCCCGGCGAGCGAGGTGGGGTTGCTCGCGCCGGCCGTATCGTAGTACTGCCGTCTCAATTCGTACAGAACGCCATGCGGCGCGCAAGTGGGCAGTAACTTTTGGGGGAAGTAATACGCCATGCGATGCGCCATGCTGGGCGTCGCTCCGCCGCCGTGGGCGAAAATGAAACGGATGTCCGGATAACGGACGTAAACGCCGTTCAGCAGAAGATTGTAGACCGCGCGAGCCGTGTCGAAAAAGAACTCGAGCCTACTCACCGGCACGTTCGGAAGGGTGTCGGTGCAGCATAGCGGCACCGTCGGATGGACATGCACGATCGCCTTGCGGCGGTTCAACTCCTCGTAAACCGGTGTGAACGATGGGTCGCCCTGGTACTTGCCGCCATAGCTGGTCAGCAACGCGATTCCGTTAGTATGAAGCTTGTCGCAGGCATACTCGAGTTCCGCCAGGCTTCCCTGCACGTCCGGCAGCGGCAACGCGGCCAGCAAGCCAAACCTGTCGGGATGCTGGGAAACCAACTTGGCGCCGTAGTCGTTGCTCGTGCGCGCCAGTTTGCGTCCGGCCTCTCCGGGCTCGAATGTGACTCCCGTCACGGCAAGCGAGAGCATGGCCATGGCCACGCCGTTCTCATCCATCGACGCCAGGGATTTGGCCGGCGACCAGCTAGGCATTTCGACGACGTCCGGCACCTTGCGGCGGAGGGCCATATAGAAGGGGGGGAACATGTGATGGTGCACGTCGATCCACCCGCGCCCGAGGCCGGAAGCGGGTCGCGCCACGCCGGCAAGGGCCGGGCTGCTGAAAAAAGCGGCGCCGGCGCCGATCACTCCCAATTGCCTGAGCAACGTTCTTCGCGAAACTCCGGTCGCCACCGGGGAGTTGCCGGGCCCCGAAGCGGAGGAATCGGCGGGAAGGGACCTGTTTTCGTTGCGCTTGGTCATCGGAATCACCATTGAAATACGGAATTTAGAATTGCCGCCCCATCCTGGCCGGAGGCATTTCCCGGGTCATGGCTGGGCCAGTTCGCTTCCGTCAAAAGCCTGTCATCCTGCGCACGCATGGATGCAAGCAACGGCGCCCAGATCATACCACCTGCGGTCGGCAATGGCATCGGGCGAATGCCCCGAGCGGGCGCCATTCCCCTAGGCCGGCGATAAGGTCGGTTCCTTTACCGGGCGGCCGAGCTTGAACAGCCTTTCGGCGTTCGTGCGGGCAATCTTGATCCGGTCGGTTTCGCTGATGACGTCGAGTTGATCGAACCACGCGGCGCCTTCGGCCATATCTTCGAACGGGTAATCCGCGGCAAACAGGACGCGGTCCACGCCGAGCGTCAGGATGGCGTCCAGGAGCAGGTGCGTGCAGAAATTCCCGCTGGTCGAGACGTAGAAATTATTCCGGAAACAATCGAGGGGCGTTCTCTTGGCCGGGAATCCCCGTTTGAACACTTTGACCCGGTGATCGAGGCGCCAGATGGCGCTGGGCAGCATTTCACCGAGGTGACCCAAAATGATAGTGAGTTTCGGATATTGGTCGAACAGTCCGCAGGTAATCAGGCGCAAGGCGTGAGTCGCGGCTTCGACCCCAAAGGACCAGGCGGCGCCGCGCAACCAGGGGTGCCCCTCGATGTTTCGGGGCTCTTCGACCGGATAGCGGGGATGCATGTAGCAGGGCACGTCCAGGCTTTCGGCCGTGGCCCAGAACGGGCGGTATTGCGGCAGGTCGTAATAGACCATCGAATCTTCCTTGTCGATCTGGGAAAATCCGTTGATCATGGCGCCCTTGAATCCGAGCTCGTGGACGCAGCGGACCAGTTCTTTCGCCGCCGCATCGGGATCCTGCAAGGGCAGGGCCGCGAAGCCTTGAAAACGGTCGGGCCTCTTGGCCACTTGTTCGGCCAGAAAATCGTTCAGCCGCCGAGCCATCTCGATGGCTTGCTGCCGGGCGGGAATGCCTTGAATGCCCGGCGAGCTGAGGGAAAGCAGAGTCATTTCGACGCCGCTCGCGTCCATGGTCGCCAGCAGTTGTCCGTGGGTGTCGAGGAGGGCGTTGCGCAGCGCCGGCCACTTCGGGGCGGGGTAGAACTTCTCGTAGCTGTCGATCAGTTCGGGAGGGATGAAATGTTCTTCCACCGCAATTTTGGGAATGCTCATTGTCAATGATCACCTCGCGCCGGCCCTGAGTGTAGTTTTCGCAGCGGCCGGATTATTTGGCGACCAAGCCGCCGTCGACATAAATGGTTTGCCCGGTCAGAAAGTCGGAGGCTTTCGAGGCCAGGAACACGCACGCCCCAATGACATCCTCCGGGAATCCCAGCCGTCCCAGGGGAACCTGTTTCCGGTAGGTCTCGGCCCGCGCCGGGTCATTCTGTATGTGTATGGTTCCCGGCGTGATGATCAGCGATGGCCCTAGCGCGTTTACGTGGATGTTGTAGGGAGCCCATTCGATTGCCAGGCATTTGGTAATCAGTTCCACGGCGGCCTTGGTCGCGGAATAGCCCACATTGCCGCCTCCCAGGCCGCGGATGCCCCGGATCGAAGAAAGATTGACGATCTTCCCCTGCTTCTTTTCCTTGAAAATCCGGCCGACGTGTTTGCAGGCGATCATGGTTCCCTGAACGTTCACGTTGAACAACCGGTTCCAATCCTCCATGGGGAAATCGAAGGCGTCCCGCTTGAGGTTGAGCCCCATGGCGTTGACCAGGATGTCGATGGTGCCCGCCTGGGCTACGACGCTTTTCACCAAATCGCCGACGCTGTTCTCGTCGGTAACGTCCACGGGAACAGCCAGCGTCTGGTTCCCGGTCTCCGCCTGAATTTCCTGGGCGGCTTTGCCGATGGCCTCGCGGTTGCGGCTGGCCACCACCACGCGGGCGCCATACTGGCTCAGTCCCAACGCCAGCGCGCGGCCGATGCCTCCCGCGCCTCCTGTTACCAAAGCGACTTTTCCATCCAGCCGGAATAGATCTTCCATGGGTCAGCTCCTTATTCCTGGGAGGAACGGATTGCCTGGTCGTCGAACTGGCCTGATCCGCTCATCTGGGTTGTTTCACTTTTTGGGTTCCGGCGCCGGTGGTGGCCCGGCGAGCGGGCCGGCGGTCTGGAGAATCCGGATGAGATGCTCGTCGCGTTCGGCCAGCACTTCCTCGCGGCTCCTGTCCCCGTAATCGTAGAATCCCTTGCCCGTCTTCACGCCCAGATGGCCTTGGCGCACCCGATCGACCAGGGACCGGGGCGCGTAGTTGACCGGAGCTTCCAGGTACCCTTTTTTCTGTTCGTTCTCGAGGTTGCGTGCGCTCAGATCCAGGCCCGTGAAATCGTAGCGCTGCACCAGCCCCAGCACCATCATCCGCGGAGCGAGGCTGGCCTTGACCGCCAGGTCCATATCCTCGGGGCTGATATAGCCGTTGTCCAGGAGGAAAAGGACTTCCCGGCCGATGATCCTTTGGATGCGGTTGATCACGAATCCCGGCACGTACTTCTTGATCACCACCGGCGTTTTGCCGATCGCCCGCAGGAGCTCCACCACGACCCGTTCCGTCTGCCCGGAGGTTTTGGGCTCGCGCACCACTTCCACCAGCGGCAGAATGTGGGGCGGCGCGAACCAGTGGGCGATGACGGTGTTCGGCAAGCGGTCTTCGGGAACCAGCTCGAAAATATTCAGGAAAGAGGTGTTACTGGCGAAAATAGCGCCTGGGGCGCAGATCTCACCGAGCTGGCGAAACAGCCCTCGTTTGGCCTCGGGATTCTCGGTGATGCATTCGGCCACGTAGCCGGCATTTTCGGCCGCCGCTTTCAAGCTGGTCGTGTAGTCGACGCGGTCTTCGATGTCCCGAATGCCCGATGCTTCGACCAGCCCGTGTTTGGCCATCGTTTTCAGGCTGGCGCTCATGACGGAGCGGGCCGCGCGCAAGGCTTCTTCTGCCTGGTCGCAAAGGCGGACGCGATATCCATGCCGTGCGAAGGCCAGGGCGATTCCCGGTCCCATGGTTCCGCTGCCGATGACGCCGATTTCTCTGATCTGTTCTAGTTCCATGTCCTAGCCCTCATGGCGTGACACCGGTCGCCCGGCGCGGCCGCTCCGGGCGACCGCGCTTGGCGCCGCTTTCCGGGCGCAACCGGCCGGAAGCCGGCGGGAGAAAGCGCGTACTCCTCCGCCTTTGTCCCTTGCCGGGATCGAGCTGGAGCCCACATCGTAGAGCCTCTGCGGTTACAGCTCGAGGCCCTCGATGGCGACCACGCGAATCATCGAGCCATCGCCTTTGATCCAGCGCAGCGGGAAAGCCGCGATGGTCAGACGCTTTCCGGTAATTTCATCGATGTCGCCGCCCATGTTCTCAATCCCGCAAATTTTGTTTCCCAGCAGCGCGTAATGTGCCGGCTCGTACAACGGGAATTTCTTCTCCGGGTCCTCGCCGGTCGCCTGGCGGTATTCTTTGTCCAGCCAGGGCATGGTCTTGGAAAGAGGCGCATGGGCCAGTGGACTGTCCAATGCCGCGCCCGTTATGCCAAATCCTTTGACCCCTTTCTCCACCAGCCATTCGCCGCCCTCTTTGTAGAGGCTGGGATAATAATTGATGTACCGGTAGTGGTCGTCCCAGTAGTGGTGCCATCCGGTGTTTACGATTACCCAGTCGCCCTTTTCGATCGTCGGCGTGGCCTTTTCAAAATCTTCCGGCCCGATGATGTCCCACTTTTTCTTGTGCCGCATATCGACAATCACGCCCGTGCCGAAGCAGCTGTCCAGCGGAATCTTATCGATTCCAATGCCGGTTCCAAAAATATGAAATGGCGCGTCCATGTGCGTCGAGACGTGCATCTTGCAATGAAAAACGGAGGACTGCTTCCCGTCGCGTTCATGGTAGAGGGCGCGCTCGATCACCAGATCCTGCATTTGGCCGACCCAAGGCCACAGAGGAATGCCCGGTTCGATCGGTTGCGAGAGATTGTAGAATTTCAGGTTTTTCATCGTCGTGTTCGATCCCCTTCTTCCGTTCGTGGATAGGCCTGTCGCGCAGGCGAAAAGCCGGGATGTCCTGATCCGGCGCTATTCTAGGACGCGGGCCGTCTGCCAGGCAATGTTTGTTCGTCGCGGTGCGGCGCGAAGGCCCAGCCACAGGGCGAGCCTATAGGGCGAAACGGCTTACGGCTGCTTGGGGATCACTCCGGGCCGGAACAGCGCGGACAAATCGTGGGCGTTGGCCGCATCGCCGAGATAGGGTGACGAGCCGCCCGTTACTTCCACGTGGAAGATTTCCTGCATGGTACGCAAATCGGACGAATGAGTGTAGTCGATCGCACTCGCATAGGGACGGCCGTTCACATTGGGATGAGCGAGCGGGGAGATGATAATTTCGGGCAGGGTGTGCTTGAAGTCGTCCGGGTTATCGCCGGGCCTGCCGTCGGGCTCGGTTTCGTCCCACCAGAGGATGATCGCCCCGCCGTCCTGGTAGGCTTTCGAGGACATGATGAGAGGAACCAGGCGGCTTAGGGTATTATCGGCCGCCCGGATCCTGGCCGCATCGCCGGTAAGACCGGCAAAACCCGCGTGGAGCCAGCTGTGCATCTCGTTGTACAAATCGGGTGTAATCCAGTTGTAATCGGCCACGCGGCCGCTGGCCAGATCGAAGGCCAGTTGCTGCAAGGGCGCGTAGTGTTTGGCCATGGGGTTCGCAGTGGTCGGGTTGCCCCCGCCGTTGGTATCGGTGAAGAAGACCGGAGGATTGTGTTTCGGGGCATAGGCATATTGGCCCGAATCGTTGTAGGCATTCAGGTACTCGCCGGAAGCAAATAGCCCGGAGATGCTTTTCAAGGGGACCGTCCAGTCCTTTTCCGGCAGCGGCACGTTGATAAGCTTCCCGTTGGCATTCCTTATCAAGTCGATGTCTTCCTGATACGACCTCCAGGTCAGGCGCGCCTTTTGCAGAAGACCGGTCAAATGCTGGGTTGTGTTCTGGACGTTGGGAGGGTGGTCTTTATAGGGATCGTCGTCATTGCGGACACCGAAGTTGGTGCCCGCTTCCGCCCAGAGGTAGTTGGGCTCGGAGGGGTGAATGTGCGGGTTGCTGCCGCTGGGAGTGGCCAAAACGTTGTGGTAGGCCGTCGCGTAGGCGACTTGCTTGCTGATGTCCACCACGCGCCCGTCGATGAATGCGCGCGCGGTTCCATTCACGAGGCTATTGATGAACGGAGCGTGCTGGTTTTTATAAATTGCCTGGAACCAGCCGGGCACGGTGGCCGGCTGGGTCCAGTTGTGATTTTCCAGCGCAATGACGAAAACGTGCCGGATCCTCGAGGGTCCTACGTTGATGCTCGCCGGCGCACCTGAATGCGCAAAGACGGCAAGAGCAGAAGCAGCCGACAGCGCCAGGATGCCAAGAGTGCGGATGGAACGGAATTGGGACATTCCCCTCTCCAAACCCAGGATTTGCGGCCTTGCCGGCGCGTACCGCAAGCGCGCCGCCCGAAACGTGATAGCAGATGAATCTTACGGAATGATGACAGCCAGATCAAAAAATGAGGCAGCGCCGTTACGGGATTTTCAGTTTTCTTTTTGCTTGGGCCGGAAATTTCCTTTTTCCCGTCGCAGCCTATGCGCGGTTGATCGTTTTTGTCCCGCGGGCGTGATCGTGTGGGTTGTTTAGCCGTCCGTGCGTGCCATCGCCGCCGCTCGGGTTCAGGTGAGGCGTCATTGTCGCGCCGCTCCCCGTACGGGAGGGAGCGGCGCAATGACGACCTGCGGGCTGGTTATTTAGCGGCGCGCATATGGTTGCTGTTGGCTAGGTACCAATAGAAGACTACGTTGTTCTGAGAGACTGTCCAAATTCGGCCCTGCGAATCAGGCCAGTATCTTAGGGTATGAGGTTCGGTAAAAGGCTCCGGATATTCGATAATGTGTCCCGTCCTTGGGTCCAGCCGCTGGATCGTGCCCAACTTGACCATCGAATACCAAACGTACCCGCCCTTGCCAACGGCGATGGCGTAATCGTACTTGGCGGGACCTAGGGGAGTGTACACCTTCAACGCTTTGGTTTTAGGATCGAACCGGCAAACCCTAGTCGAGAGCGCGGGCCATAATTGGTGCGCGCGCCTGTAACAGGTTAGCCACAGAATGCCATTTGAAGCGATCCCGGTCCTGTGGGTGCTGAAACCCGCAGGAGCGGTACCGGCGGGGGGAGCAAACTTCATTACGATTTTTAATGTCTTGGGGTCGACTTCGTAGAGCCCGGCGCCCCCCTTCCCAAAGCCAAGCTCGGTGAACCACAGGTTCCCATTTACCTTATCTTCAATAACTTCATATGAGACTGGAACTCCGGGGATGTGTGTGAATTTGCCGGTCTGGGGGTCGAGCCGAGTGTTCCCTGCACTGGCGAAAACGTAGAGTTTCCCGTCGACCAGCATGGGATGGGCGTCGTGCGCTGAGCTGCCCGCGTACTGTGTTACATTCCCTGTTTTCGGGTCTACGCTCCCAACCCTGTCGCAACCCGTCTCCGCAAACCATGCCTTACCGTCCGGGCCGGCTTCGATCGCGTGTATGCCGTCCACCTCCTCGCGTATGCCGTTCGCCTCGCACGGCGGCAAGTTCTTAACGTCCGGGGGTACCGCGTAGGTCGTCATCTTTCCGGTCGTTGGGTTGATTCGCACCACCCGGTTCGCATTCCCGTGCTCGGCTACCCAGATGCTTCCATCTGAAGGATATCCCATTCCAGCGGTCGGCGGATACATCTGAGAAGTCATAATGAGCGGGTTCATGACCCATTTGTCGTTCACCCAATTCCCCGCCACTGGATACACCACATACACGATATTCATCGCCTCGGGGCTGAACTTTCGCACAGTCGCCTGATACCCGGCGAGTTCAGCGGGCGATGCGGGAAGGCTGGAATTCGGCCCAAACAGCTGGGTGAGATAGGTCGCCGCTTGGTTAGTCATCTGGTTGGTAAACCTCGAAGGAGGGAGGAAATATGGCATCGCGACATTCCGCATAAAATTCACCAGACCCAGCCAGCCTTGGTAGTTTATGCCACGGTGAATAACCCAGCGGTGTTGAAATTCGTGGCAAGCGAAGCATTTGCCGAAGAGTACTTCTCTCCCCGGCCCAGGGGGAAACAGCTGTGTTGCCTGCCAACCCGAGATATCGGCCCACGTCACGGTTCCCTTTTGCAAGGCAAAATCGATCCTCGCATGCTGATCGGCGCTCTGAAGGGTTTCATTTCGCGGTGAGGCCTTGTATCCAGGCGCCCATATCGTCAACACATAACTGCCCGCGGGAAGGTTGGGCGCCATGTAGCCGCCGTTTTCGTGCGACAACACATCCGTTGAAATGTTCGTAGCCGTGTTCCGGGCCTCGACAAAAGCGCCCTCAAAAGGCTTGCCATCCGGGCCTTTCACCGTCCCTGTGATCGTGGCTCCCATGGCCAGGGGAGCGGCCGAGAGCAGCGCTACCGCCAGCCAAAAGGCCTTCCTTGAAAGCGTCCCCATAATGCCTCCCTCCTTCTTGCGTACTTACCGCACTAGCGGGCGAATCTCCGCCCGCTCGCGGCAAGCACTTTCCATCTCCTGCTGAAAACTTTTCTTTCGCCTTAAAAAAGAATCTTCAGAGCCAGCTGCACCTGACGCGATGTCGTTGCTGTACTAGTGATCTGTCCTGCCGACGGATTGGGAGCTTCCGAATAGGCCCCGACGTCCGTCAGGGCACCGGTGAAGACTGTCGAGTTCGGAAACCCAAGGTTTGTATGGTTCAGAATATTGAAGAACTCAGCGCGGAACTCGAGGTTTCCCGCTTCGCCCAAGAACGGCAGAGCCGTATCCTTGACCACGGAAAAGTCCCATTCCGACAGGCCCGGCGCTCGGAGCATCATGCGGCTCGCGGTGCCGATGTATCCCGGAGGTGGCAGCATGAACATCAGCGGATTGAACCACTGGGTGGGCTTTCCAATGGTGACCGAGTTCTTATTGTACGGGATGAAATTATAGGTCGTCGTCGTGTTATTGGAACCGGTCACAGTCAGCGTGCCGGCTCCGGTGCCGACGCTCGGGCGAGCGCCCCCGACAGGAAATCCCGCGCCGCAACCATCCATGCAAGAGCGATTGATCGCGAGGAGTGGGCTGAAGGGAAAGCCGGTATGGACGGTAATGATATTCCCAATCCACCATCCGTGCAGGATTTTCGCCGCGAAATTATGGGATTGGATGTTCGGGAAGTGGTACATCAGATCGAGATTGAAATTTTGCGTCAGATCGAAACATGACGGGCCATAGTCATACTGTCCGAAAATCGGGTCTTTGCCGTCTGTGGTCCCTCCGTTCGAACAATCGGAAGAGTATTGAGCCGATTGGGTGTTGTCGAGAGACCTGCTCCACGTATACGCCCCGTTGAACTCCAATCCGCGACCGATCTGCTTTGTGGCGGTGACCTGGAGGGAGTTATACCAAGAGTACCCGCGGGTCGTCAGTAGCTCCATTTGGGTGAAGTTCGGGTTCACCCGGCAACTCGGCACAATGTTCGCGCACCCCTTCACAATTGCCGGGTTCCAATATTCGATCGCATGGGGAGCGAAACCGGTGATGGAAGTCGGGATGACAGGGTTTCCCTCCCTTGTTTGATAAAGGCTCGATCCGTGAAAACCGACGTACGCCACCGCTAGAGCGATCTTTCCGGGTAACTGTTGTTCCACGGTTAGGCTGTATTGCTCGCCGTATGGCTGCCCCAGGTTGTAGTCGTCCGTAAACAGGTAGTGACCGATATTAGCGGCGGTAAACACGAACGGAAGGCTGAAGGACGTAGGATTGACCACCAGCCCCTGAGGAGTGAGCGGCGGTATGACGACCCGGGACTGTTGAAACGGATTCCCGAGATTGGCCAGATCGTAATACAGACCAAACCCGCCCCGGATCGCCGTCGTTCCTTTCCCGGTGACGTCCCAGGCGAAGCCCAGTCTCGGGCTGAAGTTATGCAGGCTGGCATTGCGGAAATCGGCACCCTGAGTTGTGGTTGCATCCGTATAAATATTGCGAATGGCCCACAGCTTTCCAGCCGACTCCGTTGGAGACGTCCGAAATTCGTAGCGCAAGCCCAGGTTGAGGGTCAGCCTCGGAAACGCCTTCCAATCGTCCTGCAAGTAGAAACCGAATGTGTTGTACCAGTAGTTCGTAGTGCTGCCCGGCGAGCCCGGAATGAGGCCGCTGTAGTTGGCGGGCAGCCCCTCCATGAACGACTGGATACTCGGGAAGGTGACGCTTCCCAAGGTAAAAAAGGGATTCGCGAGTCCGTCGTTGAAGCGATTGATGAGCGCGCCGAACTGCAAGGCGTGGTTGCCGATGGTGTCGTACAAGTCCTCGGAAAGCGTGTAAATATTCTGAACCCCACGCGCGTCCGGGGGGCCGATCGTAATGGCCGGGCCCAACGAGGTCAGGCCGGTGACGCTAATACCTCCCATGGGCTGTCCCGGGATGAAGGAATATTCAGAACCGACCAGGTTTTGCGACATCAGGTTGCCCACGTCGAATACGGTTCGAGCGAAGGATAAGTGTGTAACACCCAGCAAGGTCGGCGAGTAAATGTGATTTTCCGAGAGCGTTAGGAACTGGTATCGGCTGGTGGAAAGAGCCCGCCAGCCGGGAAAAGCGGCCGCATTAATTCCATTGAAGCCATTGGGCGTGTTCCCCGTCGCATTGTCGATGGTATAGCGGGCAAAAAAAGTATCGCTGGCTGAAAAGCTTTGGTCCACGCGCATCTGGCCGTAATATTCGCGAGCCGTCGCGTTCGAGCCGAAAGAAAATAAGTTATTGGAGCCATTCGGAGAGGGGTAAAGCGCAAACAAAGGCCGCATCACCGAGGGCACCGTGATGGTCTGGCCCGAACTCAGCGTGGAAACGCAGGAACTGTCGACCGTGTAACTTTTCGCCGCGGTCATTTCCGAAAAACAGGCGGAGGGGAAGGTGACCGCCGCGACCGAAACACCCAGATTCTGCCGCACGCCCTCAAAGACTCCGTAGAAGAAGGTCTTGTTCTTCCGGATTGGCCCGCCGATCGAACCCCCAAAGTCGTTCCGCTGGAATTCGGGCAACCGGTGGCCGCCGCTGTTGCCAGCGGTATCGAAGTAGTTGCGTGCGTCCATGTGGCTGTTGCGCAGATAATCGTAGGCGTCGCCGTGAAACCTGTTCGTCCCGCCCTTGCTGACGAGGACCATCTGGCTGCCCATGGCCAGTCCGTATTGGGCGCCGAAGCCGGTCGTAATGACTCGGAATTCCTTAATGCCGTCAACGCCCAGCGAGGTTCCGAGTTGCGAGGAAACCGAACCGCCTAGCAGGTTGATGATTGGCGCTCCGTCGAGCGTCGCGTAATTGGACCGGATGCCCGCGCCATTGCTGCTGTACCAGACGCCCGCTTGCCCCGCGCCGCTTCCGGTCATCTGCTGCTCAACTCCGGGTTGAAGCAGCGCCAGAGTAGTATAGTTGCGGCCGTTCAGGGGCAACTGGGCGATACTCGCGTCGTTCACCAGGCCGCCCAGTGTGCTCGTCGTGGTATTCACGACGGCGGCAGCGCCGGTGACCACTACCTGTTGCTGTGTGGCGCCCACCTGGAGCGTGCCGTTCGCTACCAGGCTCTGAGCGACGGTTAGAGTTAGATTCGGCAACGTGAGGGTGCGGAAGCCCGCTTTCTCAATTTTCACCGTGTAGTTGCCCGTCGGCACGGCGGGAAAGCGGTATGTTCCGTGCGCGTCGGTTGTCGCGGTGCGGGTCAGGCCGGTTTGGGTGTTTAGAAGTGTGACCGTCGCGCCAGGAATGGCTGCGTGCGATGGATCAAGGACGGTTCCGAGGATCGTGCCTGAAGAGATTTGCGCAAGAGCGGAAGTGCCGCTAATGCCGAACAGGAAAATTAGCAAAAGCCCTGCGATCATGAAACCCCATGACACCCGTTTCGTTGCTGTCCCTCTCATGTGCCCCCCTAGCAGGCGCGATTTTGTTCGCCCTGCCACGAAAGATGATTTGCTAGGCATCGCGTACCTGGCACCGAGATTCGATCCATGCCCGAGTCCCCAAGGCCCTTTCCGGATTGGAACAATGAATGTATCAACCGATCGAAAACCTCACACTTCACAGCGCTAGTGTTCGCGCCTGACTTTTTAAGCCCAGGGCGAACGCACCGGCACCGCAGATGCTTTGAGATGCCATCAGAAAAATAGAGGCAGGGAACGAAACGATACCTGGCCCCCACGCACCTGTCATGTGCCACGCCGCCTTATCTACCCCCATATGCCAGACGCGGGTGGTTTATCATCGGCGTCATTCCGTGTCAAGACTAAAACCTTAGGAATACTCGCACCGCCGCCCACCTCGACATTGGCGACCGAAAAGATCGGGTCCGGAGCGATTTACGGGGTGAAGCGGCGGGGTGTATACTGCGGGCCGCCTAGGGTACCAGAATTGAAATTTCGCGCCATCCTATTCGGAAAAACCGAAAACTCAATGATTCGGAATACGAGGGGAGGTTAAGAGCCACCATGACCCGAGTGTCGAAAGTGTGGATGTCCGTCTTGAGTGTTCTGCTGCTTCTTTTGTTCGTCGGCCTGCCTGCGTTCGCCAAACCAAGCCCGTCCCCCGCACCGCAAACCGGATTCCTGACGCCGACGGACCTGCCGGGGCCGTTTCCCGTGCGGCATATCCGGTTCATCCAAAACTTGCCCTATTCCACCGGGCCCGGCGCCGTGCCCAAATATCAGGATGCCGATCTGTACCTGCCTGCGGGGAAAAAGAATGTCCCGATGCTCTTTTTCATCCACGGCGGGGGATATCGGTTTGGCGATAAGGTGGTTCCCGGCCTTCGGGGAATTGTGAACCTCTGTTACGACCTGGGCATGGGCGTGATGTCGATCAATTATCGGCTCGTCGCGCGGGGTAACGGTGTCACCTTCCCGATGCAGATGCATGATATTGCCACCGCCTTTGCGTGGTTGCGCAAAAACGGTCCCCGCTATGGTGCCAACCCCAACATCATATTCGTTATGGGTGAATCGGCGGGGGCGCATATGGCCGCGATGTTCGGGATCGATCCGAGTTATTTGAAATCGGTGGGCCTGTCACCGAAAGACATCAAAGGCGTAATGCTTTCGAGCGGTCAATACGATCTGGCGAACGTCTTCACGTTGGGCAACGCGCGCACGTTGCTCGGCAACCAGACGGCCGTGGAAGCCAATTCCACTGTAGGCCATCTCTCTCCGCTGGTCAGCACGGTCTTCGGGACGAATCCGAAAGAGCTGGCTGCGGTCAGCCCCGCCTATTACGTCGGCAAGGAGGGCAAGGATACGCCTCCGTATATGATCTCCTTCTGCGATAACGATATTTTCGGGTTCGAGGCGCAGGCCGTCGGATTTTACGGCTTGTTCGGCGAGCACCACCTGCCCGTCGAATTGGTCGAGCAGCCGGGCCGGACGCATCTGACGAAAACCGGGGGCATCGACATGAAAATCGCCGGAGCGGATGACGTGCTGGGGCCGTCCATGAAACGATTCATGCAGTCGATTATGGTGGGAACTTTTGCCGCGCCCCAAAATGCCGTTTATCCGCCTCCCGGCGCGCCGGCGCCTGCCGTGCGAACGGTTGCGAACCTGCGCTACTACGACGGGCCAGGTTCGAGCGAGAAGTTCAACTCCCTGGATCTCTACCTTCCGGAAGGGGTCAAGAACGCGCCACTGGTGTTTTTCGTGCACGGCGGCGGGTGGCGCTTGGGTGACAAGGATCACCCCACCACGCTGATCGACATGTTTGCCAGAATGGGTATCGGGCTGGCCTCGGTCAATTATCGCCTGGCGCCGAAGTCGACCTGGCCGGTGCAGATTGAAGACGTGGCGCGGGCCTTTGACTGGGTCTACAAGAACGCGGCGCAATACGGGATCGACCGGAACCGCTTGGTCGTCGCCGGCGGCTCGGCAGGCGGCCAGCTGGTTTCGCTGCTCGCTCTGGACACGAAATATTTATCGGACGAAGGGGTGCCCAGCGATGCGATCAAGGGCGTCGTATCGATCAGCGGAGTCTACGATCTGGCGGCGTGGCCTGAGCCGGACATCATACCCACCAGGGAACATGTGGAGTTTGGCAACGACCCTGCGGTGATTCGCGCGGCCTCACCCTCCACCTATGTCAGTGCGTCGGCTCCCCCGTTCCTGCTCACGTTTACCGATTGGGACCTGTTCATGGTGCGAGAGAACACCCTGGAAATGTACGATCTGATGCTCCACAAAGGCGCACCGGTAGAACTCGTGATGGTTCCGAGCCGAACCCATCAGGGCATCGCGGAGATCGGGAAGAGGGCCATGCTCGGCATCGACGCGAGCAGTCCCGTTTACGACAGCCTGGGACCGGCCATTGCCCGGTTCGTGGCGGGGGTGCTTCACATCCCGCCGTCGCGGATTCTTTCGGCCACGCTCGGCAAATAGCAATCGATTTCCGCCACGGGCGGGCACGCTAGGTGCGAATCAGGTTCAGGTAGTCGCTGGGACGGCCGGCGCCGAAGCTCGGGAACACGCCCGAAAAATCGGTGACGCGCAAGTGCGAGCCAAGGATTTCGCTGAGCACGGTGCGGTAGTCGGTCGTCACCTTCAGGTCGCGGTCCTGGTGGAGCTTGTCCGGCGCAAGTCCCGGCCAGCGCCCGTAGACCTTTCCGCCTTTCACCGGGCCGCCCATGACGAACATGTAATTGCCGTGGCCGTGATCGGTGCCGCGGTTGCCGTTTTCGTGGGCCGTGCGGCCGAATTCCGACATGCTGACGAACACCACGTCCTGCATGCGGGGGCCCAGGTCGGTGGCGAACGAGGATAGCCCTTGCCCCAAATCGCGCAGCAGGTTGCCCATATTCCCCTGGACGGCGCCTTCGTTGACGTGCAGGTCCCAGCCCTGGCTATCGAGGAAGGCGGCTTCCACTCCGACATCCGCCTTGATGAGTTGGGCGATCTCTCGCAGCCCCTTTCCGAAACGGCCGTTCGGATAGACCGCGCCGCCGGCCGGTTGATATTTCTGCGGATCGAGTTTCTTCAACGTGTCGACAGCTTCGAATGTTTCCTGTCCCACGCCGCGCATCACGCTGTCCGTCGTGTTCGCGTACATGGCCTCGAAATTCGTTTCCACCAGACGCGGCGGGCCGAAGAATCGGAATTGGCGCAGGTCGGGGACGGCGATAGCCGGCGCTTGGCCTCGCAAGGTGAGCGGAATATTCGGGCTGACGGCAATCGCCCGCAGGTTCGAGGGTTTGGGCTCGCGTTCCTGCTGGAGAGCGCGGTTCAGCCACCCATCCTGCGTGGACGTTAGGCCGGGCGTGCCCGCCTCCATGAAGTCTTGCGCCTGAAAATGGGAACGGGAAGGGTCGGGCGAGCCGGTCGCGTGGACCACGGCCAGCAGCCCCTGCCGGTAGAGCGGCTCGATGGGCGCCAGGTTCGGGTGCAAGCCGAAAAAACCATCGAGATCGATGGCCGCTCCCTGCGCGCCATCGCTGGCGCCCCGTCCGGGGCGCGGAATGGCGATTGTGGGCCGCATCGCATAGTAGTTCGGCTCGGCATACGGAACGACCACATTCAGGCCGTCTACCGCGCCGCGCTGGAAGAGCACGACCAGCACGCGTTTGCCGGTTCCGAGCGACGCCGCCATGGCGTTGCGCAGGAACATGGGCATGGCCGTGATTCCAAAAATGGCGATTCCCGTGTTTTTCAGAAAAATGCGCCGTGTGATGGGCATGTCCGCTGCCTCCGACCGCGAATCGCTATCTCGTCATTGCCGCTGAAATTCGGGCGAGCCGAGCACCAACCCCAAGATGAGCCCTTCATTCACGCGCCGAACCGGATCGTCGAGCTTCGCTTCGAGGATTTGCGGATCGGCGAGCCGTTTTTCGATGGTGTCGCGCGTTTCGGGCGTCACCTGGCCGCCCAGAACGGCGGCGAAGGCTTCGTTGAGCGCCCGGTGGGCATCGCGCGCGGCGCCGGGCGAAAAGATTTGCGCGAGATCGACCTCGGTGCCCGGCATGTGACCCGTGCCGAGGGCGGTCGCGAAGTTCATCCGGTCGAGCAGCGCGCCCGTGGAAACCCAGTTCCGGGCGGTATCGGGGTAACCGTTCGGGGGTTCGCACAGATAAAGCGGCTCACCCATTCGCGCGACCCACTGCACGAGCGGAAGGCCGATTTTGACGTCGGCGCCGGTGGCGCGCAGGGCGCTGGCCACTAGATCGAACGGCGTTTTCACCTTGGCGCGGTAGGCTTGGCGAGACCAGAACTCGGGCGAATAGATCATGGTTCGCATCACCTGGCGGATGTCGCCGCGCGATTTCAGGAATGTTTTCGCCATGCGATCGACCAGCGGCTCGGGCGGCTGGTCCATGACGAAATGGCGGGCCAGCTCGAAGCAGATGAGGTGGGCCGTGCGGGGATCGCCGGCCAGCTTGTGAAGCATCTGCTCGCCATCCTTGATGCCACCGGCGTTGATCTTATAGCCCAGAAGGATTTTCGGGCCCGGCGTGTGGAAGCGGGCGTCGAAGGCGAATTCGGGGTCGCGGCGGGGCTGGCGAATCGTCCAGCCGGTAAAAACCTTGGCCATGGTGATCACGTCGGCCTGCGTGTAATGAACGCCGATCGTGTGCAATTCCATCAGCTCGCGGCCGTAGTTTTCATTGAGCCCGCGTTCGATAGTTTTTTTCGCCTTGGCTTGCGCTCGCTGCTGGCGCTGGCGCCGGCGGGCGATTTGCTCCTGGCAACGCAAAATGCGGATCGGGCTCGCGAACGGACCGATAAAGCCGCAGGCGCGCAGGATTGCCGCCTGCCGGCGCCGGGCGACGATCTCCTCCCGGTTGCGGGCGAATGCCTGGGGATCGACGCTCGCCCAGTTGTCGAGGAAGAAGAGCATGGCCGGGCTCTTGGCGGTGGCCTGCAAGAGATCCTCGAATTTCCCCATGGCGTGCGGCCGAATCACGTCCCGCTCGTAGGATGGCAGGTACCAAAGATCGGGTCCCTTTCGCGCGTAGACATTGAAATGGTTGAACCAGAAATCGGCCAGCCGCTCCTGGAGTTGGCGAGGGCTGTAGACGGCGCGAATCAGTTTCGCCATGGACAGCTCGGCAAGGATTTGCTGCGGCGTGCCGTCGACGCGGATCATCTGCGCGCGAGCGGGATCGAACTGACCCGACTGGCGCAGACCAGCGATCTCTTCCCGCACCTTCTGCTGGCGCTGTTGTCGCAGCTCTTCGAGCGAGAGGCCCTCTCGCTTGGCCTCCATCTGGGGGAATTCGAAACGGGATAGCAGCTCCGGCGTGGGCATTTTCAGGGTCGCGAAATTGGCTAGACGCTTCTGGAGGGCGGAATCGTCGAGCGAGCCGGGATCGAGCTGTTGATCGATCCATTTCGCAAGGCCCATGCGCTCGATCCGCTCGACCTCGCCCGGCCGCGGCCCGAAAGCCAGCCGGTTCAGGGCGTGCAGCGCGGCTTCTTGCTCGGTGAGTTCGGTGATCGGGAGATTGCCCTTGAACGAGCGGGGCAAACGGAATTGCTTGGGGGGCGGCTTGGGCGATATTGCGGCAGTGCCGGCCGCCGCAGCCGTCGCCGTCGAAGCGGCAGCCGGCGCGGCCGCCGCCAGCCAGATCGCGGCAATGGCCAGGGCTATGGCTAGAAGGGGGGCTAGAAAGGGGGCGAGAACGGAGGCCAGAACGGGCGACGAAGCGGTTCGCAAGGAACCGAACAGGCCTGGTCTTTTCCTCCGCCCCGTCATCGGGCTCTCCGCGACGTCATCAGGCTGCCACCGTTCTTCGCCACGCAAATAGTGCGATTCTACCCGTATTCAACCCGGCGCCTGGCCGTAAGTTGCGCGATTTCAGGAGGGGGTGCCAGCTTCCCGGTCGCCGCCGGCGGGATGCTCGGAAACTGTCGTTCCGAGCCCCGGCGCATGGCGCGCGGTGGAGCAGGGAAGGGAGGTCTGAGAGGCCTATTTCATTCAGCTGATTCAGCGGCGCGGAAGGCATCGAGGGTCCATGTGTCCCCGACCTCGTCGTGGCGCAAGATGTAAAGGTTTCCGTCGTCCGCGCGAACGCGGAAGTAGATGGCGTTCGGCTCGTACCACTGATCCTCGACGGCAACGATCTCGAATGTCCTGCCGCGGAGCGTGAACCGGTTGGGGCGCTCGCCGGCGCGATGGCCTGCGTAACATTCCACCTGGATGGAGAGCACAAAGAGAGTTTACGACGCGCGGCCGCTCGGGAGGGAACCGGTGGCGAGATCGTTTCCAAGAGCGTTACGACGACAAAAAAGCGAAGAAAACGGTTGGCGAACAGATCGTATGAGTATCCGGCACCCTGGCCGGCAAGGCCGCTCGAAGCGCTTTGCCGTGACGGGCAAGCGCAAAGCCCCGCGCTCAGAAACCGGCCATGGGCCACCGGCCAAGACTGCTTCCCCAAGGGCGGGTGGTGCAGTTGTCCTCTTTGGTTTCCGTGCGCCCGTTAAGCATCTGTGCCTTCAGTAAATCAAGGATTTCTGCCCGCGGCGGCCAATGGTTGAAGGGGCCGGGCGGCTGTGCTAGCATGCGGCTTCTCCGGGTTTCGCCGAGGTAAACAATGAAAACTTTTAGGACGGAGTCGATCCGCAACGTCGGCATTGTTGGTCACGGCGGCACGGGGAAGACGCAACTGGTGTCCGCGTTGCTTTACGCCGCTGGAGCCACCGACCGCCTGGGCAAGCCCGCCGAGGGCACCGCCGTCACCGATTGGGACGAGGAAGAGGTCGCCAGGAAAATCAGCGTGCAAACCGGCCTGGCCTATCTGGAATGGCAAGTTTCGGGCGACGGAGAAAAGACGAAGATCAATCTGCTCGATACGCCGGGCTACAGCACCTTTATCAACGACACCAAGGCCTCTCTGGTCGCCGCCGATGCCGCGCTGATCCTTGTCGAGTCCGTGGCCGGCGTCCAAGTGGTGACGGAAAAGGTCTGGGACTATTGCACCGAGTACGGGCTCCCGCGCGCCTTCGTCGTGAACTGGATGGATCGCGAACTGGCCGATTTCGAGCGCGCTTTGAGATCGATTCAGGAAGTCTTCGGCCGCGGAGCCGTGCCGGCGCAGTTGCCGATCGGAGCCGAAAAGGGATTCCGCGGCGTTGTCGACCTGGTCACGATGAAAGCGCACCTCTACGAGCCCGATGGGAGCGGGCGCGCGAAGGTGGAAGAGATTCCCGCCGATTTGGCCGAGCGTGCCAAGCAGGCACATGAGAAGCTGGTGGAAATTGTCGCCGAGGGCGACGACGCGCTGATGGAGGAGTTTTTCGAGAAGGGAACGCTTCCGGTCGACGACTTGAAAAAGGGGTTGCGGGAGGCCGTCGTCGCGCAGCGCATTTTCCCCGTACTGGCCTCCTCCGGCCTCAAAAATATCGGCAGCGAATCCATTTTGAATTTCCTGGTCGAAGCGTTTCCGCACCCGGGCGATCGGGGAACGGTCGAAGGGTTCAGCGAGCCTGGCCGAAAGGGGCAGCCGGTCAAACGGCGCGTGTCGGACGAGGAGCCGGTGTCGGTCTTCATCTTCAAGACGCTGGCCGATCCCTTCGCCGGGCGAATCAGCTACTTCAAGGTGATGTCGGGCCGCCTGGAAAATGACGCCAGCTTGACGAACTTCAATCGGGAAACCACCGAGCGGTTGCAGCACATCGAAATTATGCAGGGGAAAAACGGCGCGGGGGTCACGGAGTTGCACGCCGGCGACATCGGCGCCGTGCCCAAGCTCAAGGAAACGCTCACCGGAGAAACGCTGGGCGACAAGGGTTCGCCGATTTTCTATCCGCGCCCGCGCCTGCCCGAGCCTTCGATCACCTTCGCGGTCGAGGCCAAGACCCGTGCCGACGAGGACAAAATCGGCACGGCGATCCACCGGATACTCGAGGAGGATCTGTCGTTGCGCTTCTCGCGCGACCCGCAGACGCAGGAATTCCTGCTTTCCGGGGCCGGCCAGCAGCACATCGAGGTGGTGGTATCGAAACTGCGCAGCCACTACCACGTCGACCTCGCTCTGAAGCCGCCCAAAGTGCCCTACCGCGAGACCATCCGCGGCAAGGCCGACGCCGAAGGCAAGCACAAGAAGCAGACCGGCGGGCGCGGCCAGTTCGGCTTGTGCCGGATCAAGATGGAGCCGCTCGCGCGCGGCTCCGGCTTGGAATTCGTCGACGATATTTTCGGCGGAGCGATCCCCCGAAACTACATTCCCGCCGTGGAAAAAGGAGTCCGGGATGCCGCCGAACGCGGCTTCCTGGCCGGCTTCCCGGTGGTGGATTTCCGCGTGATTCTCTACGACGGCAAATATCACGATGTCGATTCTTCCGAACTGGCCTTCAAGATCGCCGGCGCCCTGGCCTTCAAGGAGGCCATGCGGCAGGCGCATGCCGCGTTGCTCGAGCCGATCATGAACGTCGAAATCTACGCCCCCGACCAATACTCGGGCGACATCATGGGCAACATCAGCTCGCGCCGCGGCAGAATCAGCGGGAGCGAGACGCGCGGTCAAAACGTCGTGGTCAAGGCGCATGTGCCGCTGGCGGAGATGCTGTCCTATGCCACCGACTTGACCTCAATGACGCAGGGACGCGCCAGTTTCTCGATGGAGTTTTCGCACTACGACTACGTCCCGGCGGAAATCGCGGAAAAGGTCATCGCCGCCGCCAAGGCCGCCCGGGAGGGACAGCCGGTGGGGGAAGAAGCCTAAGCGGCCTCCCCTCGGCATCCGCTTGAAAATTCAGCCGTTTCCCGGTGTTGACGTTGACCGGCTGCGCACACGAACTTAGAATGACGTGGGCAGCGTGTGTGCCGCGGTAGACTTTTCTGATTGAGGCAAAGTTTCCTGAGCCATCGGGTTTTGACAACGCGCCTGGATTGGACGGCCCTGGTGATCGCGGGGTTGGCCGTCTCGCTAGCCGGGTGCGCGGCAAGAACCCAGAATGCCAAGGTCGTGCCTCCGGCCGCTATAGTATCCCGCCCGTTGGCCGTCGATTTCCGCCAGCTTCCTCTCGCGCAGGGCCGCGTGTATCCCCCTCTGGTTCCGGCCAAACGTCCGGTTGTGGACGTGCTGGTGGGGCAAGTCGAGCAGGACCTCCAGCAAGGCGAGAGCGATTATCAGAGCGGGGATCTCCTCCAGGCCAAAGCGAAATTCGATGAAGCCATCCACCGGCTGATGGAATCGGGACTGAATTTCAGCGTGGACCCGCGTCTCGAGCCGTTGATGGACCGGCTCGTGAACAGAATGCACGACTATCAAATGAAGATCGGCGGGGTCGGCGTCGCGACGGGAGACGGGGCCGAAGGAGCCGAACAGGCCGAGCAAGGGGAGACGACCGGGCCGTCATCGCCGCTCGAAGAGATCGCCGCCGCGGCGAACCTGCCGGCCAATCCCGAGGTCGATCAGAAGGCGACCGCCGAGCTGCTGCACATTCCTCACGACTTGCCCCTGACGGTCAACAAGCCCGTCCTCAGTTTCTTGAACTTCTTCCAAACCCGGCGCGGGCGCCAGATCATCGAGCACAGCCTGGCTCGCTCGGGGCGTTACATGCCGATGGTGCGGCGGGTCCTGAAGCAGCAAGGTGTTCCGCAAGACCTGATGTACCTGCCGTTGTGCGAGAGCGGCTACCAGCCGCGCGCCGTGTCGCGGGCCGGGGCGAGGGGTTTGTGGCAATTCATGCCCATGCGGGGCCGTGAGTATGGGCTCGAGATCAACCGCTGGGAAGATCAGCGCATGGATCCGGAGGATTCGACGCGTGCCGCGGCCGAACATCTGCGTGACCTCTATGGGATGTTCCATGATTGGTATCTGGCCCTGGCCGCCTACGACGCGGGTCCATTGACCGTTGCCCGGGCCATCGAACGGACCGGTTATGCCGACTTCTGGCAACTCTACCGTCTGAACGCGCTCCCGGTGGAAACGAAGAATTACGTTCCCATCATGCTGGCGATGACTTTGGTCGCCAAAGATCCCTCTCTGTATGGCATCCAGATCACCAATCCGGAGAAGCCGGTGGCGACCGAGGCGTTTCGTCCCGGCCACTCCATCGATTTGCGCCTGGTGGCCGACGCCATTGGCGTCAAGGTGAAATCGTTGCTCGATTTGAATCCGGCTTTGTTCGGCACGGTTACGCCGGATGACGCGACATTCGTTCTTCACATTCCGGCGCATACCAAGAACAAACTGGAAGCGGCCTTGACGGCGATCCCCGAATCGCGCTGGGTGGGCTGGCGATTGCATCGCGTCGTGGCGGGAGAGACCTTGGAAACGGTAGCCGCCAAATATCACGTGCGATCGGCGTCTCTGGCCGAAGCGAACAGCATACCGCCCGACGATCCGATCGCTCCCGGGAAGCTCCTGCTGGTTCCGGCGCCCGTTTTGCCCGCGGAGATTTTCTATCGCGTCCGCAGGGGCGATACGGTCGGGGGCATTGCCGAGCGGTATCGGGTGTCGATATATGACCTGCGACTCTGGAATCATCTGCGCTCGAATCTGATTCGCGGGGGCGAGCAGTTGCGCATCTATGTGAGAGAACGCCGGGCGCGATTCGCCCAGGTGAGCGAGCGGCGGCGGGCCGATTCCCCGGATCGCGGTACCTTGCGGCCCGGCGTCGATGGGGCGCGGATCCACATCGCTCGGCCCGGCGATTCGTTCTGGTCGATTTCGCGCCGCTATGGGACCAGCGTGCGCGCCCTGCGCGCCGCCAACCCGGAGATCGCCCGGCGCGGGTTGAAAGTCGGAGACCGCATAGTCATCCCCCGGTAGGCGTCCGCCGAGGCTCTCGGACGCTGGCCGGGCCGTTGGCTCGGCGCTGTGCTTGCGCGACGCCCTTCCGGTTTGCCAGCCATTTCCCTCAGTTCGCGCTGTGGATGAGGCCAAATCCCGGCCTTTCGCCGCCCCTTGCCTGCTTCGCCGCCCGCTTCCGCCCCGGCTGCCCTTCCGGCTTGACAAAGTCTCGAAAGTCCGATTAGATGCGCGCCAGGTACCTCGACGGATTGTCAGAGGAATCGGTCAGCGGAGGAAGCGCATGTCCAGCAATGAATTCGACGAAATGGATAGGATTCTCGCCCGCTTCGGCAATGGCGATGATGAAGAGGAGGACTCGGACGGCGCCGGTGAGGGCAACTTGGATGAGGAACCGGAGGCGGAGGACGAAGACCTGATTGTGACGACCGAGGAGGAGACCATCAATATAATCGGCCCGTTCTCCACGCCGTCCCGCTCGCCGGTAGTCATCCCGCAGCCGGCCCCTCCCCAGCCGCGCCGTCCGGCTGCGCGCCGGGCAAAGCCCGCGCCAAAGCTCAGGCCCGCGGCTAAGAAAAAGTCACAAGCAGGCGTCAAACCGAAACGGGCTGTGGCGCGCAAGGCAAAGGCGAAGCCCAAGGCAAGGCCGAAACCGAAGGCGAAGCCAAAGGCTAAGGCCGGGACAAAGCCCAAGCCCAAGGCAAAGGCAACAACGTCCAGCCGAAGGCAGGCCAGGCGCAGGGGCCGACGCCGCTAGAGGGCGGGCTGGCACACGGCAACGGGGAAATCGGGCTTTCGAGTGGGTCTTCGAAGCCGCGGCTCGAACGCCAGGGTGTATTCGAAGGTTACGTCTGCAGGCTGAGTTGTGCCACGCGCCCCACAATGACCTCCGGGAGAGCGGCGGCCGGCAGCAGCGTCGCGGGAAAGGCGGGACCGCGCGGTTGAAGCACGAGCCCGGCCTCGCATCGTTCGACGTACCGCGCCAGAATGCCCGATTCGCCTTGGATCAGGTAGATATTGCGCTCGCCCGGCCGGTAGGGAGCCAGCGAAGTGTAGAAGCGGTCAACCAGAACGATGGCTCGCGCGCCCGCGCCCGCCTCGGGCCACATCTGGGCGGCTTGGCCCGCGTCGATCTCGATGGCCACGAATCGGGTCCAGTTTTTGCGTGTTGCCGGTCCGGGCGCGCGCAGACGGTCGAGAAGCGAGCGGCGGAATTTCAAGACCTTGCGCATCTGCTGGCGAACGATAACCGGATTCATCGCCGCCGCCGGCTCGATGACGGGAACGTCGATGAAATCGTCCTCGATTGCCGCGGGTAGTGTGAGGTGACGGGTGAGTTCGCGGGGGTCGAGCAGATCGTAAATGGTCAGCCCGACAGCCTTCGTGATCCGGTCGAGGGCGGGCAGTTTCAGTCCGCGCTTCCGATTGATGAAGTTGGAAATGTGGGCTTGTGTAAAACCGGTTTTGCGCGCCAGTCCCGTCCCGGTGAGCTCACCTGCACCGATTCGGCGGCGTAGCTCCCGACGCAGGCGTTCTTGCAAAGCGACAAATCCCACAAACCCAAAATATAGCGTAGGGTTCAAGAAGGCAAATCGCTCCCGCCGGCGGCGCCGGGCAGGGGCGAAAAGGCTCGCCTCCGATTTCGCCCGGGGATTTGACGAATGAGCTTTATGACGGTGCGGCCGCGGAAGCCGCATGCCGGACGCCCGGCCTTGCATTGAAACGCGGCCGGACGTATGCTGACGGGCTGCCGGGGCTCGAAAAATGGAACTGCCGGAACCATCTTTCCCACGCAAATTCAAGTCGTCAAGACCGCGATTGGCTCTTTGCGTCCGGTGTCCGGGCAATGGCAACGGATAAGCAGCCGTCCGTCCGCTAGTTTTCCGGGCATCGGGAAATTATTCGGGGAAATTTCTGCGCGCCGGAAGAGAAACGCTGTAAGTTTGCAATCTATCAGGGAGAGGGGCCAGCCATGATGAAAAAAATCGCTCTCGAAGAGCACTGCATGTTCCCCCAGGCAATCGAATATTGGAAAGAGACGAGCGCGAATATCAGCCCGGAGCTTTTCGAAAGGGCCCTGCGGGCTTTATCCGACTTCGGAGACCGCCGCCTGGAAATCATGGACAAGAACGGAGTCGAGTTTGCGGTTCTCTCGCTGTCCGGTCCGGGGGTGCAGGCGGAAAGGGAAACCAAAACCGCCGTTCGCGTGGCGCGTGAACTCAACGATTTGCTGGCCGTTGAAGTGCAGAAGAAGCCCGGCCGCTACGGAGGGCTCGGTCACGTCGCGGTGCAGGACCCGGTAGCGGCCGCGGACGAGCTCGATCGTTGCATGAACGATCTCGGCTTTCAAGGCGTGATGATCAACGGGCAAACCAACGGCGTCTATCTGGACGACGATCGGGTGTCTCCGCTGTGGGAGCGCGCCGCGGCTGTGGGCGCCCCCATCTACATTCATCCGAACAATCCGCCCGACCGGCCTTACATGTACGCCGGCCATCCGGAGCTTTGGGGGCCGTTGTGGAGTTGGGGCGTCGAGACCGCCAATCACGCCCTGCGCCTGGTATTCGCGGGGGTTTTCGACCGCTACCCGGGCGCGCGGCTGATGCTCGGCCACATGGGCGAGGCTTTGCCGTTTCAGTTTGCGCGCCTGGACAGCCGGTGGAAAGTTGTGAACAAGGTGCGGGACTTGAACAAGCAGCCCTCGGAATATTTTCGAACGAACATCTCCGTGACCACTTCGGGGGTTTTCTCGCTGGAACCCTTGCTCTGCGCGACATCCGCGATGGGGGAAGACAACGTGATGTTTTCGGTCGATTATCCGTTCGAACATGCCCCGGAGGCCTGCGAATTCATCGACAACGCCCCGATCGGCGAGGATCTGCGGGCGAAAATATGCTACCGGAATGCGCAAAGCAAGCTGAAGCTGCCGGCCGAGCTGTCGGCGCCCGGCCGCTTGGCGTGATGGCACCGGAGGGGCCCGGCTGCGGACCGATTGCTGGCGCCTTCCCGCTGTAGGCGGGCTCTCGGTCGTGGGAAGGCGGGGGAGAGTAGGGTCCGAAACCGGGCAGGAAGGCGTCCGATACCTTCTTTTTCTCGGCCATGCTTGCCTCGATTGGGGCCTCCGGACGGAGAACTGCCGTCCTGGAGAGGCAGTCCCCGAGCGGCGGAATTCCTGCCGCCCGCGCAGCGAAGTCCCTGCAGGATGCGCGCAGGATTCGAATCTACCCGTTCACGCGGTGCGCCGGGGCCTTCGGCGGTGCCGTCCTAGCCCGCGGTGGCGTGCGTCGACTCGGCGACGGGCACGTTGAACAGCTTCAGAGAGTTCAGCCTGCCGATTTTCAGCTTGTCCAGATCGTTGATGGACGCGCCGTCGAACCATTCCGCGCCCTCGTCCATCCGCTGGAATGGGTAATCGACCGCGAAGAGAATCCGGTCGCTGCCGATCTCGAGCATGGCATCGATCATGCTCAACGTGTGGAAATTGCCGCTCGTCGTGAGATAGAAGTTGGAACGCAGGTAATCGGATGGCTTCTTCTTGATGGTGATGCCTTGCCGGATGCGGGTGACCGTATGATCCACGCGCCAGATCATGAACGGCAGGCCTTCGCCCAGGTGCCCGACAATGACGTTCAGCTTGGGATAGCGGTCGAAAAGGCCGCTGCAGATCAGACGCAATGTGTGCGTGGCCGTTTCCACGCCGAAAGCCCATGCCGCGCTCATCAGCCAGGGATGTCCCTGATACATCAATTGCTGGCTCGGCAGCGGCTGTCTCGGGTGCAGATAGAAAGGCACGCCCAGCTGTTCCACCTGCGCCCAGAAGGGCAAGTATTGCGGCAGGTCGTAGTAGACGGCGGAATCGGCGACGCCTTCCTGATGGGTATAGCCGTGGACGAGGGTTCCCTTGAAACCGAGATCCTTCACGCACCGCGTCAGCTCCTGGGCGGCGGCGTCGGGGTCCTGCATGGGCACGGCGGCGAGCGGAACGAGCCGGTCCGGGTGCTTGGCGACCTGCTCGGCTAGGAAGTCGTTGGCGCGGCGGCAAAAGTCAACGGCGCCCTTTGCGCTCAGCATCCCTTGAGCGGCGGGCGAATTGAGCGCGAGAACCGAGAACTCAATACCTGCCTTATCCATCTCCTCGAGCCGCTCCTGGTCGAATTCGACCAGACGACGCTTCAAAACGGGCCAGAAAGGCGACCGGCCGGCCACTCGTTCCGCGTCCGCGACGGATTCCTGGAATGCGAAATGTTCCTCGACTGCGATTTTCCCTTGCATGTGTGCGCTCCCCGGGGCAGGCGCCCCGATCTGTTCATTCGCTCAGGGGTGTTTATAAACCCGATTGCCGTCCAAGCGACAGACCGACCGCTGATTTCCGATCGCTTGGCATTTCACTGCCGTTCAATGATCGCGGTGGCGCCGTTGATAGGAACGCTTCCCGCCTCGACGGGGCACGCGCGGCCCGGAAAGGGCAATCGCCGGGGAACGGCCCACGCCGGCCGCCGGCGATTGCTCTGGGCTCCTATTTGCCGCGAGTTGGAAATAGCCTTTCGGGCTAGTTTTCCAGCCCGAGCAGCTTCTTGGTTTCGTCGACCGTGGCGATGGGACGGCCGAGGGTTTTGCAGACTTCGGCCAGTCTCGCCACCAGGCGTCCGTTGTCTGCCAATTCTCCTTTGCGCATGAGAAGCGTGTCTTCGAGTCCCGTGCGGGCATTTCCACCGATGGCAATCGAGACGGTGGTCAGCTCGAGATTGGACCGGCCGACGGCGATGCCCTGCCAGATGGCGGTCGAGGGCAGTCTTCCGACGTTGTAAAGGAGATTTTCAGCGCTGGCTGACATGCCGCCTTTCACCCCCATCACGATCGAAAACTGGAGGGGTTCGACGAGCAGGCCCTCCTTGAGCAGTGTGAGGCACATGTCCAGATGGCCGGAATCGTAGACTTCGAGTTCGGCCTTGACTCCGAGTTCGCGCATGCGCGCCGCCAGCCGCCGCACATCCTTCGGAGGGTTCCGGAATTCTCCGACGCCGAAGGACATCGTGCAGGGGTTCAGGGTGGCCATGCGCGGCCGGAGTTCGACCAGCTTTTCGCGTTCGCCATAGGGCACATCGAGACCAACCCCCGTTGAAAGCTGCACCAGAATCGGGGATTGTTCCTGGATCAGGTCCAGAACCCGCTTGGCGATATCCAGGTTGGCCGTCGGGAGTCCCCGTTCATCGCGCAGATGAACGTGAGCGACCGCGGCGCCGGCCTTGTAAGCAGCCGTGGCCGCCGCGGCGATTTCCTCCGGGGTCGTCGGCAATCCCGGATGATCCGCCTTGGTGGCAATCGGTCCGGTAAGAGCCGCGGTAATGACGATCGGTTTCATGCCGCGTCCTTATGAGTCGAGATCACCACCAGCATCGAGCAGGGCAGATGAGATTCATTGACGAGGGTTCGTTCTTCGTTCTTGCCGATCACGCAGGAATCGAGCGCTTTCAGGGTGACGCGCTCGCCGGCGGTTTCCACCGTGATCTCGCCGGAAATCACCACGTAGACCTTCTCGAACGGGGAGGCGTCGCGGTCGGCTCCTCCGCCGGGCAGGAAATGCGACATGCCAACCCAAAAGTCGTCCACTTTCGTGGCGTCGGAGCCCTGCAGCCGGTAGCCGACGCAGGCGTTGTGCCGGGGAGCCACGTACTGTTTGGCTTTGTCGAAACGATTGACTTGCATTAGCTGTCTCCTCCTTGTTCTATGCGGAAGGTTCCCTTCCGGTCGATCATCGCAACCAAACGCACGATGCAGCCGTCACCCTTGACCCAACGCCAGGGGAATCCGGCGATGGTCACGCGCTTGCCCGTCACTTCGTCGATGTCGCCGCCGATGTTTTCAAAGCCGACGATGTTCTTCGACAATACGGAGCGATGGCATGGTTCCCAGAGGGGGAAATCGTCGAGGACCTTGCGGCCCGTTTCGGCCTCGTATTCGGCCACGGCCCAGGGCAGAAGCCCGTTTGGCGCCCCGGGACCATGGGGGCCGATGGCCGTCGCCAGGGGATGGTCGAGCGCCTGGGTGTCGGTTCCGATGGCCTTGACTTGGCGCTCCGCGAACCATTCCCCCGCTTCCTTGTAGAAGCCCGGCGAGTAGGCGTAGTAGCTGACGTTGTCGCCGTAGTAGCGGTGCCAGCCGGTGTTGACGATAACAATGTCCCCCTTCTCGATTTTCGGCCTGGCTTTCTCGAGGTCGTCCGGGGTGACCACTTCCCACTTCTTTTTCGGAATCGATACGATTACGCCTCGTCCGAAGAAGGTGTAGAGCGGCACTTCATGCAGGAAGGGAGTGTTCTCGATCACGTGCGCCGGCGCATCCACGTGCGTGCCGGCATGCATGACCGTGGTAATCCTCTGCGAGAGCACCCGGGACTTCGCGTGATAATGCACGCGTTCGATCTTGACGTCTTCAAAATAGGGCCAGTTGGGGATCGACAATCCCCACGGGTGGCTCAGCTCATAAAATTCAACACCCGTCAACGGGTCAACTTGTGGTGGCATGGGTTCTCCTGATCGTTTCTAAGTGATTTGTCCTAGAATTCCTGCGCTCCTCTGCGGTACAGTTGCGCTGCAGCGTGGCAAAACGCCAGCCCGGAATTTGGGCCAAGACGCTCGATACCATCCTGCCGTACTTGTAGAAAGCGTGGCAACACGTGGGTCCCTTGCGCCCGGATTCAGAGCCAACCGATGCGGAAACGAAGACGGCAAGCTGCTTTTGCATCGGCGCCGGAGACCCGCGATGAAATCGGACGAACCTGAACATTTTGAGAGACCAGATAGAGGAGGCTCGGCATGAGTGCACCCCAGACTATGTTCGATTTGAAAAATCAGTCCGCTCTGATTACCGGCGCGACAGGCGCTTTGGGCGGCGCGGTGGCCAAAGCACTGGCGGCCGCCGGTGCGCGGCTTACCATCGCCGGCGGCAACACCAAAGAGCTAGCACAGTTAGAGAGCGAAATCAAGGAAATGAAGGCGGAAGTGGTGGCGATTCCCCGCCGCCCGGACAGTCCGGAAGACGCCGACGCCATGGTGGACGCGGCCGTCAAGGCGCACGGAAGGCTCGATCTGGTTCTGGCGGCTTCCGGCATGAACATCGTTTCTCCGATCGTGAATATGCCGGTCGATCGCTTCGATGCCGTCATGAATGCGAACGTGCGGGGGAGCTGGCTGGTGTGCCAGTCGGCGGGGCGCCAGTTGCTCAAGCAGGGCGGCGGCGGCAGCGTTGTGCTGGTTTCCTCGACGCGGGGCCTTCTGGGCCATCCGGCCGGCTACACCGCCTATTGCGCCTCCAAGGCCGCGATCGATCTGATCGCGAAGTCGCTGGCCGCGGAGTGGGGTCCCAATGGAATTCGCGTCAACGTAATCGCTCCTACGGTCTTCCGTTCCAAGCTGACGGCGTGGATGTACGAGGATAATGAAAAAGCCCGCACCACGCGCAACAACATGTTGTCGCGAATCCCGCTGGGCCGCCTGGCCGAGCCCGACGACCTGGTCGGTCCGGTTCTGTTCTTCTTCTCCCAGGCTTCCCGCTTCTGCACCGGACAAATCTTGTACATCGACGGCGGCTATACGGTGTGCTGATGACAGACCAAACTCTCGCTTTGCCAGCACCCAAACCGTCCAATTTGAAAATCGCGATCATCGGCGGCGGCCTGATGGGGCATGCCTTGGCCGCCATATTCGCGGCGGCCGGCAGTGAAGTGACCGATTGCGAGCCTATTCAGGCCGTCCGAGCCTCCGCGCCCGAGCGCATGCGCAATTCCCTGAAGGCGGCGGGGCTGAACCCCGCGGCCGCCGATACGGTTAGGCTGGTCGACAGCGTTGCGGCTCTCGATCCGGAATGCCATTTCGCCGTGGAAGCCGTTCCCGAAGACCTGCGGATGAAGCAGGAATTGTTCGGCGAGCTCGAAGGGCGGCTGCCAAAAGCGCTGCTGGCGACGAACACTTCCGTCTTGAGCGTCTCCGACGTCGCGCAGCGGATGAAATCCCCCGCGCGCCTGGTGGGAACCCATTGGTGGAACCCGCCTTATCTGATGCCGCTGGTGGAAGTTGTGCAAGGACCGGCCACGCGGCCCGAGTACGTGCAATGGACCATGGATCTGCTGCGGGCGATTGGCAAGTCTCCCGTTCACGTCCGGAAAGACACCCCGGGGTTCATCGGGAATCGCATGCAGCACGCGCTCTGGCGGGAGGCCTTCGCTCTGATCGAGGAAGGCGTTTGCGACGCGCCGACGGTCGATTTTGTGGTGCGCAATACGCTGGGCTTGAAGTTGCGCGTTTTGGGGCCAATCGAAAACGCGGACTACGTGGGCCTGGATATGACGCGGGCCATCCACGAGCACGTCCTGCCGGCGCTCAGCCAGGCAACCAAACCTTCAGCGGTCATCGAAAAGGCCATCCAGGAAGGCCACCTGGGCGCCAAGTCCGGGGAGGGAATGCTGACTTGGGCGCCGGGCAGGCGCCAGGAAGTCGCCGCGGTTCTCAATAAATACGTGACCGAAGCGCTCAAAAGCTAAGCGGCGCGGGGCGGCCGAAAGGAAAGAAATTTCCTGGCGGAGCGGAGTGGCAAAGTCACTTCGCTCCGCCACACTCGCCGCAGGGGCAGATTTCGCGCAGATACGGGAAGCTGAAGATTCCGGTCGCGTGCCCGTCGGAAAAATCGAACTCGACGGCGTAGTGCCCTACCGGCGAAGCCGACCGGGCGGTGATGCGCGGCTTGTAGAGCGGCAGCGCGCCGGCCGGCGCCGGGTGGTCATGCGGATCTCGCCCCTCCTTGCAGACCGCGCAGGGACACCGGTCCCGCAAATAGGCGAATTCGTAATGGCTGTGGTGTCCGTCAGCCCAGTCGATATCCATCCCCGCACCTGTCGATACGTGGACCTTTACTTGCGTCGGCTTGGTGGACCGGCTAGCGGCCTGCTCCATTGGATTCTCTCGATTCTCCGGAACGCCCATTTCCCGCGGTCTAGACCCCCGTTGGCGGTTCCATTCTAGGATACAACCCCGGGATGCGGGCTGGCTCCTGCACGATCGGGGAAGGTTCACGTCAGGCCCGGGGCGGGATGAATGGCCGGGGCTGCGCAGGCAATTGCGCCAGCGCGCCGGCGCATCGGCTTTCCGCCGCCGGCCCGGTTGCGCTAATCTGTCTGGGCCATGCTCGATCTCGGTTTCGTTCGCGACCATCTCGACCTGATTCGCCAAATGGCGGAAAAGCGGGGCGTTTCCATCGATCTTGCTTCCTTTCAAGCGATCGACGCCGAGCGGCGCCGCCTCATCACCGAGGTCGAAAGCCTGAAGGCCCTGCGCAACCGCTCGAGTGAGGATATTGGCCGCCGGAAAAAGGCGGGCGAAGACGTTTCCTCCTTGGCCGCCGAAATGAAGAAGACTTCGCAGCGGATTCGGGAAATGGACGAAAAAGTCGCGGCCCTCGATGAGCCGCTCCGCCAATTCCTGCTGACCGTTCCGAATATTCCGCAGTCCGCGGTGCCCGTCGGCCGCGATTCGGGCGACAACATCGAAATGCGCCGCTGGGGCCAGCCGCCGGCCTTCGATTTCACCCCGCGGCCGCACTGGGAAGTGGCCGAGGGGGCCGGCATTCTCGATCTGGCGCGGGCCGCGCGCATCGCCGGCTCCCGCTTCGCGCTCTATTGCGGCCTGGGCGCGCGGCTCGAACGCGCCCTGGCCAATTTCTTCCTCGACGTCCACACGCGCGAGCATGGCTACACCGAGTACCTTCCCCCCTTTGTGGTCAGCACCGAATCGCTTACCGCCGTCGGGCAGTTGCCGAAATTCGCCGACGACATGTTTCACCTGGAAGGAACCGACTGGTGGATGACGCCGACCGCCGAGGTCGAACTGACCAATCTCTACCGCGGCGAAACCCTCGACGCCGACCGCCTTCCCATCCGCGTCTGCGCCTGGACCTCCTGTTTCCGTTCCGAGGCGGGCGCCGCCGGCAAGGACACCCGCGGTATCGTTCGCCAGCATCAATTCCAGAAAGTCGAGATGTACAAATTCACCCGGCCCGAAGAGAGCGGCGAGGAACTCGAGAGCTTGGTCCGCGACGCCGAAGACCTGCTGCAACGGCTCGGCCTCCATCACCGCGTCGTCCAGTTGTGCACCGGGGACATGGGTTTTGCCGCCGCCAAAACCTACGATATCGAGGTTTGGCTTCCATCGGCCGGAACTTTCATGGAGATCTCCTCCTGCTCGAATTGCGAAGCATTCCAAGCCCGGCGAGCGGGCATTCGCTACCGCCCCAGGGGCGGCCGCAGCGACTTCCTCCACACCCTGAACGGCTCGGGCCTCGCGGTCGGCCGCACCTGGGTCGCCATCGTCGATAACTATCAGCAGGCCGATGGCTCGATCCTGATCCCGGAAGCATTGCGCCCCTACGTCGGCACCGACCGTATTCCGGCCGGGGAGGGGAAATAGCCAGGGAGAAGAAATAGATAGAAGGACCAGGGAGCGTTGTTTTTCGTCCCTCGCTCCTAAGTCCTGGTGGGTCTAGGGGATGCGTGGAGCGAGAGTTCTCGCATCTTCTTTCTCCAGTCTCCCACGCGCACTATCTCCCTTTTCTTTCAGTTGTTTTCATTGACACTGGATTTTCCGCTTGAATAAACTGCGACAGCCGCTCCGTCTGCCGAACCCCCGGGGTCGCAGCCACCAGGGCAGGGGAGGCGTAACATAAGCACATGGAGTTTCTTGCACGAGCATTCGAGATTTTTCTTTGGGTGGTTTTTGCCGTATGGCTGGTGCGCCGGATTTTCGGCCGGCCGTCGTCCCGGCGGGCCAATCCTCCCCGCGCGGAGCGGCAGCCACCGGCCCCGGCGAAGGCATTGCACAGAGACCCATGGTGCGGCACTTACGTTGCGGAAGACATTTCCCACCGGCTGGATGAGGGAGAAAAGACGCTGCACTTCTGTTCGGAGCAGTGCCGGATGCGTTACATCGCAAGGCAGCGTCATTCCGCCCAAGCCTAAAGCCGGAAGGTAGGAGGAGACTTCGATGGCGACCGTCGCCCGACCCATTCTTCCCTCTCGCATGCCCCCTCGCGAGGACCTGAATCCTTTTCATATTTCCCAGATCCAGTTCGATATGGCGGCCGAATTACTCAAGCTCGATCCCGGTTTGCGGCAGATTCTTCGCACTCCGAAACGCATTCTGGAAGTATCCATCCCGGTCCAGATGGATAACCGCCAGACGAAGGTTTTTTCAGGCTTTCGCGTCCAGCACAACGTTGCCCGTGGACCGGCCAAGGGCGGCATCCGTTACCATCCGAACGTTTCGCTCGATGAAGTGAAGGCCTTGGCGGCCTGGATGACCTGGAAAACGGCGACCGTCAACATCCCTTTCGGCGGAAGCAAGGGAGGGGTGATCTGCGACCCCAAACGGATGAGCAAGGGTGAGCTCGAGCGGATGACCCGGCGTTTCACCTATGAGATTCTCCCGATTATTGGTCCGGAAAACGACATCCCCGCTCCCGACGTCTATACCGACTCCCAGACGATGGCCTGGATCATGGATACCTATTCGGCCAGCGTCGGCCACAGCTCGCCCTCGGTCGTCACGGGCAAGCCGATTGCCCTGGGCGGTTCGGCGGGGCGGCATGAAGCGACTTCGCGCGGCGTCCTCGTTGTCGCCGAGGAGGCCGCCAAGCTCAAGCGGTTGCCGCTTCGCGGGGCTAGCGTCGCGGTCCAGGGATTCGGCAGCGTCGGCCGGGCCGCCTGCCGCCTGTTCGCCGAGCGGCGCGCCAAGGTGGTGGCGATCAGCGATTCCCGCGGCGGCGCCTACAACGCCCGGGGCATCGATCCCCTCCGCGCCCAGCGCTATAAGGACCGCACCGGCACCGTCGTCGGTATGCCCGGCACGTCGCGCCTCTCGAACGACGAGCTGCTGGCGCTCAAGTGCGATATCCTCATTCCCGCCGCCCTGGAAAACGTCATCACGCTGGCCAACGCCGATCAGATCAAGGCCCGAATCGTCGTCGAGGGCGCCAATGGGCCGATCACGCCCCACGCCGACGAGGTGCTCCATCGCAAGGGGGTCTTCGTCGTTCCCGACGTTTTGGCCAACGCGGGAGGCGTCACCGTCAGTTATTTCGAGTGGGTGCAAAACCAACAGGGCTATTCCTGGTCGGAGGAGGAGGTTCATACCCGGCTCGATGCGATCATGCGCCGCGCCTTTCGCGAGGTCGTTGCGGCGGCACAGAAACATCATGCCCACCTTCGCCAGGGCGCCTACGTCGTCGCCGTCGGGCGCGTCGCCGAGACCACGACCAGCCGCGGCCTATTCCCATAGGGCGCTTTCGACTCCTCTGGCAACCGGCCCAGCCGCCCTCCCGGCGCGTTCCTCCGCTCCTTTTCCGCCTCGTTGAGCCCGGTTCATTGCCGGGAAATCGTTCCCCCCTCATTTTGTTCTTGCGCATGGCCGAGAACATTTCTTACAGTGCGAGTTGGGGGGAAAAGGAAAACTTCTTGCCGAACAATATTCCTGCACCACCGATCGTTCTGACCGTTGCGGGATTCGATCCTTCCTGCGGGGCGGGCGTTGCCGCTGACCTGAAGGCTTTTGCCGTGCACGATTGCTACGGCGTCGCGGCGGTCACCGCTCTCACGATTCAGTCGACGCAGGGGGTCAAGGCGGTGCATCCGGTCCCACAGGCCACCCTCCGCGCGCAGCTCGACGCTCTGGCGGAAGATCTCGAAATCGCCGCCGTCAAAATCGGCATGCTGGCCAACCGCGGCAACGCCGCCACCCTGGCCGAGTTCCTCGATCGCGGCGCTTTCCCCTGCGTCGTGCTGGACCCGGTTGTCATGCCTACCAGCGGAGGCCCGGAGTTGCTCGACGCGGCTGGCGTGAAATTCTTGCGCGAGGATCTGATCAAGCGGGCCACGTTAATCACGCCCAACATCGAGGAGGCCGAGCTGCTGACGGGCCTGGAGGTCAAGGATCTGGGCGCGATGAAAGCCGCGGCGCAGAGGCTGGTGGAAATGGGCGCCCGCGCTGCCATCGTCAAGGGCGGCCACATGGAAAAACCCACCGACGTTCTCTTCGACGGGACTGATTTCGTCACGTTCGGAGGCGAACTGGTCAAGACCGGCCATACCCACGGCACCGGCTGCACGTTTTCCTCCGCCCTCGCCGCCCATCTGGCCACCGGCCGCGCGCTGACCGAGGCCGTCACCCTGGCGAAAGCCTACGTCGCGCAGGCCATTCTGCACGGCTTTTCGATCGGCAAGGGTCCGGGTCCGGTCAACCCGCTTTACCGGTTCCGTCCCGATTTCGCCAGCCGCGCCGCGCGGACCGAGCCGCATGCCGCGCACCCCGCCCCCGAGCCCAGCATCCGCTAAGCCCTTCCGTCTCCCCGGGGTTCCTGCGCCGTCGCCGTTCTATCGCCGTGCCTTGGCCGGGGGAATTCCCGGCTTGCCGGGATGGAAAGCGCTGGATTGCACGATGAGGCGGATCGGCAGCTCGTTCTTGCCCTGATGGTAGTAGTCGTCGGATCGTAGGTAGCTGGGAAACCAATATTTTCCGGCCACGTTCTCCCGGTAGGTCTCGTAAAAAGAGAAGGGAAGCGCGCTCGGCGCCTTCGGCCCGCTAGTGACGAAATGACCGTAGCTCTTCACAATCGCCAAATCGACGGTATCGACCCAGACCACGCCGGAGAAATAGACGTGGCCCGGCTGCACGCTTTTCGGCTCGACTTGAAAGGCATAGGTCATCAGCTCGCCCTGTTTCTCGGTGCCCCGGTAGGTGAAGTGGTAGTCGCCGGCGGCCTGGCCGGCGAGCGGAAACGGGGGAATCTCGGCGATCGTCTCGAGGTCCTGGGACGAGAGCGCCAGGTACTGGAGGCTCGACTTCGACCAGTTCAGGATGCGCTCGTAGCGGCCTCGGCCCGGCTTCACGTAGACTTCCGCCTGCACCTGGTAACTTCCCGTCGGATCGCCTTGCGAATTCAGTTCCTCGACCCGGATGGTCTGCCGAAAACCGTACGTTTGATACGCTTCTTTGTATTTGGTCTCGTTGACGGTGAATCGCTGAACGATCTGCTCGGGTGCCATGGGCGGCGGCGGCACTTTTGCGTAAAGGGGAATGCGGTGGATGACGGGCGGCTCGGAAGGAGCCTGCATGGGACCGGCTTGTTGGGCCCATCCTGCTGCGGCGGCCAGCAGCACGGCTACGATTAGCTTGGCGGCTGATTTCATTGGTTTCTCGAGTCCGATTTTCGCATATTCGTTAGGGGCGTCACCAGCCGGCCTTCGGGCCGGCCGGATATGCCGCACGCTCGCGCCCGGCTCTGGTAAAATCCATCGTTCGCCGGACGCGGGTTTCGGGCGCGGGCGGTGGGCGCGGGAGGAGTTCCGGGTCATGGATGAACATCGCATCGCGCGCACCTACTATGTCAGCGGATCGGTGCAAGGCGTGGGCTATCGCCATTACGCCCGCCGCATGGCGCAGGGCCTGGGTGTGGCCGGCTACGCCAAGAATCTTCAGGACGGCCGTGTTGAGATCTACGCCATCGGGCCGGGCGGCCAGCTCGATGCCCTGCGCCAGAAGCTCGAACTCGGTCCCGCGTCTGCCCTCGTTTGGGAAGTCACCGAGGAACCCGCGCAGCTGTTGCCGCGCTACGGCGACGATTTTTCCATCGAGCACTAGATCTGCCAAGAAAAGGAGCGGAATGGACGACCTCAAGAAACTGATCCGTGCGGTCCCTGACTACCCAAAACCGGGAATTCTTTTCTACGACCTGACCACGCTGTTTCAGGACCGGTCCGGTTTCCGCTCTTTGATGGAACAGATGATCGATCATTACCGCTCCCTGCGCGTCGACGTCGTCGCCGGCATCGAAGCTCGCGGTTTCGTCCTCGCTCCCGTGCTGGCCTTCGAGATGGGCGCCGGATTCGTTCCCGTGCGCAAACCCGGCAAGCTGCCATGGAAAACCGCGCAAATTCGCTACCAGCTCGAATACGGATCCGACGGTCTGGAAATCCACGAGGATGGCATTCGCCGCGGCCAGCGCGTTCTGATCTGCGACGATCTGCTCGCCACGGGCGGCACGGCTCAGGCGACCGTGCATCTGGTCCGCCAATTGGGCGGGGAAGTGGTCGGCGCTTGCTTTGCCGTCGAGCTGACTTTCCTGAACGGCCGCTCCAAACTCGAAGGTGTCGATGTCTTCTCGACGCTCAGCTACGACTCGTAGCTGAGCGTCGGGGTGATCCCGCCTCCCCGCAGTCTCTGCAATTCGTGAACAACCCTTTGCCAGACGGGATCTCTCGCTGCGTCAGGGCTAAACTGCCGATGTTTGAAACGCCTGCGAGATCCCGACTATAGGTCTTGACTTTGAAATTCTTTCGTGTATAAGTCCACACATTGTAGAGGGATGCTGGAGGGGCGCGCACAAAACAAGATGTGATTTCGGCTAGCTGGGCCATTCATATAGCAGATGGCATCATCCAATTCTGCGTGGGGGGGGCGGTCGAATGGTCGAGAGGCAGAATGTCTCGCGTGTATTCCGGCTGTGGGGGTTCCTTGTTGTATTGCTTTTTGGCATTGCGGGGGGTTCTGCCCTTGCGCAAATCTCTTCGGGAACGATCTTGGGGACGGTGCTCGATCCTTCGAATGCCGCCATCCCGGACGCGACGGTCACGATCCTGAACACGCAGACCGGGTTGACGCGCACCGCGACAACCGACGCGCACGGAGCGTACCGGTTTCCCGCCGTACCGACAGGCATCTACACGTTGAAAATCGAAAAATCGGGCTTCCGAACCCTGACGTTGCCGGACCTGACTCTAACCGTAGCCCAAAACCTGGTTGCCAATGGCACTCTCCAGGTGGGTAGCACGACGCAGCAGGTGGTGGTCACGAGCGCGGCGGCGATCGTGAATACAACGACCGCCACGCTCGGCGGCCTGGTGAACGACGCGAGTATCGCTCAATTGCCTTTGAACGGCCGCAACTATACGACGCTGGCGCTGCTCCAGCCGGGGGTTGCGCAGCAGGTCACCGGCGGTGGCCAGGGACAGCTCGGCGTTTGGTACAGCAGCAATGGCGCGAGCATCCGGTCCAATTATGCGACGCTCGATGGAACGCCGATCATGAACCAGCTGGGCGGCTCGGTCTCCTCGGAACTGGGGACCGCGCTGGGCGTCGATGGGATCAAGGAATTCCGCGTGATTACCACCGGTTTCGGCGCGCAATACGGCATGGCCATGGGCAGCCAGATGGTCATCGTCAGCAAAGGCGGAACGAATCATTTCCACGGCGACGCCTACGATTACCTGCGGAACAGCCACATGGACGCGCGCAACTACTTCGACACCGCCGGCAACAGCGGCGGCCACCGGTTGCCCGAGTTCCAGCGCAACGACTTTGGCGGCTCGATTGGCGGGCCGATTCGGAAGAACAAGACGTTCTTCTACGGAGTATTTGAGGGGGTGCGTGCGAATACGGGTGTTTCATCGAACGCCATCACCTTTCCCTCCGCCTGTTTTCAGGAAATGACCGCGGCGAACAATTACACGGTCGACAGTTCCTGCGTTTCCTCGCTAGGGCCGGGCCAGACGATCGCGGTGCCCGCCGTGATGCAGCCCTTGTTTGCGCTTTATCCCGCGCCAAACCAGGGCAGCAACGGCTTCGCCTTCGTTACGAGCAGCGTGGCACGTGAGTACTACGGGCAGATGCGGGTGGACCAAAGTTTTTCGGCCAAGGACAACTTCTTTGGTCGCTACACCATTGACGATGCCGCGGGAACCGCTCCGAATGGCGTCACTTCCGTTGGCGCCGCCGCGTTTCCCGGTTGGAACATTGCCACTCATAGCCGCTACCAGTTCCTGACGCTGTCGGAAAACCATATCTATTCGCCGACGGTGCTCGGCGTTACGCATCTGTCGTATGCCCGGACCGTTTTCGGGGACGATAACTTCGATGAAAACCCTTACATCGACGCGCAGCATTCCTTTCAGCCAGGGGTGCCGATGGGAACGATCAGCATCAGCGGCATGACGAACATGGGCCCGGAGGGATATATCGGGCCGCCGAACGTCATCAACAAACAGAATATTTACACGCTCAGCGAGGACATCTACGACACGGTCGGCAACCACGCCTTGCAGTTCGGCGCGCTCGTCAATCGTTTCAACCAAGGTTTGAATGTGCCCTTTCTTACGCTGGGAAGCATCAACTTCGGAAGCATCCAATCCTTCATGGAGGGCATACCCAGCCAATACCAGATCCAAGCCCCGGGCTCGCCAGGCGGCACCGAGAACTACTGGTACAACACGTTCGGCTTCTACTTGCAGGACGATTGGAAGGCGATGCCGAGGCTGACCCTGAACCTGGGTGTGCGGTATGAATTTCATACCACGCCGCGCGAGACGAGGGGAAACTCGTATGTGATTCGCAATCCCTACACGGATGCGGCCGCGACCCGGGGACCGCTGATGGACAATTCCAGCCTGCATAATTTCAGCCCCAGGCTGGGTTTTGCCTGGGATGTGACTGGGAAAGGAACGACGGCGGTCCGGGGCGCCTTTGGCATTTATTACGACATCGCCAATTTCGGAAACGCCCTCCAACAGAACCTGGAAGTTTTGCCGCCCCTGAGTGGCGAGATCCAGGCAATCAATCCGGGAACGGTCCTCACGCTTCCGTTCTCGTTCACCCCGTCCGACCTCGGCCACAACCTCTTCACGACCACCTATCATATTGGACAGCCGAAAGGCATGCAGTACAGCCTCTCGGTGGAACATCAGCTACCCGCGCAGATCGCTCTGAGCGTGGCCTACGTGGGTTTTCATGGAACGAGCCTGTATCAAACCAGAACGGGAAACCCCGCGATCCCAACCTCCGTTACCGGATTCGCTCCCAATCCGGTGGAATTTTGGGACCCCTCAATCGTCTCACACTGCGCGAACGTTATCCCCAGTTGCCGTGTGAATCCAAATTTCACCACCTGGGAAATGTGGACGACGGGCGGCTATTCCTGGTACAACTCGCTGCAGGTAACAGCGGACAAGCGGTTCGCCCATGGTTTGGAGTTTGACACCTCGTATACCTGGGGCAAGTCCCTGGATAATACGATGTCCGGACAAGCCGGTTCGGATTGCTCGAACGGCGGCAGCACGGATGGTTACGATCCGCTTTTCGGACAAACGGACTACGGTCCGTCATGCTTCGATGTGACGCAGGTTTGGAACCTTTCGTTGATGTACCATTTCCCCAACATCCAATCGCATAATTTCGCGGCCAAAATCCTGCATGGATGGTGGATCGGGAATATCGTTACCGTGCACACCGGGCTTCCGTTCTTCCCCATTCTGGCGCTGAATCGCTCTTGCTCGAATGGGTGCGGCTTCGGTGGTACGCGCCCCAGCCTCGGCACGGGAGCCGGCACGCTGACTGTCACCGGCGCCCATGGCACGACGACCTATAATTTCGTGCCCTATGATAAGAACTCAGTGATCACTGGAAACCCCAATCAGTGGTTCAATCCGCTGATGTTCATGCTCCCCACGCCGGGATACCTGGGCACGGCGACCCGCGATATGCTGCGCGCCCCGGGTCTTTCGGAATGGGACTTTTCCGTAGTCAAGGACACGGCGTTGCCGTTTTTAGGCGAAGCGGGAAATCTCGAGTTCCGAGCCGAGTTCTTTAACATTCTGAACCATGCGAATTTCGGCTATCCGAGCGCAACGGTTTTCACCGGCCTTCTAACAGGTGGACCGTATTCGGAAGCTCCGAATCCGACGGCAGGACGGATCACCAGTACGTCAACCACATCGCGGCAAGTGCAGCTGTCTCTGAAGATTCTTTTCTGAAAAGCAGGAAATTCTTCAGTTCGCCGCTTACAATTCATCTGTCCGGACGAGGGCCGGTTGGGTCCTCGTCCGGGCACGCACCAGAAGAATTCTGAAGGAGGGGGAAGCGTTATGCGGTCACTCTCGAAGAGACTGTTTTGGCTGGTGGTATTTCTGGTTTCGGCTGTCCCGCTGGCCATGGGAGCCACGATCAGCGGCAGCGTGAAGGGTCCCGGCGGCGCGCCTTTCGAAGGCGCGTTTGTGGAAGCCCAGAATACGGCTACGAGTATCATGACGGACGTTTTGTCGCAGGAGAACGGCAGCTATACGATACCGAATCTTGCCGCCGGCACTTATCGAGTGAGTATCCGGGCGGTGGGCTACAAGGCCGCTGCCCAGAGCGAAACCCTCCAAACCGCCGATCAGCATGCCAAAGCCGATTTCGCCTTGGCCAAAGGAGCCGTCAGCTGGAGCGATCTTTCGGTTTGGCAGGCGCAAGTGCTCTTGCCGGATGGCCCGGGGAAGAATTTGCTCTTCGGCCAGCCCGGAAAGAACGCGGGACCTTGCTTTGCCTGCCATGATTTTCAAAGCCGCATGGCGACTCGCCGGTTGGACCACCAGGGCTGGCTGGGCCTGGTCAATTATATGCGGCAGGACGCCGTGCCCTACTTCATTGGCCCGTATGGCGCGTTTCCGTTTACCAACCAGACGGCCAACGAGGCGGCGGACTATCTCAACCAGGTGTTTGGTTTGAATTCCACGACCCCGGCATCCCCGGCCGATCTGCCCGGTTACGGGGCGACCGTGCGCAAGTTCGGCAACCAAGCGATGAATATCGTCTACGTCGTGTATCCCTTGACGGATCCGACCTGGCTCTCGTTTCAAGTCTATCCGCCAACCATCCAAAAAGGCTTGTCCTCGGATGGAAGTATCTGGGTGGGCGATTACGGCAATGCGAATCGGGTGGTCCGCGTCAATCCCGAAACCGGTGAGAATACGACGTACAACGTTCCGTGCCCGTCCGCGGCCGGCATCCACTCGGCAGAGGTTGGCCCGCAGGGCTATGTGTGGTTTGCCGAGCAGGGCTGCAACCGGGTGGGCAGAATCGACGTGAAAACGGGGAAAGTAACGCAGTTCCAGGACCCTTACGTTCCCGGGAAAGAGTGGGGCCTTCGTGGAGGAAGCAAGCACGACGCGCATCCCATGATGGTCGACGGGAAACTCTACGTTTTCGCCAGCGGCGATCCGGCCACGCGCCTGGATCCCGCGACAGGCAAGTTCACGGCGATCCCCGGAATTCCTAACACCTACGACGTGTACGGCGACCTGGTTAACGGGAACGTATGGTTTACCGATATCGGCAAGGGCCCGCTGCGCGAAGTCGACCCGAAAACATTGAAGACCGTCCTCAGCTTCGCTCCCTCGGTCGATCCGACCGATTTCAAGTCCCACCGGATCTCGATCACTCCCAAGGGCGTTGTTTGGGTCACCTGCCGCGGAGACCGTATCTGCAGCCTCGATCCCAAGACGAAAGCCTTCAAACAGTACACTCCTCTGGGGCCGAACAAGGCGGACTACGCGATTCAAGTCGACAGGGCCGGCCATGTGTGGTGGTCGATGTCAGATTTGGATACGCTGCAGCGGCTCGATCCGAAGACGGGGAAAATCGTCGAATATCCGTTCCCGTCCCCGGAAATCACGATGAGGAAGTTCTGGCTCGACGCGCAGGGAAGGATCTGGTGGGCGTCGCCGGCCAACGCCACGGTGGGATATTTTTATCTGGCGGGCGGCGGCATGCACACGGATAAGTGACAAACGGCCGGGCTAGGGTGCGCCGCTTCCTCGGCGAGGGGATGCGGCGCACCCCATCCGGTTGTCGCTGAAGTTCCTTCCGCTGGAAAGCAAGCTCTTCCGGGCGCGGCTGGAAATCCATAGCCCCGGGCGAACGGCGAGTTGGCCGTTGTCCGGGGGCGAGTCTCAAAGAAGGATGGGAGGCGTCATGCGGTACCTATCGACAAAGATGCTTGGCTTAATGGTTTTTCTGTTTTCGGCTGTTCCTCTGGCCATGGGCGCCACGATCAGCGGCACGGTGAAGGGCCCGGATGGGGCGCCTTTCGAGGGCGCGTTTGTCGAGGCCCAGAACACGAGCACCAATATCATGACGGATGTGTTGTCGCACGAAAACGGCCAATATAGCGTTCCGAACCTTTCCGCCGGCACGTACCGGCTGACCATCCGGGCAGTCGGCTACAAGGCCGCTCCGCAGAGCGAAACCCTCCAGACGGCCGATCAGCAGGCGAAGGCGGATTTTTCTCTGGAGAAGGGAACCGTCCAGTGGAGCGATTTGTCGGTTTACCAGGCGGGATTGTTGCTCCCGAATGCCCCGGGGAAAAGATTGCTCTTTGGCCCCTGCTTCGGCTGCCACAATTTTCAAAGCCGCATGGCGACGCGCCGCTTGAACTACCAGGGCTGGATGGGCCTGATCAATTACATGCGGTTCGATGCGGCCTCCTACGGCGTGGGTCCGGATGGTATTTTCCCGATGACCAACCAGCAGGCCGGGCGCCTGGCTGGCTATCTCACCCAGATATTCGGTTTGAATTCCACACTTCCCGCATCGCCGGCCGACCTGGCCGGGTACAAAGCGACGGTGCGGAAATTCAGCAAGCAGGCGATGAATATGGTCTACGTCGTGTATCCGCTGGAGGACTCGACCTGGTGCCCGTTTCAAGTGTATCCGCCAAGTATTCAAAAGGGATTTTATGCCGATGGGTATATCTGGGTGGCCGATTACGCGAATGCGAATCGGGTGATTCGGATCAATCCCAAGACCGGCAAGAATACGGCGTACATGGCGCCATGCTCGCACGCGGCCGGGATCCACGCGATCGAGGTGGGACCGGACGGCAACGCGTGGTTCGGGGAGCAGGGTTGCAACCGCATCGGGGAAGTGGACATGAAGACGGGGAAAGTCAAGCAATTCCAGGCTCCCTATCTTCCCGGACTGCAGTGGAAATTTGCCGGAGGAAACATCCACGACGCCCATCCCATGCTGGTCGATGGGAAGGTGTACGTTTTCGCCAGTGGAACTCCGCCATCCCGGCTCGACCCCAGGACGGGCAAATTCACGCCCATCCCTGGAAGGACAAAAGAAAACACCTATGACGTGTACGGTGACCCGGTGAACGGCAACGTCTGGTTCACCGACATTGTAAATGGCCCGCTCACCGAGGTGAATCCCAAGACCTTGAAAATCGTCACGGCCTATCGTCCTCCCACCGATCCGCAGACCTTCCGCTCTCACCGGATTGCGATCAGTTCCAAGGGAATCGTCTGGCTCACCTGCCGAACCCCGGTGGTGAGCGCGGATACGACGAGGGTCTGCCGGGTGAATCCGAAAACCAAAGCGTTCAAGCAGTTCACGCCCCTCGGTCCGGACAAGCACGACTATGCGATCGCCTTGGATAAGGCCGGAAACGTTTGGTACTCGATGACGTTTTTGGATACGATCCAGCGCTTGAACCCGAAGACGGGAAAGATCGTCGAGTACCCGTTCCCGTACCCGGAAATCACGATGAGGAAATTCTGGCGCGACGCCAAGGGCCGGATCTGGTGGGCGTCGAACGGCAATGCCGCAGTGGGCTATTTTTATTTGGCGAACGGCGGCATGCACACCACGAAATAACCATCGGCGGAACGCTCGAGCGCCGCTTTCCCTTGATGGGGAAGCGGCGCTTCGCATTCAGTTGGCGCTGAAGATGCTCTCGGTGGGAAACTCGAGCGATCTTTCGGTTTGGCAGGCGCAAGTGCTGCTGCCGAATGGTCCGGGGAAAGCCCTGCTCTTTGGCAAAACCGGGGGAAAAACGGGGCCTTGCTTTGCCTGCCACAATTTTCAAGGCCGCATGGTTCTGGCTGGATACCCAGGGACGAATCTGGTGGGCATCGAACGGCAACGGCGTCGTGAGGTATTTTTACCTCGCCCCCAAGGCTCATCGGAGCCGGCCGCAAAGCCGGCCTCCGGCCTGCCGGCCGGCGGGCCGCGACAAGGGGCCGGGGCTTAGATGCGTTCCACAAGACCGATGTTGTAGCAAGGTAAAAATGTCACCCCTAACAGCCGAGTGAAAATGTCACCCCCTCGTTATTTTTTTAGAGGGCCTCGATGTGCAATTTTGTGTCGCCGTGGTAGACGGCG
>DATLSU010000062.1:0-11349 GCA_035533975.1 Patescibacteria group bacterium
ACTCGTCCAGGACTTGGCCGGGCGCGTCGCCGTCTACCACGGCGACACAAAATTGCAGATCGAGGCCCTCTAAAAAAATAACGAGGGGGTGACATTTTCACTCGGCTGTTAGGGGTGACATTTTTACCTTGCTACAACAGAAACAGTTCCTGCTTCGATGGACTTCCGCCGGAAAGAGGGCCATACTAGTATTCGACGTGTGGTGGTGGTTGCCGGCGGCTCCGTAAGGGTTGTGAGACCAGGCCAGAGTGACTGGCTTCGCGCTCCCGCCTGCAGTGCAAGGAAATCCACTTCAAAGAAGGAAGGTACGGAGTGAATCGATGGTGATGCGTGCGCTCTATGCCCTGCTGGCCATAGCGGTAACGGTGGAGTTGTCGAGCTTTGCCACCAGCATTTATCTCCACCGGTGCCTGGCGCACCGCGGGGTGCAGCTGAACCGATTCGTCGCGTTCCTGATGCGCTTCGAGCTCTGGTTGGGCACGGGAATCCAGCCGAAGGAATGGGTTGCCGTCCATCGCAAGCATCACCGCCATACCGACGTTATGGGCGACCCGCACAGTCCGGTTCTCGAAGGGCTCTGGCGCATTCTGCTGGGCAACGCCTATTACTACACGCGCGAGGCGCGCAATCCGGAAACGCTTGCCAAGTTCGCTCCCGACATCGGTAACGACTGGTTCGACCGCCATGTTTTTCGCTACGGGATCATCGGAATTGTTTGCGGGATCGGGATTTTCGTCTGGCTGCTCGGTCCGTGGTGGGGAGGGGCGGCGTTCGCGGTGCAGGCGGCAACCTACATCTTCTTCAACGCCGTGATCAACGGCGCCAACCACGCCGTCGGCTATCAGAACTTCGAAAACACGGCAACAAATCTCCGCTTCGTCGCCCTGCTAACGGCCGGCGAGGGTCTCCACAACAATCATCACGCCTATCCGACATCGGCCAGGTTCAGCATTCGCCGGAACGAGTTCGATCCGTCATGGCCGGTGCTGCGCCTGCTTACCTGGCTGCATCTGGCGCGCCCGCTGCGCGTCGCTCCGCAAGCCGACTGATCCTTCTACGCCGCCCGCGAGCCGTCCCGTGCATCTCCGCATCACCGTCCTTCCTGGTCCGGGCCGGCGGGCAATTCGGCGCCGGCGCGCAGCAGATGGCAGGAGTGCGTTTTCAGGATTAGCCAGACCGGCTGCCCTGGCACAAGCCCAAGCGAGCGGCAGGCGTCGGGCGTCAGCAGAACCGTGAACGTTGCGCCGCAATCGACGCGCGCTAGCACCTTGAAATCGCACTCTTCGAGTGAAATGACCGTGCCGCGAAGCACGTTCCTTGCGCTCAGCCCGCGAGGCTCCTGGGTGGCCAGCAGAATATCTCCCGCGCGTACCCCCACTCGCACGGCTGCTCCGGCCTCGATCCGCGTGAGCGGAACTTCCAGGTGAACCGCGCCGGGAAGAAGCCGGCAGGTCATCGTGCCACCGGCTTCGTGGATGGCGGCGACCTCGGCGTCGAAAATATTCTCGAACCCTGCAAGCTGCGCGACAGTTTCCGCGCGGGGCGCGCCGAGAACCTCCTGCGGCAGACCTTGGGCGGAAATTTCCCCATTTTCGAGAACGATCACGCGCTCGCCCAGCGCGAAAACCTCCTCGCGGCTGTGCGTGACGTAGAGGATCGGAATCCGGTGCGCGCGGTTCCAGGCCCGCAGGTCGTCGACGAGCAGACCCTTCGTCGCGGCGTCGAGCGCCGAGAGCGGCTCGTCGAGCAGCAGCACCGCCGGCTGCGTCACCAGCGACCGCGCCAGCGCGGTTCGCTGGCGCTCGCCGCCGGAGATCTCCTCCGGCATGCGGCTGCCCAGATGGGCGATGCGGAAGGATTCGAGAATCTCGCCGGCGCGCCGCTTTCGTTCCAGCTCGGGAAGATGACGCAGGCCATAGCGCACGTTGCGCTCGACCGACAGGTGCGGGAAGAGCGCCAAGTCCTGAAATACGTAGCCCACCGAGCGCCGGGATAGCTCGACGTCGATGGGCGCGGCGTGATCGAACAGCACGCGCCCGGCCAGGCAAATGCGCCCCTGGTCGGGCCGAACCAGACCGGCGACCACTCCCAAAGTGGTTGTCTTCCCCGCTCCCGAGCCGCCGAAAAGAATCGTGATGCCCGCGGGAACAGCAAAGCGGACGTCGAGCGAAAAGCCGGCTGCGGCGTTTGCGGAGAAGCGCTTGCGGGCAAAAACATCGAGCGCCGGGCCGGTATCCGGGTTGTCCGGGGATGGCATCGGCTCGATCCTGGTCCCGCGCGGCGTCATGCCCAGGGCATGCGCGGCCAGGCGCGGCGGTTCCACGCGTAGACCAGGGCCAGAATAACGAAGGAAACCGCCAGCAGCACGAGCGAAGTGGTGTTCGCGGCGGCGTAGTTACCGGCTTCCACCTTGTCGAAGACGTCGATCGAGATCGTGCGCGTCAGGCCGGGAATATCTCCGCCCACCATCAGCACGACGCCAAATTCGCCGAACGTGTGGGCGAAAGTGAGCGCGATTGCCGTCACCAGCCCCGAAATCGAGAGCGGCAGAACCACGCGGAAAAAAGTCGCCAGGCGCGAAGCGCCCAGCACGCGCGAGGCCTGAATCAGTTTGGGATCGATCGCCAGGAAGGAGGTTACCAGCGGCTGCACGGCAAACGGCATGCTGTAGAGAATCGAACCGACCACCAGACCCTCGAACGTAAAGGCGAGCGTGTGCCCGGTCCAATCCTGATAGAGGCGGCCGAGCGGGCTCGAGGAGCCGAAGGCGACCAGAACGTAAAAGCCGAGCACGGTGGGCGGCATGACGAGGGGAAGCGCCGTCGCCGCCTGGGCCAGGAATTTCCAGCGGCGGGGCGAATAGGCGATCCAGCAGGCGATCGGTAAGGCGATCAGCAGCAGCGCCGACGCGGTGACGAGCGAAAGCCGCAGCGTCAGCATGAGTGCTTGCCAGTTCATGGCGTCTTCTCCGGTGGGGCGAAGCCGTAACGGCGGAAAATCGACCGCGCCTCGGCCGTTTCGAGGTAAGCGAGGAAGGCGCGGGCCAGTTGTTTTTGGCCCGAGCGTTTGACGATCACCGCCGCTTGATCGAGCGGCGGATAATCTTCGGGCGGCACCAGCCAATAGCGGCCCGGCGGTTTCGCGCCGGGCGCGAGCATCAGCGCCAGGGAGGTCAGCGCCGCCTGGGCGTTTCCGGAAACGACGAATTGGGTGGCCTGCGAAACGTCTTCGCCGAGCACCAGCCGCGATTGCAATTTCCCGTAAAGGCCCGCGTGCCGCAGCGCCGCCGCCGCCGCCGCGCCGTAAGGCGCAAAGCGCGGATTGGCGATCGCAATCTTGCGCACGGCGGTATTCTCCAGAGCCGCAAGTCCCCGACGATCGAAATCGAGCGGCGAATCCGCCGGAACGTAGACTACGAGCCGGCCCAGCGCGTAGCGGACCAGCGTGCCGGGCTCGGCCGCGCCGTCTCGCACTAGCTGTTCGGGATGCTGGACGTCGGCCGAAAAGAAAAGATCGAATGGGGCGCCGTGCTCGATTTCCGTGGCCAGATTGCCCGACGAGCCGGCGACCAGCCGGACCTGGACGCCGCTTTGCCGCTCGAAACCCTGGATCAACGCGCGCATGGCGAATTGGAGATCGGCGGCGGCGGCAATGGTCAGCTCGCCGGCCGCGCGACCGGGAATGGCCGCTAGGAGCACGATGAAAAGCGCGACCGGCGCCATCCGTTGAAATGTCCTGCCCTTTGGCTTCATCGCGCGTTCCTCATCGTGGCGCGCCCGCGACCCTTTCGGTCGCGCCTTCCGCTCATTATCTTGTGGCGCCGTTTCCGTTTCCCGACGGTTCACCATTGTAGCTTTAGCCCCAACTGAATCTGGCGCGACGAGGTGGATGTGCTCGTGATCAGGCCGGCGGTGGGGGAGACGCCGGTGGGGGTGAAGACGATGGCGTTGGGCGTCGCGAAATTCGGGTGGTTTAACAAATCGAAAAACTCGGTGCGGAATTGCAGATGGAAAGTATCCCGGATGGGCGTGCTTTTCAATAAAGAGAAATCCCAGCTCCCCAGACCCGGGCCGGTGAGCGAATCGCGGCCGAGATTCCCGTAGAAGCCGCTTCCCGGAGGGGGAGCCAGAAACGCCCGGGGATCGAAATAGCGGCTACGACTGGCCAGAATCACGCTTCCCGAAAATGCGGGATTCACGAACGGACGCACGGGATTGCGTGTATCGCCGTTGTTCGAGGGGTTGTAGCTCAGTTGCGGGGTGAAGGGAAAGCCGGATTCGAGCGTCGCAATCGAAGTCAGCTCCCAGCCGCCCAGAGCCGCGCCGAGAACGCGATTGGCGCCGCGCGCCCAGCGGCGTCCCGGCCCGAAGGGCAAATCGTACGTGCCTTCGATAACAGCTACGTTGCGGACATCGTAGGTCGCCGGCCCCCAATCGGCGCGAAGATCGAATGGATTCATGACCAGACCGGGAGCGTTGCCAGCGGCCGTCGCGTTCAGTGAATCGCCGTTGTCGAGAACCTTCGACCAGGTGTAAACGCCACGCAGAAAGAGCCCTCCGCGCACGCGGTGTCGCGCATCGACCTCTAAGGCGTTGTAGGAGCTGGCGCCTTGGGAGAACCAGCTCCAGGTGCCCGCCAGCGCGGGATTGGCCAGGGGCGTGCCCGGAGCGATGTAATACGTCCCGGCGGGTATGGGCGTTCCGGCCAGCGGAGCAGGGAAGTTGCCCGGAAAGTCGGCCGGGCAGGGGGAAGCGGGACAGACGGCGGGGATCGGTTCGTTCGCGTCCAGACTGATGATTTCGTGATAGCCGTGCGAGCCAACGTAATCGACCTGGAGCGATGTGTTCGCCGTGAGTGCGCGTTCGACCTCGAGCGAATAGGAAACCAGGATCGGTGTCCGCAAATCGGGCTGCACGCCGCCGGGAGAAATCTTTGCCGCTGGCGGCAGAGGAGAGCCGGGAACTAGGGGAAGACTCGAAACGGGGAAGTTTCGCAGAATGTCGGTGGGATTGAACGGAGCGTTCTGATCCATCCGGTAGCCAAGCGCGTCCTGAAGGTCGGCGTAGAGGCCGAATCCGGCGCGAATGACCGTTTTCGCGCCGAACGGGCTCCAGGCCAGGCCGATCCGGGGCTCGGGCAGGAATTTCGCGTGATTGACGAGCAGGGCCGCCGGTCCGATGTGCGGCCGGGTTTGGATCACGCCGTTTTCAAAGACGAAAGTGGCCGCTCGCCCGTGCGCTTCATTCCAGCCCGTGGTGAATTCGTCGCGCAGGCCGAGCGTCAGCGCCAGGCGGGGCGTCAGGCGCAGGGAATCCTGAACGTAGAAGGCGCCGAGCAACGTGCGCCAGCCGAGCGGCGTGGACGTGGGATCGAAGAGAAAGCTGCCGATGTCGCCTTCGAGAAAGGACTCTAAGCCCGTGAACGTCGCCTGTCCATACTGGCTGAGGGCGAGGTTTTCGTTGGACTGGACGCGCTGGAACCAGACGCCGGCGGTGATTTCCTGAAATCCTCTGGCGATGGAAACGTCGTCCTCCATCGTGAAAATGTTTCGAGCAATCGAGAGGTTGCTGCCGTTGTTGCTGCCCGCCAGGCTCAGTTGGGCCACGGGATTCGACGCGGCGCTGCCGCCAATGACCACCGCGCCGACCGGCCGGCCGGCGAGAAAGCTGGGAACGCTGGCTGCGGGCGTTCCGGGCGTGGGCTGGCCGGTATAGAAGTAGCTGGCGCGTGAGAAGCCAAATGTCGCCGTGTTGGTGAGCGACGGTGAGAAGATATGGGTTTTCTCGATACTGAGCACCTGCTCGCGCAGGCTTTCGAGATCGGTGCTGTAGGGATTGATCGTGGGAGTCAGGTCGGCGCTGTCGTCGATGGTGTATACCGCCGTCAGGCTGCCCTCGGCGGAGAGGTCCTGGTCGAAACGAGTGGTGCCGAAATCGTCCCGAACCGTTCGCAGCGGTTGGCTGACGGCTTCGGCGATACCGCCGAAATCCGGCGCTCCCGGCGTGGCGCCGGGCCAGAGTGAAAATAGCGGAGCGACGCCGGCGGCCAGGCCGACATCGACCAGCCCGGAGGAAGGGCACGGGCTGGTCGTTGGGCTGACCAGCGCGCAGGGCAATTCGCCGCTTCGCGCCGCGCTATCGGGAACCAAGGTGACGGCCGTCTGGCGCAGATGCTGGCGGAATCCCTCGTAATTCAGGAACAGAAAGCTCCGGTCGCGCCGCAGCGGCCCGCCAAGCGACCCTCCGAACTGATTGCGCCGGAAGGGAACCGAGTTGCCGCGATCGAAGTAGCCCGGCGCGTCCAATGCGCTGTTGCGCAGGAATTCGAAGACGCCGCCGTGCCAGCGGTCGGTGCCCGGCTTCGTGACGATGAGCACCTGAGCGCCGGGATGCTTGCCGTATTCGGCCCCGTAGGTGTTGCGGAGCACGTTGAACTGGCGGACGGCGTCCACGCCGAGCATCTCCTCGCCCGTTCCGCCCGGCTGCATGTTGTTTTCCGCCGCTCCGGTGAATTCAACCCCGTTCAGCAGAAATAGATTCTGCTGGGGACGGTTGCCGGAAACGGAAAACATATTTCCAACCACCGAATTGGACACGCCGACTCCGCCGATCTTTTCCGGCGTGAAGTTGACGATACCCGGATCGAGCGTGAGCAGCCGGTCGTAGCTGCGGCCGTTCAGAGGGAAATCTTGAATCTGATTGTCCCGCACCAGGCCGCTGAGGTCGGTCGTCGCGACCCCGGCCGGGGAGGAGCGGGCGTTGACGGTGATCTGCTGGCTGGTCCTGCCTAGGCGGAGCGAGAAACTCACCAGAGCCTGCTGGCCGGCGGCGAGCGGAACGGGCTTGCGCAGCTCGGCCTGGAATCCCTGTTTCTCGACGCGCACCTGGTAGGTTCCGACCGCAAGCGAGGCAATCCAGTAATAGCCGCTCCGGTTCGTGGAGGTGACGCGCGCCTGGCCGGTCTCGAGATTCGTGGCGGCTACCCGCGCTCCCGGCACCAAGCCTCCCGAGGGGTCGCGGACCCAGCCGGCAATACTCGATGACTGCGCGGCCGCAGGCACGGCGAGCGTGGACAGAATCGCAAGAAGCAACACTGTCGCGGGTCGCAAGGCCGCTGGTTCCACCAAACGCTTCCTTTCTCTGCTTTGTTCCACCGGGGCGCTACCTGGCCGCCAACGGGCCGCGCCTTCCGGCCTCCTTGCGGTTCCGGGGACGGCTGCCGGTGCGCCGCCGGCAAGCGCACGGGTGAAATGGCCGGGGAGGCGGCAAGGTAAAGGTTACCTTTATTTATACACAACAAATCGTTATGTCAAGCCGATTTAATACGGAATAGGGAGGGGGAGGTCAGACGCGCATGATCATGACTTCGGTGGATTTGATGAGGGCGGCCACTACGTCGCCCCTCTCAAGCCGAAGCTCGCGGACGGCGTCGGCGGTGATGATCGAGGTAATGTGCTGGCCGCCGATCGACAGGGTTACCTGCGCCATGAGCCCGCTCACTTTCACTTCGACCACGCGGCCGACCAGCTGGTTGCGGCCGCTGACCCGGCGAAACGCGCGACGGCGCTGGGCGGGTTCGGCCTTGCGCGCCGGCCGGGCGAGGTAGCGATCGAGTTCCAATTCGGGGATGCGGTGGTGGCCGCCGGCCGTTTTCACCGTGCGCAGCTTGCCGTGATAGACCCACTGTTTCAGCGTCGAGTAGCTGATGCCGAGAATCTGGGCCGCTTCCTTCGGCTTGAGCAATTTCGGCGAGTTCATGCCAGTTTTCCTTCGAGCGGCCCGCCCTGGCCCGCGAGGAGCTATCGGCGGACCGCGAAAAAAGCCTGGAGCAGCCCCGCGCATTCCTCGGCCATCACTCCGGGGGTCACTTCCATTCGATGGTTGAGCCGCGAGTCGCCTAAGATCGCGAAGCAGGTGCGCACGGCTCCGCCCTTGGGATCGTCGGCGCCGTAGACCAGCCGCGCCAGCCGCGCCTGCACGATCGCGCCGGCGCACATCGCGCAGGGTTCTATCGTCACGTAGAGTGTGGCTCCCGGCAAACGGTGATTGCCGGTGGCGCGGGCCGCGGCGCGCAAGGCGACGATTTCCGCATGCGCCGTCGGGTCACAATCGCGCAGAGTCCGGTTCGAGCCGCGAGCGATCTCGATGCCGTCCAGGGTCAGCACGGCGCCCACGGGCACCTCGCCGGAGCGTTCCGCCTCCCGTGCTTGCTCGAGCGCAAATTGCATGAATCGCTGGTGAATTTCGCTCATCTCGTTTCAGAATAGCATGGGATGTTGCCCGCCGGGCGGGCCTGCGTGGCAGGCCCGCGCCCGGCGCGCGGATCCCCTGGTGGTGTGCCATGGAACTGCGCAAGGATCCAATTACCAGAAGCTGGGTGGTGGTAGGGAAGGGAGAGGATTCCCCGGCGGCGTCGGTGGCCTGTCCGCTCTGTCCGGGGCAGGAGGGCCAGAGCAAGCCAATCCTCGCTTTGCCGGCGAGCGGGCCGTGGCGGGTGCGGGTGATCCCGCACCTCGATCCGCTCTACCGGATCGAAGGCGATCCCGGGCGCAGCGCCGAGGGAATCTACGATCGAATGCGCTTGGTGGGGGCTCACGAAGTGATCATCGAGACCCCCGATCATACGCGCAACCTGGCGCGGCTCGGCGATGAAGAAATCGAGCAGGCGCTCCTGGCCTTTGCTTTGCGCATCGACGATTTGAAACGCGACACCCGTTTCAAGTACGTCACCATTTTCAAGAATTCCGGCGCGCTAGCCGGAGAGGAATGGGTTCACTCCCATTCGCAGCTCGTCGCCACGACGTTCGTGCCGCGCCGCGTCCTCTACGAACTGCGGGCGGCGCGCGAGTGGTTCCGGCAGCACAGCCGTTGCGTCTTCTGCGACATCGTGCGGCAGGAAAAGCGCCAGCGCAAACGGATCGTCGACGAGGAGGGGGCCTTTCTGGCTTTCTGCCCCTACGCCTCCCGCGTGCCCTACGAAACCTGGGTGATGGGCGCTCCGCACAACAGCCGCTTCGAGATTCCCGATCCCACAGCCGACCGCCGCGACCTGGCCCGGCTGCTCGGCCGCACCCTCCGCAGGCTTGGCCAGGTGGCTCCCGCCTATCATCTGGTCATTCACACCTCGCCCAACGAACTCCAGACAAAAGGGGAACTGAGCGGCTATTGGCGCACCCTCTCCGACGATTATCACTGGCACATCGAAATCCTCCCCATTGCCGAGATCCACAACAGGTCCTACGGCATCAAGGAAACTTATTTCAACTCGCTCGCGCCCGAAATCGCCGCCGCCCAGCTCCAGGCGTTGGACCCGGCATGAGATTCCGCGCGCTGGCTCCCCTGCGCGCAAGGCCGCCAGTCGCCTTGCGCCGCCAGCCGAGGGCCGTGCGTCCGGCTCGCGGCGAGCGCGGCGGCTTGATCGGCCGGCTGATCGGGCTGCTGTTTCTGGTCGTGATCCTCGTGGCGCTTTTCTTCGCCCGATTCGCGCTGATGACCGAGGCCGGTCGCTGGCTGGTGGTGAGCGATGCTTTGCAGCCGTCGAATGCCATCATCCAGCTGAGCGGAGATAACGTGGAAGCCGATCGCGCCGCGCACGCGGCGCAACTTTACAAGCAGGGCTGGGCGCCGGTCATCGTCGCCAGCGGCTCCCAGATCCGTGCGTATCTTTCCGAGGCCGATATCGAGCAGCACGATCTCGAGGCCGACGGTGTGCCGGCCAGTGCCATTATTCCCTTCAAGCAAAAGGACCTTTACACGCTGCAGGAAGCGCGCGACCTGCTCGTGCTGTGCCGCGAGCGAAAATGGAGCCGGGTAATCGTCGTCACCTCGAATTACCATACCCGCCGCAGCCGCTACATTTTTCGCCACGTATTTCCGCCTTCGATCCAGGTCCGCGTGTCGCCCGCGGCCGATGCCGGTTTCCATCCCGATGGCTGGTGGAAAACCCGCCTGGGTGAAAAGATCTTCTTTCGCGAATATGCCGCCCTGTGTGTGGCCTTCTGGGAACTCCATGAACCCTTCCACGCCAAATCCCCATAGCCCGTGAAACCGGGACGAAGAATCCCTCCGAGGAACGGGCGCTCGAACCTGGTTTGCCCGCCGCGTTCAGCGGGCCAGAGCCGAGGCCAAGGCGGGTACTGTTGCGGTTTTCATTTGCCGGCCAAATCGGAAGCAATTTGCGAGAATTGGTCGAGGGCGGCCTGCAAGTCTTCCGCGATTTCGGTGGCGATAACGTCGGGATCGGGAAGATTGGCCGAATCCTCGAGGCTCTCATCCCTCAGCCAAAAGATGTCCAGGTTGGCTTTGTCGCGTTTGACCAGTTCGTCGTATGAGAACGGCTTGAATCGTTCCGATTCTTTGCGTTCGTGGCGATTCGTCGGGTTGTAGCAGGCGACGAAATCGTCGAGGTTCTCCCGCTTGAGGGGATTCGTTTTCAGGGTGAAGTGCTCGTTGGTGCGGAAGTCATAAATCCAGACGGTTTCTGTCCACGGCTTTTCACTCGCTGGCTTGCGATTGAAAAAGAGGACGTTGGCTTTGACGCCCTGGGCGTAGAAGATGCCCGTCGGCAGCCGGAGCAGCGTGTGGACATCACACTGCTGAAGCAGGTTACGCCGGACCGTTTCCCCGGCTCCGCCCTCAAAGAGGACGTTGTCCGGAACGACGATGGCAGCACGACCGTGGATTTTCAGTAGCGATTTCACGTGTTGGAGGAAATTGAGCTGCTTGTTGCTCGTCGTGGCCCAGAAATCCTCGCGGTAGTAGATGGCCTTTTCCTTGGTTTCCTCGCCCTCTTCGTTGATCACCGTGATGCTGGATTTCTTTCCGAAGGGCGGGTTCGTCAACACGATGTCGTAATTCGTGCTGGACGGCGAAGCAAGGGTATCGGTGGTCTCTACCGGGGACTGGTCGCCTCCGATACCGTGCAGGTACAGGTTCATGGCGCAGAGGCGGGTGACACTATCGACGATGTCGAAGCCGGCGGGTGGCCCACGCTTGAGCCTGGATTTTCAGAGTGGTGGCCCGCGTTTTGGTTTTGAATTTCAGGGTGCCCAACGCTCGGCTTGAAGCTGTGAAGAAACCGCCCGTCCGGGCGGTTTCTTCACAGCTTCTTTGTGAGCGTGGTGCCCTTCTCTCCCTCCCTACCACCAGGAAGGAAAATGACTACGCGATTTCGTGCCCCCGGAGTATAAATTTTGCGGGTAGAAAGAGGGCGTGTTGTAGCAAGGTAAAAATGTCACCCCTAACAGCCGAGTGAAAATGTCACCCCCTCGTTATTTTTTTAGAGGGCCTCGATCTGCAATTTTGTGTCGCCGTGGTAGACGGCGACGCGCCCGGCCAAGTCCTGGACGAG
>DATLSU010000063.1:0-70133 GCA_035533975.1 Patescibacteria group bacterium
CTCATCCAGGACTTGGCCGGGCGCGTCGCCGTCTACCACGGCGACACAAAATTGCAGATCGAGGCCCTCTAAAAAAATAACGAGGGGGTGACATTTTCACTCGGCTGTTAGGGGTGACATTTTTACCTTGCTACAACAGACGCAAAAGATCCAGGTGGAAACGCGGGCCCGGGTGGTGGAGGTACACGGAGACGCGCGCCTGGAAGCCATCTCCATTTACTGCGGGGACAGCGGTCAGACCGAAAACGCTCCCGCGAACTCGCTCTTTGTCTTCATCGGCGCCGAGCCCAAGACGGATTGGCTGGCCGGAGCTGTCGAGCGCGACGAACGCGGTTTCATTCTAACCGGAAACGATCTCATGCACGACGGGAAGCGGCCTCGCGGCTGGCCGCTGGACCGCGATCCATACCTGCCGGAAACTAGCGTTCCGGGGATTTTCGCTGCCGGGGACGTGCGCCACGGCTCGGTGAAGCGCGTCGCCTCGGGAGTGGGTGAAGGCTCGATCGCGGTGCAGTTCATCCATCAATATCTGGGCGCGGTGTAACGATGGCAGAAGAAGCCGCCGGCGAACGAATCGAGGCGTTGGTAAGCGATCTGCGCAAAATCGCCGTTTTTTCCGATCTCACGGCGGATCAATTGAACTGGTTGGCCAGTCAGTTGGAAGTGATCCGATTGGCGCCCGGCGAAATCTTTGTTCGGCCGGGCGACCCGGCGGTGTGGCTTACGGTTGTCCTGGAAGGTGAGATCCGCATGCAGCGCCCCGGAGATCCCGACGGGCCCATCTACTCCGCCGAGGCTGGCCAGGTTACCGGCTATCTTCCCTATTCCCGGCTGACGCACTTCCCCGTCATCGGGCGAGCCATGCTCCCCACGCGGTTGGTTCGCTTGCATCGAGACCATTTCCCCGAGATGATGCAACGCATCCCGGAAATCGGCCAGCGCCTGGTGGCCATCATGACTGACCGAATTCGCGAAACGGCTAAGATCGAAACCCAGCGCGATAAGCTGATGGCCCTCGGCAAGCTCTCTGCCGGTCTGGCTCACGAGCTCAACAATCCGGCCGCCGCCGCGCAGCGGGCGGCAGCGAGCCTGCGCGAGGCCCTCGAGACCGTTCGCGATGCCACCATCCGGCTGGTCCACCATCCTCTTTCTCTCGAACAACGCGAAGCGATTCTCCGCTTCGAGCGCGAGGCCCAGCACGATTCGTCCTCGGCCTCCGCAGATCCCCTGGCCCAAAGCGATCGCGAGGAGCGCATCACCTCCTGGCTCGAAGGGCGCCAAGTACCTGACTCTTGGAAAATTGCGCCCGTCCTTGCCGACGCCGGAGTGGAAGTGCCCGCGCTCGGAGCCTTGGCCGCCCAGGTGGGAGAGGAGGTGGTGGGCGACGCGCTCATGCGCATCGCTTCGCTACTCACGATCGGCAGACTGATCGGCGAGATTGAGAATAGCACCAGGCGCATTTCCGATCTGGTCCGAGCCATAAAGGAATATTCGTACATGGACCAGGCGCCACTTCAGCAAGTCGATATCCATCACGGGATCGAGAACACGCTCACCATCCTCGGGCATCGGTTGAAGGAAGGCGTGACCGTCATTCGGGATTACGATCCGAACCTGCCGCGCGTTTCTGCCTACGGAGGCGAGTTAAATCAGATATGGACGAACCTGATCGACAACGCCATCGACGCCATGAATGGAAAAGGGGAATTGCGGATTCGCACCATGCTGAATTTGGACCGCGTCCTGGTCGAGATCGGCGACGATGGCCCCGGCATTCCGCCGGAAATGCAGACCCACATTTTCGATCCCTTTTTCACCACCAAAGGCGTCGGGCAAGGAACCGGCCTCGGACTCGACCCCGCATGCCGCATCGCGCACAAGCACCACGGCGACATTCGGGTGATATCAAAGCCCGGAGATACGCGTTTCCAAGTAGACTTGCCCGTAACCCAGCCGGATGCTCCGTCATCTCCGCAGTAAAAGAAGAGCGTGATGTCCGCATCGGAAGAAGCCCGCAGCCCGGCTCCGAGGGCCTCTTGCGAGACCCTACCTACGCAGCGGTGCGCAATGCGCCTTGCCTCGTGCTGAGCGTCTGAGAGCGGAAACGCTTCGGAATCTTTTCCATTGAGTGAACATCCAAAAAGAATTGTCCGAACATGCCTGACAACACTGAAGGCTCGTCAAAATCGAGGGCGGTCGTGTTGCCTCCGGAAAATGCGACGGGAAATTACGTCAAAGTCGTCCAGCGAATTCCTGTCAAGATCGTGTTCAACCAAGGGCAGGATCCCAAACACCTGCTGCGGCCGGGCATGTCGGTGGAGGCCGACGTAAAAGTCAAATAGCGGAAATGACTGCTCCCCGCCAACAGGCATCCTCGCGCTCCCGGCCGGTCCACGCAGTCGACGTGGACTATCGAATCATCAAGGATTACGGAACAGGGAGGGAGATTCAGAAGCCGACCATGACTTCATCCGGCCCGGAGGGTAGGCTGAATTTCACGCCGCGCTCTCGATTGAGCTTCAGGGTCGCCGGCACGTTCAATTCGGAAATGGGGATTTTCTTCGTCCACGATCCGGTGCTCCAGTAATCGGCGCTCGCGTAGATGAATGCGCCCCGGATCACGTATTTGGTGGTCTCTTCCTTGTGCCCGTCGCGAAACACGAGAATCGTATCGGGCAGCGTAACGGGCGGCCGGGTCGCCCGGTTTCGGCTCGCCGTGCCCGCCGGCGGGCGGGGCGTCCCGGAGGATTCCGGTTGCGTCGATAGCGGGCCGGCCGGCACCTGATTGCCGGTGGCAACCCGAACCCATTGGCCACCGTGATCTTCGAGCAACAGCGATTTCACCGGAGGCGCCGGCGGGGCGGGCGGCGCAGCAGAATGCACGACCACGACCCGAGCCGGGGGCTGCGAGGGCGGGACCGCTGCTTCGTCGGGGCCGCCGTAAGGGTAGTAGCCGTAAGCATAGTAGTAGGGAAACGGCACGTACTCGCCGCGGGCAAAAGACCGGCGGCCTCTGCCATGGCCGGACCCGCCTCTTCCCTGGGGAGGGCCAAATCGGAGCACCGTTCCACCGCCTGGAGCAGATCCGTGCATACCACCGCGGCCCTGCGCGGAAGCGGGCGATGCGGAAAGCGCGGCTCCGAGCACGGCAGCCGATAGCGCAATGGTCAGCCGGGAAACCATAAGCCAGCCGGAATCTCCGTTCCTACCTATTTATACGGTACACCCGGCCGCATCGCGATTCAATACGTGGGAGGGGGGGACCTTGCCCGGCTCTCTCTGTCAATCGGCGGGATCGAGGCGAACCGCGCCGGCCGCCGCCCAAACCGGTCGCTTGCCGGAAAGCGGTTGTCGGGCTCCGGCTCAGCCCGGCAGAACGCGCGGCGTGAGGAAGAAGAGCAGCTCCTGCGTTTGCGTGCTGACTTCGGTGTGCTTGAAGAGGTTTCCAATCACCGGAATGCTCCCGAAGAGGGGAACCTGCGAGACGTTGTTTTGCTGCTGGGAGAGGATGATTCCGCCGATCACCACCGTGCCGCCGTCGCTCACCAGCACCTTGGTATCCTCCGATTGCGTGTCGAGCGCCGGAATGCCGAGAATCCGCGGAATGCCTTGATCGATCGCGGTATTTTCGACGTGAATTTTCATGAAAACCGTTCCGTCGGCGGTGATCTGCGGCGTCACTTCGAGTTCGAGAACGGCGTCGATGAACTGCACCGAGATGGTGTTGTTGACCACGGTCTGCACGGGAATCTTGGTCCCCTGCTTGACCGTTGCTTCCTCGTTATCCTGCGTGATCAGTTTTGGCTGGGAGAGCATGCGGCCGATTCCCTTGCTTTCGGCGGCCGAGATGATCAGATCGAGAGCGAGATTCGGCTCGGTGTGGCCGAAGAGGATGCCGCTGGTGGGCGCCGAAGCTCCCAGATTCGCATTGAGCGGGATGGCCGAGCCGGTGATGCCCGGAATCAGAACGCTCGAGCCGCCCGATACCAGCGGCGGCGGAGGAAGAATGTCGCGAATGATGGGGCTGGTTCCCACGCCCGGCGATCCGCCGATGACGTTTTGCGTGCTGCCCGTGCCGCCGGCAACGGCGAAGCCAAACTGCGTGCCCAGCTCCCGCGCGAAGGCCCGCGTCGCCTCCACCACGCGCGCCTGGATTTCCACTTGCGGCGATTTGCGGTCGAGCCGGAGAATCAGCCGGTCGATCGTCGGCAGCACCGAGGGAATATCGCGGATGATCAGCGTGTTCGAGCGCGCGTCGGCCAGGATTTCGCCCCGCGGCGAAAGAAATTGTTTGAGCGTTTGGCGCAGCTTGCTGGCATTGGCGTAGCTGAGCGTCCGCGTCACCGTAACGACGTTCGCGGCCTGCTCCTGCGCTTTCGCCAGATCCCGTTCTTGCTCCGCTTCCCGCTGCAGGGTCGCCCGCGTCGCGATTCGCAATACGTTTCCCTGCCGCTCGCTCGAGAGCCCGTTGTCGCGGAGCACGATATCGAGCGCCTGATCCCAAGGCACCTGATCGAGCACCATCGTCAGCGTGCCCTTGACGTCCGAATCGACGACCACGTTCAATCCGCTGACCACGTGGATCAGCCGAAAAAAATCCTTCAGATCCACATCCTTGAAATTCACGGAGATGGGCTCGCCGTGGAACGGGCTCGCACTCCCCGTTTGGGCTGCGGTGGCCGGCGCGGGGCCGGCGGCGATGGGCGCCTCGGTCGCGATCGAGCCGGAAAGCGGCGGGCGAGCGGGTGTTTTGCCGGCATGGGGCTCCGGGTTGCCCGGTGAAGTCTGGCCCGAATCGGCCCTCGGGCCTGCATCGGTAGCCGAGAAGATCAGTACCAGCAATCGCCGGCTGGGCCGTTCCACCCGGAGCGAGGCCGGCTTCGACAGCAGCACCTCGAGCCGGGCGCCGCGCCGGTCGGCTTTGCCGGCGGTCAGCCGATAGCTCGAAACGACGCCGGAAGGGAGCAGTTGCGCGAGCGGCGGTCCCTGCGCGCCGGCGCCCTTCAAATCGACGATGTAGAGGTCCTGGCGCGGATGGGAAGTCGAGTATTCGAGCGGGCCGGGAGCGCGGAGAAAGATGCGGGTATCGCCGGACACCACGTGCGCTTCGACGTTGAGCGCCGGCTGCCCCGCCATCGCCATCGCGGCCGCTCCCCCGGCCAGCACCGCCAGAATCGATTTTCTTCCCAGGCATCCGAATCTCATCGCTTGACTCCTTCGGGAGGCTGAACCGCCTTCGTCACGCGCCGCTCGAACGTCCGGCCAAAGGCGTCGCGCGCATGTTCGGTGAACACCACGGCATTCAAATTGATTTGCTCGACCGTCCCATCGAAGAGCCGCTCGCCCGGCCGCAGGAAGTAGACGTGGCCTTTGGGATTAGAGACGACCGCCACGGCCCCATGGGGTCCGCGCACGATTCCCTGAACGTCGATTTCGGCAATCATCAGCCCCGCCTTGCCCGGAGGCCGGACCACGTCCTTGCCTTTTTTCGCCTGGATGGAAAGCAGCGGGGTAAACGGGTCGCGGCGGAGTGCCGGGGAAGGCTTTTTCTCCCGTTTCGTTCCGCCCGTCTCCGCCCTGACGCGCGAACGCCGCGGCAAAACGCTTTTCGAAGACCGGGGCCGATGGTCTGGCTGCGGGGAAGTGCGGGGAGTCGCGAATCCCGCCGGGCCCCAGAGTATCGCGGGAAAAAGCAGCCAGATCGAAATGAGGCGTGCGCGTCGCATCGGCTCGGTCCGTTTATCGGCGGATGGCTCCTGGTCCCTGCCGGCGCGGCGGCTGCGGCTGTCCCTGGAAGAACGTGATCACGGTCAAGGTTCCATCGACGGTGGCTCGCGGCGGGGTCGTATATTTGGCCGGATGGTTCAATCCATCGATTTTCAGATCGCCCACGTTGATGATCCGCGGCGCCAGGCTCAGTTGCTTGAGGAACTGCTCGACGCCGAAGTAGGGGCCGTCCAGATCGACTTGAAAGGGCATCTCGAAGTGGTCCTCGCGCGGAATCACCGGCCGGGCGGTGATCTGCCGGATCGAAACTCCCGAAGCGGCGGCGGCGTGCTCGAGCTGGAACATGAACTGATCGAGCTCCTTATCCCGCGGCAGCGCTTGCCGAAGCAGGGCCAGTTGGGTGCGGCTGGCCGCAATGGCGGAGAGGAGTTCGTCGTGGCGCTGCTCGAAACTCGTCAGGCTGGCGAGCTCGCGCGCCTGCTCGCGGCTTTCGTTCGTGTCCGATTCGAGCATCTGGCGCGCTCCGCTCAGCGGAAACGGCGCCGGAGCCAGTTCGCCCGCGGCGAGCACCGCCGCGCCGAGTCCCACCAGGACGGCCAGTTGAACCGGCCAGGTCAGTTCCTTGAAGGAGAGTTTCATGGGGTTTTATGCGCGCCCTGGGCCGTGGCGGCCGCCGGGGTGGCCTGATAGTCGGCCGAGACGCTGAAATTGAATGAAGTGACTTCGCTATTCGGTTGCTGCTGCGTCCTTTTCATTTGAATCTCGCTGAAGTGGCCCGAACGGCGAAGCTGGGAGAGGAAGGAGGCGACGGCGTCGATCGAGCCGGCTTGTCCCTTGATGGTGAGAGAATTGCCCTTGCGGGATAGTCCGGTCAGCCAGAGCAGCGGGATCCGATCCACGGTGTCGGCGATCGACTCGAGCAGTTGTTGGCTTTGGATGCGGTTCGCATCCAGCTGCGTGATCAGCTGGATGCGCCGGTCGATCGCCGTTTTCTGCTGCTGGAAGGTCGCGACCTCGGTTCGCAGGCGGTTCAAGCGGGCCAGCGCCACGCGCTGGACGGCGAGCTGGTGTTCCACCTGCGTGACCGCCGTTTCGGTGCGGTAATAGTCGAAAACCAGCCAGCCCACCGCCAAGGCCAGACATAGCGCCAGCACCACCGCCTGCGCCGCCCCGGCCAGGCGCGCCGGTTCGCCGCGCGCTTGCGGAATCGCCTCCGAAATCAGGTTGATGCGGATCATGCCGGGTCGAAACCCCGCAGCGCCAGCCCCACGCTCACCGCCAATTGCGGCGCCAGCTCGCGAACGCGCTCCTGGTCGAAACGCTCGGGGCGAATTTCGATGCGGCGGAACGGGTCGATCGATTCGACCGGAACCGAGAGCTCCTGGGAGAGCGCTTCGCCGAGGCGCGCCACGCGCGAGCAACCGCCCGCAAGCAATATGCCGGCGATCGGCTCGCCGCTGCTGGCGCGGTAATAATCGAACGTGCGGCGGATTTCCACGACGACCAGTTCGAGAAACGAATGCAAGACCTGCGTCGCTTGCTGGAGAGGCGCCGAATCGCCTTCTCCGCGCTTGATCTGCTCGGCTTCCTCGTAGCCGATTCCGAACTCGCGCATCAGCGCCTCGGTGTACTGCGAGCCTCCCACCGAAACGTCGCGTGTGAACAGGGGAACCGTGCCGCGCAGCACGCTGACGTTCGTGTGCCCGGCCCCGATGTCGACCAGGGCGATCCTGTCCTCGGGCCCGGGCGCGTAATTCACCTCGTAACAGTTGGCCAGCGCGAAGCTGTCCACATCCATCACCACCAGATTCCGCCCCGCTTTCCGGATGGCCTCGCTCTGGCTGCGCACGGTCTCCTTTTTCGCGGCTACCAGCAGTAGCGGGCGGCCGCTCGGACCTTCCTCGGTGTCGAGCAGGTGGTAGCTGAGATCGACCTCGCTCAGCTCGAAGGGGATGTGCTGGCCGGCAACGCTACGCACCCATTGGTGCAATTCGGCGCCGTCCAGCGCCGGCGCCGCCAGCTGCTTGATAATGACCGAGTGGCCGGAAACCGAGCTGGCCACGTCGCGAGCGGTGATCTTTTGTTCCTCGAAGAGACGGGAGATTGCCTCGCTGAGCGCCTCCGCATTCCGAATCGTCCCTTCGACGACGGTCTCCGGAGGCAGAGTCTCCACGGCCAGGAAAACCAGCTCGTACCCGTCCTTGTCCCGCTTCAGCTCGATCGCCTTCAGCGCGCTCGAGCCGATATCGAGCCCGACGACTCGCCTGGCTTTCGCAAACATCCAGCCTCATTTCGGGAAGGGGGCAAACAAGTGGTGTTCCCTGCGGTTCGCGCCCGGCGCGCGGCGGGAACGGATTGCTTAGGGCAATGGCGTTCGATACGGATGCGGCAAACCGATAGGAGGGATACTCTCGAAGCTGCGGCGTGGCGAGGTGCGCTTCACGAGCATGGGTTCCCACCCTTCATCGGTCGGCACGGCTTTCCCGCATCGTCCGGCGTACCCTACCATGCCTGTGAGAGAAGGACCCCAAGCCTTTATGGCACCCGGGCGGCCGGGAGTCAAGAAACGCGCCCCGAGGTTTTTCTTTTCCGTCACTGGCGCTCGAGTGCCATGTTGCATGTTGAAGAGTTCAAGCAGGGGACGAGCAACGCTATCTGTGTCAGAATGCTGGGCGTTCCGAGTTCACGGCGCTACATCCCCAGGGCGGTATTCGGCATCACACCGTTTCCGCGCCAAGGATGTCCGCAAGATGGGGAGGAACAGCACAAATGCATGCAAGAGGGGCGAAAATAGCCTTCGCGTGGGGCTTTCTGGCGCTGCTCTTTCTGGTTCCCATTCCCTCGCGCGCCCAATCGGCTGGCGCCACTGTTTCGGGAACGGTCACCGGCGCCACGGGGAAACCCGTTCCCGGCGCCCAGGTGAGCGTCAGGAACTTGACCACCGGCCAATCCCGGCAGGCGCAAACCAGCGCCGCGGGGTCCTACAATCTGTCGAACCTGGCTCCCGGAGAATACGAAATTTCCGCTTCCGCCGTGGCCCTGAATACCCAAACGGAGAAACTGACGCTCGGCGCCGGCGCGAAGCAAACGATGAATTTCGCCTTGACGGCCGAGCTTTCCCTCCAAGATCTTGGATTTTCTGCCTCTCAAACCCAGGGAAATGCGAGGGAACAGGCGCTGCTGAACAAACGCTCCCACATGCTTCAGGTGCACCAGAAACTTGGCCTGATCACCGCGTTTCCCATGATTGCCACCGTCGTCACCTCCTTCGGAGCGCACGGCCGCCACAGCACCGGCGCCAGCGCCAGCCGAGACCTCCATATCGGCCTCGGCTCGGCCACGGCGGGCCTGTATGCCGCCACGGCGTATTACGCTATTTTCGCGCCCAAAGTGGCGGGAGTGAAAGCCCGGGGCCCGATCCGTTTTCACAAAGCCATGGCCTGGATTCACGGCCCGGGAATGATTTTGACGCCGATTCTAGGCGCGATGGCCGAATCGCAACTCAACCAGGGAGAAAAGCTGCACGGCATCGCCAAATACCACGGGGACGTTGCCCTGGTCACCGCGGTCGCCTACGGTCTGGCTCTCTTGTCGGAAACGAAACCGAATTGGATTCCGGGACTCGGCCACCATGTGGCTTCCGCCTTTGGTTTTCATCACCGGGCGGCCGCGAATGCATCGGCCGCCTATCCGGCGCGTGTTGGCGGCGCGGAGATCGCCAAAAACGGGAACCCAGCCGGCGAGTAAAACAACGATGAGCCAAAACCGATGAACAAAAAAACTCTGATCGTCTTCTTTCTCCTTCTGGCCGTCCCCGGGCTCGCCCGCGCCGATAGCACCTGGATTCTCGAGAAGTCCACGCTGATCTATCACGTCTCTCACCCGCTGCATCAGGTGCAGGGAATCAGCCACGCGGCGCGCGGCAAGGGCGAATGCCAGGCCGGCGAGTGCAGCTTCCTGATCGCCGCGCCGGTGAAATCGTTTTCCTCCGGAGACACCAACCGCGATCTTCACATGCTCCAGACGGTGCGCGGAGCCGAGTTCCCCATGATCGTCGTGCGCGCCCATCTGCCCGAATCCGACCTGCATTCGGGCCAGGTTCACGCCGACCTCGAAGTCCAGTTTGCCGGCCAAACTGCCGAATTCAAGAACGTCCCGTTCCAACTGGCCGTCCATGGCGGCCAGATCGAGCTCACCGGCACCATTCCGGCAACGCTCGCCGATTTCAAGATTCCGCCGCCGGAACTGCTGTTCGTCCCGATCAAGAACGAAATCCCGGTGAGCGCCGACATGACTTGGCAAAAGCAGTGAATTGCCGGTCGGTTCCCGGGTAGTAGGCAACACGCCACGGGTTGTGAGCCTTAAGGACCCGGCTGGCAACGGGATCCGGCTGCGCACCCAGACGCGCGGGCGTGCCTAGGAGGGTTGGGGCCTGTACCTGCTTATAATCGTCTCCCACACCCAGTCGAACTTTCTCTTCAGGGCTTCGTTTCTGCGTGGGTTGATGCCGGTTCGCCGTGACAGGTCGTAAACTGCTTGATGGACGGAAAAGGGCCCGACTTCGGTCCCGGTGAACCGCGAATTGAGGATCTCGCGCCAGCTAAGATCGTTTGAGGCGGAGTACGGCAGGATTTCCTCCAACTCGCTTATAGACATTACCGTGATCGGCATGATCCGTGGGCCGGGGGTCGCCTCCCGCTGAAAGACTTCATTCGCAAATGTGTTGAAGAAGGCGGCTTCAACGGCCGGTTCCTCGCTGACGAGCACTGGGTAAATTCTGGCCGGCCTCTTCACAGTTGGGATTTTGCCGTCTTGCACGGCTTTGCAAGATGCGGCCAACTGCAGGATTCCCTTTGGCTCTCCTCTCTCGTTGCGCACGAATTTCAGGTTAAAGTCCCTGACAAAGCTTGCCTCCTCACCACCGCGCTTTGCCCGCTCAGTCAGGAGAGAGGCTTTCGTCTCGAGAACGAAGACGTCGTCTACGAAGCCCAGCAAGGCGTCGACTTGGCCAGTACTGTGTTTCCGATCCACGGTTAGGATTCCGCAGGCTGAGGGGTAGAACTCATTGAGGAGGCCAGCGACATAGAGCTCGAAGACGCGGCCCCATAATTCCCGGAAGGTCTCTCTACGGCCTTGCGGGAGCCCGTCGAATACGCTCCAGTACACGCCTGACGTGAGGAGCTCGACCAAGAACTGAAGGTGGAAGATAAGTATCCGGTTCTCGCCTAGCCTCAGCAGAGGGAATTGTCGGAATAGGTTCAGGCTGTCCGTCAGGAACTGCCGCTGGCGTATTTCCTCGGCGAAGCTGCGGCGATCGTGCGGGGTTCCCCCGGCGAGACGTTCTCTGAACTCCGAAATTGTCAACGCACGGTCCGCAATGAGGTTCAGGAGAATCTCCTCCGGGAATCCGACCTGCGAGAAGACACGGTGGGGATCGAATACCGCGCAGTCCGGTTCCACGGTCGCCATTCTTTGGCCATACACGTAAAGGCCGAAAACCGCTGAGACAAAGTCATTCAGTGGCAGACACCCGACCTTAATTCCGGAAGCGCTCATGCCCAGCTTGGCGACCAGTCCGCGCACTTTCGGGTCCGTGCCGGGCAGGATTTCGGTGAGGATGGTGAGCATTCGACTGAGCGTGTATGCCAAGTCGCGCGGGTTACAGACATCCCAGACCGGGAGGATCGACAAGAGCCGTTGCAAGGAGCTGGGCTGCGCCGATTTGAACGGGGGCGTGGGCTGGGTGAACTCGTTGGCAAACAGCACCAGCTCGCTAAGCCTGTGCACATCCTGCACTGCGCTTCCGGCGGTGTCGCCTCCGTATAGGATTAAGTGCCGCGCGAGCTGAAGGCACCCTATTACGTTGAACACCGCCCCAAAATCGGGGCCCCCGGGTTTGTGCTGGTACATCTTTGCTCTGAGGTCGTCCGGAAGAAAGCGCTCGTTGAGGACGCGATGGACTTCAGGGTCGGTCGCGCGGCGATCTGAGAGAATTCCGTTGATGAGCGCAAGTGCCCTGATCGCGCCGGCCGCATGCGTGTGCTTCAGAGCTCGCCAATATTGCCCTTCGATGTCTGGCGTTCCCGCGACAAGGTCGGAATGACGGGCGTACACGCAAAAAGAGGGGCCGGGTCCGCGGGAGGGCGGTGCCGGTGGCGGGTTTGGGAGCCACAGCACCCCTTCCACCCCTTCGGGCGCAATCCGCGCAAGGATGTCCCTCATCTCCGCTGGGGTGTAGCGTCGCATATCACAGCGTGGGCCCACAGGTTCCTCCTAATGTTATGCGGTCCGGTGTGGCCCGCGCCAGGTGGACGGTTGGCCGGGGACGGCGTTAAGGGTCCACGACGAGGGGCACGGCCGCTCCTTTCAAGGGTGTCGATTCGAAGCAATCGCTCTTCTCACTTTGCGTAATACGACCAACTGCTCGAGGGTCAGTCCTGTGGGCGCCTCGCTGCAACTGCCTGGCGTGCCGGTCTGGGCGGCATCTTGTTCGGCCCGGCTCGCGGCTGCTAGAATCGCCTGCGTCCGCGAGATTCGCCCTTCGCGAGCTCGCAAGCGAGCGCCGTGCTGGCCGCGGCCGCCCGCTTGCTTCCGAGAGAGAGACCATGCCCGCATTTCCCGGCGTTGATTTCATCGATTTCGATACCCTGCTGAGCGACGAGGAAAAACTGGCCCGCCAGACCGCCCGGCAGTTCGTCGACGAGCGCGTTCTGCCGATCATCGAAGAGCGGAATCGCGATGCCCGCTTCCCGCTCGAACTGGTTCCGGAGATGGCGGAATTGGGCTTTTTCGGCGCAAATCTACAAGGCTACGGCTGCGCTGGCATGTCGAACGTCGAATATGGCCTCGTCATGCAGGAGCTCGAACGCGGCGATTCCGGCATGCGCAGCTTCGCTTCGGTCCAGGGCGCCCTGGTGATGTATCCCATCTACACCTTCGGCAGCGACAGCCAGAAGCAGAAATGGCTGCCCGCTCTGGCCGCAGGCAAGGCGATTGGCTGCTTCGGCCTCACCGAACCGCAATTCGGCTCGAATCCGGGCGGGATGCTCACGCGCGCCGCGCGCCGGGGCGACGGCTGGGTTCTCAATGGCGAGAAAATGTGGATCACGAACGGCTCGATCGCCGATGTTGCCGTCGTCTGGGCCAAGACGGAGGACGACGTGGTTCGCGGCTTCCTGGTCGAAAAGGGCACGCCGGGCCTGAAGGCCTGGGATGTGCACGGGAAATGGTCTTTGCGGGCCTCGATCACCTCGGGGCTTTCCTTCACCGATTGCGAGATTCCCGCCGAAAATCTTCTGCCCGGAGCCGAAGGGTTGAAGGGGCCGCTGATGTGCCTGAACCAGGCGCGCTACGGCATCGGCTGGGGCGTCGTGGGCGCGGCGATGGCCTGCTACCAGACGGCGCTCGAATACGCCAAGACGCGCCGCCAGTTCGAGAACCGGCCCATCGCCTCGCATCAGCTCGTTCAGGAGAAACTGGTCTGGATGATTACCGAGATCACCAAGGCGCAGCTGCTGGCGCTGCACGTGGGACAGTTGAAAGATACCGGCCGCGTTCATCCCTCCCACATCTCGATGCTGAAGATGAACAACACGTGGATGGCCCTGGAGACCGCTCGTCTGGCGCGCAGCGTTCTGGGCGCCAACGGCATCGTGGACGACTACCCCGTCATGCGCCACATGAACAATTTGGAATCGGTCTACACCTACGAGGGCACGCACGACATCCACAAGCTCGTCATCGGCCAGCGGATCACCGGCGTCTCCGCTTTTCTCTGATTGATTCGAACGTTCGCCACCGGGGCGCCCCGAGGCGTTAGGAGAAGATGCCGGCACGTTCCGGCGGCCGTTCCGCGCGGGAACGGGGGCAGGGAAGAGTGAAATGCGACGCGCTACGCTTCCCGTTTAGCGTTGCGCTTGGTGCTGGGCGAAGGAAGTGAGCCGCCTGCCCGCTCCCGCTTCGACGGGATTGCGCACGGGCAGCGGCCGAACGGGGTGTCCGTTGGATCCCGAACCCTCGATGTGCTCGCTGATCGCTTCCAGCCGCTTGAGAATCGATTGCCACTGGTTGAAATCCAGTTGCCGCAGATAGGGCCGTACGCCCTGAATGAATGGGTCTTCGAGCAGAGCTTCGCTCTTGGTCGCCGGGATGAAGAACCGGTTCAGCCCCACGCCCAACGATTCGGCGACCTTTTCGAGTGTTCCCAGGCTGGGCGTCATCTGCCCGCTCTCGATCCGGGACAAGTACGAGCGCGAAACGCCCGAGCGGGCCTGGAGTTGGCTTTGCGTCATTCCCCGCGCCTCCCGCAACTGCCGGATGCGCAGCCCAATGTTTTCCACCGTTTCGCGGTTCGGCCAGTTCTCGAAGAGCTGGCGTTCATCCCCGGGCAGGTCTTGCGAAACCGCAGGGACCACCACGGCATCAGCTGGCGGCGGCAATGCCCGCAAGCACCGACGGCAATTCCCCGTTTTTGTCCGGTACTGCACCAGCCCGCAGGCCTGGCAGCGAATCACCTCGCGGTCCGTCTCGACTTCCTCGATCACTTTCTTTTCAAGTTGGGACACAGGTTCTCCTCGCTATCCAATCATGCTTGAGAACCGAAGATGGGATAAAAGCACTCGGCGGGAACGCAGAAATGCCGCGACAGCGTTTCTGGGCGCAACGGCATTCTGCTGGCATGACTCCGTTTCGTCAAGTACTTTTTTCGTCAACCAGCCTTGACAAATACCGCCCATCTTCAGTTCAAACCCTCCCAAGTCCGCTTCCTTGGAATTCTCTTAACGATAACTACCCGGCGACTATTGACTCTCAAACCGTCGCCAAAAGGGGACGTTATTGCGCTTATTTACCGCCTGTTGCAGTTGACTTAAAAGCAATTCCGATGCCAAGCTCACACGGAGCTTTCATGCCCAGCCGCAACGATGCTTGGATCCTGCTTTGCGAATATACGGAGAGCCAAAGTCTCAGGCGCCACGCCATTAGCGTTGAAGCTTGCGTTCGTGCCTATGCCCGCAAGTTTCAGGCCGATGAGTACTTATGGAGTCTCGTCGGCCTGCTGCACGATTTTGATTACGAACGCTGGCCCAATGCGGAACAGATGCCGTCCTCGGGTCATCCTGCGGAGGGTTCGCAAATTCTCCGTCAGCTGGGTTATCCGGAAGAAGTCGTTCACGCCATACTGTCTTACGCCGACTACACGGGTGTTTCCCGCTCCAGTCAACTCGATCGCGCGCTGTTTGCCTGCGATGAACTGGCCGGTTTTCTGGTTGCATGCGCCCTGGTGAAGCCAACGCGCAGCCTTCTGGACGTTGAACCCAGCTCGGTCAAAAAAAAGATGAAGGACAAGGCCTTTGCTCGTGGCGTCCATCGGGAGGATATCATGCGGGGCGCCCAGGAATTGGGCGTTTCGCTCGAAGATCACATCAATTTTTGCATCCAAGCCATGCAAGCCGTCGCATCGGAGATCGGCTTGGATGGAAGTGGTGGAAATTAGAACATCACTGTTCCCCTAAGGCACACAATCGCCCCCGATGCATATCCAGCAAGCCGCGCCTTTTTCCCCGCCGCCGGCCAGTCAAAACGGCTCGACCTTTTAGGATTTCCCAGTGGCCTTCGAGCGGGCATTGCCGGACTCAACGCCGAAGTGGATTCCCGACGGATTTCTTGCCGCCGCTAGCCTTCTCCCAGTTCGCGATCCAGATTGAATGCGGCGCTGATCAGCGCCAGGTGGGTGAGCGCTTGAGGGAAATTGCCAAGGGCCTCGCCGCATGGTCCCGTCTGCTCCGAGTAGAGGCCCAGATGGTTCGAATAGCCGAGCATTTGCTCGAAAATCAGACGAGCCTGTTCGAGCTTCGGCCTCTCGATCCTGCCCGCGCGGGTGAACGCTTCGACCAGCCAGAAGGTGCACATGTTGAAGGAACCCTCCTCGCATTGCAGTCCATCGGCGCCGTCACCGGAATGGTAGCGATAGACGAGTCCGTTGGAGACCAGCCCGCCCGCGCTCGGCGACTGGGAGATGGCTGCCAGGGTTTTTTCTATTTTGGGGTCGTTCGGAGCCATGAAGAAGACGAGCGGCATGATCAGATTGGCGGCATCGAGCGCGTCCGAACCGTAGCTCTGGGAGAAAGCATTGATATTCTTGTTCCAGCCCCGCTCGATCACGTCGGTGTAAATCCGGTCCCGGGCGCCGAGCCATGCTTCGCGGGCGGCCGGAAACGACCGCTTGTCGGCCAGGCGCAGCGCGCGGTCGAGCGCCACCCAGCACATCACCTTCGAATAGACGAAATGCTGCGGCGCCCCGCGCATCTCCCATACGCCCTGATCCTTCTCGTGCCAGTTGTGCGTGACCCAGTTGACGAGTTTGCGGACGTCTTCCCAAAGCTCGTAGGAGATCGGCGATCCGTACTTGTTATAGAGGTATACGGAATCGAGCAGCTCGCCGTAGATATCCAGCTGGCGCTGGCGGAAGGCCCCGTTGCCCACGCGGACCGGTTTCGAGCCGCAATAGCCCGCCAGATGCCCCAGGGTTTCCTCGGCCACGTTGTGGCGGCCATCGATGCCGTACATGATCTGGAGCGAGCCGTCGGGCTCGAGTTCGTGACAGCGATTCTCGAGCCAGCCCATGAACTTGGTCGCTTCGTGCGTGAAGCCGATCCGCATCAGCGCGTAAATCGTGAACGCCGCATCGCGAATCCACGTGTAGCGATAGTCCCAGTTTCGCTCGCCGCCGATGTACTCGGGCAGGCTGCAGGTGGGAGCGGCGATAATGGCGCCGGTCGGCTCGAACGTCAGCAGCTTCAAGACCAGCGCCGAGCGGTCCACCATCTCCCGCCACCTGCCGCGATAGGTGCCTTGCGCCAGCCAATGCCGCCAATACGCCACCGTGCCCTCGAACAGGGCGTCTATCTCGCCCGTCTCCGGCCGGGGCCCGATCGGGTCGCCCGGCTGAATCTGCTGCAAAACAAATACGGCGGTCTCGCCCTCGGCCAGCGTAAAGTCGGCACGGATTCCCTGACCCTCCGCTTGCAGGGGAACCGTGCTGGCCAGGCCCAGCGCGATTGCCTCCGAATCGAAAGCGGCGCCCTCGGGCAGGATCCGGACCGTGTGCTTGGCTCGCGCGAAATCGAACGCCGGCCGGCATTCGGCGTGAAACCGCAACGAGCCGCGCGAACAGCGTACCCGCCGGACCAGTAGATGTTCCCCCTCCCAGCGGCCGTGATCCTCGATGGGCATGAAATCGGCGATCTCTCCGACGCCGTCCGGCGAGAGGAACCGCGTGACCAGCACGTTGGTGCCGGGCCAGTAGAACTGCCGCTTGGTGATTTTGTCGTCCCGGGCCTCGATCCGGAACGAGCCGCCCTTCTGGTCGTCCAGGATCGCGCCAAATACGCTTGGCGAATCGAACTGCGGCAGGCAAAGCCAGTCGATCGTGCCGTCCATCCCCACCAGAGCGGTGGTGCGCAGGTCGCCGATGATGCCGTGATTTTCGATAGGCAGGTAGGCCAAGGGTTCCCTCCGATGCTTTACTGTTTATATCGGCGCTGTTTGTTCGCGCAAGGACGCGGGCTCTGGCGCGTCGCGTCCTGTTCACCCCTCCGCGTGCGGCCCGGCCGCCCGATGATGAAGATCTGAGGATCGGGGCTCGCGCGAATTCTGCTAAACTGGGGCGCTTGCCATGAAGATTACTCGTGAAACCGTGCTCTACGTCGCCGAGTTGGCGCATCTCGAGCTGAGCGACGCCGAGATCGAAACCTATAGCCGCCAGCTCGACCAGATACTCACATATGTCGAAAAACTCGATCGCCTGGATACCAGCGGCGTCGATCCGCTCGCCCAGGTGGTCGCCGCCGGAGGGCATGCGGCCCTCTGGCGGGATGACGAAGTACGCCCCGCCGGCATCACCGGCGACGCCCTGGCTGCGGCGCCCGATCCCCAGCCGCCCTTTTTCCGCGTGCCCAAGGTGATCGAGCGCGAGCCATGACGGCCGGCCCCGAACATACCGTTTCCTCCGTTCGCGCCGGATTGGCGGCGAAGAAATTCTCCGCGCGCGAGCTCACCGCCGAATACTACGCCCGCATCGAGCGCGAAAATCCCCTCCTCAACGCCTATCTTGCGCTGAGCCCGGACCGCGCCTACGCCCAGGCCGACCGGGTGGACCGGATGGTGTCCCAGGGCGACGAGTTGCCGGCCCTTGCGGGCCTGCCGCTGGCGGTGAAAGACGTTCTGGCGACGCGCGGCGTCGCGACCACCTGCGGCTCGCGCATTCTCGAAGGCTACCAGCCGCCTTACGATGCCACCGCCGTTACCCGCCTCGAACGAGCCGGCGCCGTCGTTCTGGGGAAAACGAACTGCGACGAATTCGCCATGGGCAGTTCCAACGAGAATTCAGCCTACGGGCCCGTGCGGAACCCCGTCGCGCCCGACCGCGTGCCGGGCGGCTCGAGCGGGGGCTCGGCGGCGGCCGTTGCCGCGGGCCTAGCGGTGGCCGCGCTCGGCACCGACACCGGCGGATCGGTGCGGCAGCCGGCGTCGTTTTGCGGTATTTCGGCGCTGATGCCGACCTACGGACGCGTATCGCGCTACGGTTTGGTGGCCTTCGCTTCCTCGCTCGACCGGATCGGGCCGATGACGAGGACTGTGGCCGACGCGGCGGCCCTTCTGGGCGTCATGGCCGGGCAGGATCGCTGCGATGCCACCTCGGCCGATCTTCCCGTGCCCGATTACGCCGCAGAAATCGAGCAGCCTGTCTCGGGGCTGCGCGTCGGCGTGCCACGCGAATATTTCGCCGAAGGGATCGATCCCGAGGTGCGGGCGAGGATCGAAGAGGGCACCCGGAAGATCGAGCGGCTGGGTTGCCGGCTCGTCGATGTTTCCATGCCGCACACCGAATATGCCGTTGCCACTTACTACCTGATCGCCACGGCCGAGGCCAGCTCCAACCTGGCCCGTTACGACGGGGTGCGCTACGGTCTGCGCGTTCCCGCCGGCTCGCTGGCCGATATGTACGCGAAGACCCGCGGCGGCGGATTCGGTTCCGAGGTGAAACGGCGAATCATGCTGGGCACCTACGCGCTCTCGGCCGGCTACTACGAGGCCTACTACCTGAAGGCGCAGAAGGCCCGCGCCCTCATCGCGCGCGACTTCCAGGAAGCCTTCGAAAAAGCGGATCTGCTGGTTACACCCACCTCCCCCATTCCCGCTTTTCGTTTGGGCGAGCGGGTGGGCGATCCGCTGGCCATGTATCTGGCCGATATCTTCACCGTCACGGGGTCGCTGGCGGGCGTGCCGGGAGTTTCCATCCCTTGCGGCAAAACGGGCCAGGGACTGCCGGTGGGTCTGCAAATCTTCGGGCCCCACTTCGGCGAGGCTCGGGTGCTTGCCCTCGCGCACGCCTTCGAGCGCGCCTCCGCTCCCCAGGCTTAGACGGAACGATCCATCCGCCCACATCACTGGCCAAGGCGCCGGCCGAGTTCCGGCGAATCGATCGCAGCCATCCGTGCGCCGGAACTGGCGATGGGCGAATTGGCGCTGGGGCGGGGAAAAAGGCCCTTTTCTTGCCGCCCGGCAAACAAAATGGCGTCCGGCCGGTTGCAACTCGCACTCGCGGAACGGTTTGAAGCGGTGCGCGCGGGCCTTTTCTGGTATCCGTCTTGCAGTGCAATCGTTGTAAGGGAAGGGGAGGTGAATGGTGGCCCAAGCGGAACAACCGGTATCGCGCAAACCAATCGAGTATACGGTCGAGACGGCCAAGCCTTTCGATGAGGCCGTGCGCGCCGTGGAAGAGACGTCCGCGAAGCGCGGCTTCCGCGTGCTGCATACGCACGACGTTGCCGCCACGCTGGCCGAAAAGGGCTATCAGCGCGAGCCGCTCAAAATTATCGAAATCTGCAACGCCCGCTTCGCCAGCGAAGTCCTCGAAAAGGACGTGAAGACCTCGCTGATGCTGCCCTGCCCTATCACCGTCTACGCCGAGCACGGCAAGACGTTTCTGACCACCCTGCTGCCCGAGGTTGTCGCCAGCTTCTATCCCGAAGCGGGTATCGAGGCGCTCGCTGCCGAAGTGCAGAAGATCGTCGTTTCGATCGTCGACGAAGCCAAAGGGTAGCCGGTTCTTGCCCCGGCTCCGGGAAGGCAGGCCCGGCCGGGCGCTGCCGGAGCCGTCCGGGGGCTCAGCTTTCGTCTTGCGAACTTGTCTGGGGCACGCCGCAAGCCACCGAGCCGCTCTGGGCGCCGGCCTCCTCCGGAATCTCGATCGAACGGCCGTGGCTCTTGGTTTCCGGCGCGCGAACGGCAACCGTTGGGTTTGCCGTGATCGGGATGAGAGCGCCTTCGGCTTCTTTCCAGAAATCCAGATGCCCGGCCGGCCCCGCGCTGGGCGACCAGTCGATTCGCACCAGATCGCCGGTGTCGATTTGCCCGGTGGCGAGCAGGTTCGCCATCGGATAGACGAGGTGGCGCTCGATCGCCCGCTTCAGATGGCGCGCGCCGTAGCGCATGTCGGTGCCTTCGCGCAAGAGGAAGGCGCGGGCCGCGCCGGTGACGTGGAAAACAAAGCGGTGGCCGGCCGCGCTGTCCGATTCGAGTACGCGAGTCTGCAGCCGGGCGAGCTCGATCTCGAGCACCTGCTCGAGCTCTTCGGGCTGGAGCATGTGGAAGACGACCACTTTGTCGATCCGGTTCATGAATTCGGGCGAGAATTTGCGGCGGGCCGCTTCGCGCGCCGCATGATCGACCTTCGAATCGAGTTCCTGGACCGCCTGGTGCTCGGGCTGGATGAAGCCCATGCCTCCGGTCATCAGGTCGGTGATCTCGATGCCGCCCAGGTTCGACGTCATGATGATGAGCGTCTGTGAGAGATCGACGCGGCGGTTGTCGCCGAGCGTGAGCGTGGCCTTATCGAGGATGCCGAGCAGAAGCTGCCAGAGCGCGTCGGAGGCCTTCTCGATTTCGTCGAAAAGCAGTAGCGAGAGTTTGAGGTCCTCCCGATGCCACTGCGCAATCGCTTCCGGCGTGATCAGGGGATGCGTTTCCCGGTGGCCCAGGTAGCCGGGCGGCGAGCCGATCAGTTTGGCGATTTCGTGAGAATGCTGAAATTCGGCGCAATCCACCTTCAGCATGGCTCGTGGATCGCCAAAGAGCACTTCGGCAGCGGCTTCGACGACGCGCGTCTTCCCCGAGCCGGTGGGCCCGAGAAACAGCAAATTCCCCACCGGCCTGCCCGGCACGTTCAACCCGGCGCGAAAGACCTGATAGAGATCGACGACGGCCCGTACGCCCTCCTCCTGACCGACGATCGAGCGGCCGAGCGACACGGCAAACTCGGCTGCTTCGGCGCTGCGCCGGTTCGGATCCAGTCGTTCCACGATGCTTGCCAAGGTAACCTCCTTACTGCTTACTGCAAATTCCTTCTCGACCGTGCAACAAAAGGTGGCTGCTCGAACTGCCGGAGTTTGATTTCCACCGTGGAGCGCAGCAATTTGAGCAAGGAAAGGAGTTCGCGAGTCACCTCGGGCCCGGCGCCCAGCCCAAGCCACTGCGGCGCCAGATCGGCCAATTCCAGATTGAGTTTGCGCAGGTTTTGCGCCAGTCGGGCCAGGTATTTGCCGTCCGCAACCAAAAGGTCAACGCGGCGGCCCAGGCGCTGGCGCAATTCCGCCCAGTTCACGTCGAGAAACGGATAGTCGCGGCGCACCTTGCGAATCACCTCGTCGGTCAAACGAGGCCGCTCGCCCAGGCAGGCCAAGTGGAACTGCTTCACCTTGCCCTTCGAGCGGACGTTGTGGACCAGGTAGTACGCATTTCCCCGTCGACGAAGAAAAGCCACGGAAACGCTCCCGCAATGCGGAGTAGTGTAGGTAGCTTCCACTACAGGTTCAATAAAAAAAGGCCCCGCCCGAGGCGAGGATGAGGCGTAATGATAACGCCGGCGTCCGGCGCCGTTACGGATAGCAGACGCCGCTCCGGCATGCAGTTGCCCTTGCGGCGCCGCGGCGCGTGGTTGCGGTTTTTCGCCTGTGGCGTACATATCCCGACTCTCGGCTCCTTCATCCTACCCGTTTAGATGAGGATGGTGGCGCCAGTGGTTCTCGCTATTTTCCGATGCAACGCATCGGCTACGGTGCACAAAAGCGATTTCCGGTAGCCCCAACCGCCCGGGGCGGCTATGATGAATTCTCGGCAACGTTCAGCAGCCAGATCGATTGCCTTTGGCTACCTCCCCGACCGGCCGGGGAAACGCTCCCAAGCAAGCAGGGGCGAGGGGAAATCCCGCGAGCGGCAAGTTCGCTGAAAATCGGGACCGCCGGGTCAGCGCACAGGTAATTTCGGCGCCGATTCTCAAACCTAGCGGTGTGTGGAGTTCCGAGTGTCCGAAGCGATTATCGAAGTGGTGAATCTGATCAAGCGTTACGGCGACGTGCAGGCCGTGCGCGGCGTGAGTTTTGAAGTGGGCGAGGGCGAGGTTTTCGGCCTTCTCGGTCCGAACGGGGCAGGGAAAACCTCCACGGTGGAAATCCTGGAAGGATTGCGGCGGGCCGACGGCGGGCAAGTGAGGGTTTGCGGGCTCGATCCCGAGCGGAACAACGATCAGCTCAAACAAACCGCCGGCGCGGTTTTGCAATCCACATCCCTGCCCGACAAGCTGCGCGTGGAAGAGGCGTTGAGGCTTTTCGCGGGTTTTTATCAGCGGCGGGCCGATACGGAAGTGCTGCTCCGCCGTTTCCAGCTCACCGACAAACGCCATGCTTTCTACCACGATCTGAGCGGCGGACAAAAGCAGCGCCTGGCGCTGGCCATGGCGCTGGTCAACGATCCGCGCGTGCTGTTCCTGGACGAGCCGACCTCGGGTCTCGATCCGCAGGTGCGGCGCGAGATCTATTCCATCATCGAAGAACTACGTCAGGAGAAGAAAACCATATTGCTGACCACCCACTACATCGAAGAAGCCGAACGCCTCTGCGACCGCGTGGCGATCATCGATCACGGCCAGGTGATCGCTCTGGGCAGTCCGCGCGATTTGAAGACGAGTTCGGCCGGCACGACGCGAATCGAGGTGCGCCTGGCCCGTCCCGAGTCCGACGGCGAGTTGCGCAAGCTCGATGCCGTATCCGATCTGCATGAATTCGACGGCACCTACGTGCTGCACTCGACTCAGGTCCCGCAGACGATCGTCGCCTTGGTGAAGCATCTGGAAGCCGGCGGCAACGAGCTGCAAGGGCTGGAAATCGCGACGCCGTCGCTCGAGGATGTGTTCATCGAGCTGACCGGCAGGCGGTTGAGGGAGTAGCGGCCATGTCGGCGACCATGTCCCTGACCGGCGTGCGCATGAAGCTCGCGCTGCGCAACCGGGCCTTCATCTTTTTCAGCATCGTCATGCCGTTCGGCTTCCTCTTCTTTTTCTTCCTGGTATTCGGCCGCGGGGGGCCGGCCGCGGTTTCCTATCTGCTGGCCGCGGTGCTCGCCCTTTCGGTGATGGGCAGTTTCTGGGGGCTCAGCGTCCAGTTGATCTCCTTCCGCGAGCAGGGCATTCTCCGCCGGTTTCGTCTGACGCCGATCGGCGCCGGACCGCTGCTGGCATCGAGCATCCTGTCCAACTACATGCTGACCATCCCGACAGTGGTCATCGAGTATCTGGCCGCGCGCTGGCTTTTCGGGATGCAGCATTGGGGGAACCTCGCGAGCGCCATCGTGCTGGTGACGGTCGGTTCGGCCGCTTTCTCCGCCCTGGGCCTGATCGTCGCCAGCGTCACCAATTCGCTCCAGGAAACCCAGGTCATCAACAACGTTCTCTGGTCGATCTTCTTTTTCCTTTCCGGCGCGACGATTCCTTTGCCCGTCTTTCCCGTATGGATTCAACATGCCGCCTTCTATCTCCCGGCCACCTACCTGGTGAGCGGACTCGAGCAGGCCTTGGTGCTCAACACGGGCCTGGTCGGAACGGCCGGGGACACGCTGGCGCTGGTCGCTTCGGTGATCGTGGCCTTCGAGGTTTCCCGGCGGCTGTTCCGTTGGGAGCCGGAAGAGAAGGTCCCCTCGCGGGCGAAGGTATGGGTGCTTGTCGCGGTGATCCCGTTCCTGTTCATGGGAGTTCTCGAGAGCCATTCGAAGCGCCAGGTCGGCGAGATGCAGCGGATTTTCCACACCATCGCCCCGCACGGATTGAATTTCACCGGTCCCGGCCCGACGCGCTGAACCGGCCTCGGGAGGCGCGAGCGCGGTTCCGGCGGCGTGTTATAATTCGCCATGCGAAATCACCAGCCTATCGTGTGTCCGGTCACAGCGAATGGGCGTTCGGGCTGGGCCACAGCAGCGTTTCGAACCGGCGGTTTTCATCCGGATATCCGCCCATCATCACTTTTTCCCAGGGAAAATCTCCGCTAGTGGAGTAACGCCATGGCGATCAAAAAAACCGACAAAATCTGGCACAACGGCAAAATGGTGGCGTGGGACGAGGCGCAAATCCACGTTCTCTCGCACGTCGTCAGCTACGCTTCGGCGGTCTTCGAGGGCATCCGCTGCTACAAGACCGCGCAGGGCCCGGCCGTTTTCCGCCTCCGCGAACACATGCTGCGCTTGATCCGCTCGGCGCACATCTACCGGATGGAAATTCCCTTCGCCCTCGACGATTTGACGAACGCCGCGGTCGAACTGGTGCGCGCCAACCGCATGGAGAGCTGCTACATCCGGCCGATCATCCTGCGCGGTTACGGCGATATCGGCGTCGACCCGTCCGGCAATCCGGTCGAAACGTATCTGGCCTGCTGGGAGTGGGGAAGCTATCTCGGCGAGGAGGCGCTGGGCCAAGGCGTCGAAGTCTGCGTCAGCTCCTGGCGGCGCCCGAGTCCGGACACGCTGCCGCAGATGGCGAAAGCGGCGCCCAACTACATGAATTCGCAACTGATCAAGATGGAGGCCATCGCCAACGGTTATGTCGAGGGTATTGCGCTCGACGCGCAGGGACTGGTGTCGGAGGGTTCGGGCGAGAATATTTTCGTCGCCTTGGACGGCCGCCTCTGGACGCCGCCGCTCGCCTTTTCCCTTCTTCCCGGCATTACCCGGTCGTCGATTATGACGCTTTGCCAGGATCTCGATATTCCCGTGGCCGAGCAGCCGATTCCCCGCGAGATGCTCTACGTGGCCGACGAAATCTTCTTCACCGGCACGGCCGCCGAAGTGACGCCGATCCGCTCGGTCGACAAGGTGAAAATCGGCGCGGGCCGGCGCGGCCCGATCACCGAGCGGCTGCAAAAGGAGTTTTACGCCATCACGCAAGGCCAAAAAAACGATCGCCACGGCTGGTTGACCCCGGTGAATGCCCCCGTTACGGCCTCGCGGTAGCCCAGCCGCGGCGGGTCCGATTTCCCACAACTTGTCCACGGAAACTGGTATTGCTTGCCGCGATCCTGGTTGCCTCGGCTGCGGCGCGGTCGCAGTCTACGGCGATGGCTCCGCGGGAGTCGGCCCGGCAAGCCTCGCCCGCGCAAATCGCCGAGGCCGTCCGGCAACTCTGCCCGCCGAAAACAATCGTCCACGGTTCAGGCGGCACGGTAACGGGCTGCCGGGCCTGTCCCCCGGGCACCGCGTTTCGCGGGCTCTTCAAGAATGGGCCATGGGGCATCGACAGGGCCACGAGCGGTCACTTCATCTCCCCCGCATCCTCCAGCATCCTGATCGACGGATCCGGATGCGATCCGCACGTATACAATTTCGGCGGAACCTACGTCTTCCTCCTGGAGAACGGTCACCCGAAGCTGCTTCGGTATGATCCGGGTCTGCTGACCGAGCCGTGTCGTGCGCTTCGGCTGCGCAATGGCCGCGATTTCCTGGTCTGTGAGGGGGAGTGGGGGGCGCAGGGATACATTTCCCGCTACATCGAATCGGTCGTATTCGCGCCCGACGGCAAGGGCCGGCACAGGTTCCTGTTCATGACTCACGACACGGTCGGCATGTGCGGCGAGACGGTGGAAGGAAAGCCCGACGGGCCGGTTCAGCGTACTCTCATCGTCGCGGTGACCGGCTCCATCTCGCGGTCACTACCCGGCTCTTGACCTCAAGCTAGACCTCAGGCGTGATTCCCGGACCCGGCCGGAGAAGAATGCCGCCGCGTCCTCGACCCTCAGCGGGTAGGTTCTGACCGGCTTCGAGCCGGCTGAGCTGGACTCGAAGAATCGCCGGCGCCGGCCGGCCGCGACATACCTCCCAAGCGAGCAGTGCGCAGTTCTCCAGGTTCCCCTGCAGCCCTGTCTGGGGCGACTCCGAGCTTGCCGCCAAGCCGATATCGGGCTTCCAAGCAGCGTCTCAAGTCACTGCACTGAGATTTTTTTCGCGGGTACTGGGTCCTTTGGCCCAAATCCAGTGCTGCCAATTGGAAGCCGGAAATCGTAAGTCACAGATTTGCAAATGGGTTGGAGCAAGGGAGGGGAAATGCTGGGCGGGCACCAAAGTGCATGTCTCAAATGCGAAGCTGGCTATGCTGTTTGGTGGCTGGGAGCATTGCCGTAAAGCTCCATGGGGACCCGAAGCGCAATCCAAAATCCAGGAGAAGGCAATGAAGGGATTGGGCGGCCAGCTTCAGCCAGTCGGGGAACATGCGATCCGACCTGGGCCCGGTCCGGGAAGGGAAGGGGGCGATTATGAAAGGCGAAGAATTGAGCGTCCTTCTGATCGAGGAAGCTTCCGGGAGTTTTTCGGGAATCATCCGAAGGTTGGAGAAGACCGGCTGCCGCTGCCGGTCTGCCAACTCCTACGCGGAAGCCCGAAGCATGCTCGCCGCGGAAACCCCCGAACTGGTTTTGAGCGCGATCCCTCCGCGGGAGAAGGCGATGTCGTCGTTGACGGCGGCGCTCGCCGGCACCGGCGCCAGCGTTTTCTACGCGCATCTGGTCGAGGACAGTTGTTGGTGGCTTCCCGCGCTTCGCAACGGACTCGAGTGCTTTGGTGCGCCGGCGATGCGGCCCGGCGAATTCACGAGCCTGCTCGACCGGGTCGTGGCGGAAATCCGGGAGCGCCGGACGCTCAAAGGGAAGGAGCCGGAAAGGCCTGTCCCCGCCCGGGCTCATGCGGCAACCGCCTCCTGAGCCGCTCTGGGCCAGGGCGTGAGAGTTTCCGGGAGAGGAGTCGCCCGGGGAGGGCCGCTGGTTCTGCAAGAGGGGAATAAAGGAGCGGGTTCGGTGGCGCCACCCAGCGAGGGTCCTCGTCAACTTCGAACCTTTGCCTCATTCCCCACGGCGATTGCCTGAGGCGGTTCATCCCGGAAGAGTTTCTTCCCGGCATAGACGGCTGGTCCTGGCGGTCTTTGGCAAAACAGATCATTCGACAAAGCGAGAGGGGGGTTACCTTGAGCGCTCCACTGATCGGAATGCATTTTCTCTCCTTCCTGATTCTGCTGATCCTCAGCGCACTGGCCGCGGCCGTGGTGCACTGGGGTTTCCGCTATCGGCTGTTTCAAGGGTTCGATGGGTTTATCGCTCAGTGGATGGTCGCCTGGGTCGGCGCGTGGCTCGGGCCGTCCGTCGTCGGCCACTGGTTTAGCTCGGTGATGCTCTGGAATATCTATATCATTCCAGCTCTCATAGGAGCTCATGCCGGCGCTTTAGCTGGCACGTTGAACGCCAGAATACTGGCGACGATCGGTTCGGCAAGGGGAACGGTCCCGACAACGAGGTCAGCGGGCTGATTCGGTTGCCGGCAGGCGCCAGCCCGTCGCCAGGGGTGGACGGGGCGCCTGCCGGCTCATTTCCCGTCCCGCCCGGTTTTGACCTGGCCGGCCGCAATTGACTACAATCCCGGCGCCTCTCAAAATTCATCCGCGCCATGCTTCGCCTCGCCCGACAACTCGCCGCGGAATTCTTGGGTACTTTCCTCATCGTTCTCATCGCCGCGGGTTCCGTCTCGGTGGATCCCTGGCTGAAGACGGCCGGCGAGCCAACTCTCGGCACAATCGGAATCGCCCTGGCCTACGGCCTGGTAGTTGCCGCGGCGATCGAAATGTTCGCTCCGGTTTCCGGCGGTCATTTGAATCCGGCGATTTCCCTGGGCGCGTGGGCTACGCGCCGGATCGGCACATGGCGTCTCGCGGGCTACGCGCTGGTTCAGATTGCCGGCGGAATTTCCGCCGCGCGGCTGCTCGAGGTGGTGATCCCGGATTCGGCGTGGCAACCGGCCGGTCTGGGTACGCCGGTGCTGGCGTCGAGCCTCACGCGCGCACAGGGCATGGGACTCGAAGCGGTTCTCACGTTCGCCGTCTGCCTGGTTTTCTTTCGTACGGCAGCCGCATCGGGAAAAGCGTCAGGCTGGGCCGTTGGCGCCAGCGTGGCGGCGGCCGCTTTGGTCGGCGGGCCGCTCACCGGCGCGGCGCTCAACCCCGCCCGGGCCTTCGGCCCGTGCTTCGTTTTCAACCATTGGGCCAATCAGGGCGTCTGGTGGGTTGGACCGCTGGCCGGGGGCGTGCTTGCGGCGTGGGTGAGCGGCGCGCTCGGCAAACCCTCCGAAGGTGCCTAGAGCGGAACAACCCCACCTTTCTGGTGATTGTGCAAGAGAGTCCCCGGTGCTACCTTCGTTGGTACTGGAACCATGGGCGTTAGCCTCGATAACTTACTCTCCCGCGCCATCGAAGCCGGCGCTTCCGATCTCCACCTCAAAGTCGGCCGTCCGCCCGGCCTGCGAATCAATGGGCATCTTTCGCCGCTCGAAGGCCTCGAGCCCCTCACCGCCGAAGATACGGCGGCGATGGCGGCCGGCATGATGACGCCGGAGCAAAAGTCCAAGCTCGACGGCCACGCCGAGGTGGATTTGGCGTACGAGGCTCGGGGGCTCGCCCGCTTCCGGGTGAACGTTTTCCGCCAGCGCGGACAACTCGGCATGGTGCTGCGCGTTATTTCCGACCGGATTCCGGGATTCGAGGCGCTGATGCTGCCGGCGGTTCTCGAAAAAATCAGCGAAGAGCGGCGCGGGCTGGTGCTCGTGACGGGAACGACCGGCTCGGGGAAATCGACCACCCTGGCGGCCATCGTGGACCGCATCAACTCCACCCGCCCCGAGCACATCATCACCATCGAGGACCCGATCGAATATCTGCACCACGATAAGCAGAGTTTCGTCAATCAGCGCGAGGTTTCCGTCGATACCGGAACGTTCGCCAGCGCGCTTCGCGCCGCACTGCGGCAGGATCCGGACGTAATCCTGGTCGGGGAAATGCGCGATCTGGAAACGATCTCCACGGCTCTGCTGGCCGCCGAGACCGGCCATCTGGTCCTTTCCACCTTGCATACGCTCGACGCCGCCGAAACCATTCAACGCATCATCGCCGTTTTTCCGCCGAACGAGCAGAAACAGATTCGCCACCAACTCGCCTCGACGCTGAAGGCGGTGGTCAGCCAGCGCCTCATGCGGCGGAGCGATGGCAAGGGACGGGTTCCGGCCGTCGAGGTGCTGGTGACGACCGCCTATATCCGGGATTGCATCACGAACCCCGACAAAACCTCGCTGGTTCACGATGCCATTGCTGCCGGTACCAGCCAGTACGGCATGCAGACCTTCGATCAGTCGATCTACGACCTGCTGCAGAAGGGCCTGATTACCTACGATGAAGCGCTGGCCGGAGCCACCAATCCCGGGGAATTCAAGCTGCGGGTTGAGGGGATCAGCTCATCGGGCGACATCTCGCGCGAGGAATCGGGTAGCGGAAGCGCGGCGGGTCCCAAAGTCGAGCGATTCGGCTCCCTCTAACCGGGCGATTCGCATCGTTTATTCCATGCTTCATCGAACGCGCCACGACCCTCGGTAGTGGGCCAGTTTGCCCTTTTTAGCCTCTTGCATTGCATGCGTTCCTGTGTAACCCTTTCCTTACTATGCGAAAACGCTCACGCAAGAAGACGGACGCCGCGCAAAACGCTCTCCGCGTCGTGGAAACCGCGACTGGTGCACCACTCGTTCCCGAGAGTCCCAAGAACCCGCACGCCGTGGTGCTGGGGCGCAAAGGGGGAAAGGTCGGCGGCCTGGCACGAGCAGCCGCCATGACGCCCAAACAACGCAGCGAGTCCGCCCGGAAAGCTGCCAAAGCGAGGTGGAGCAAAAAGTCTGCGCCGTCCTAAATTTGTGATCTGCGTCACCCCGAAGCTCTCTTGAAAACCGCATAGTAGTACACTGGACCTTCGTGTTCGTGCCCCAGCCAAGGGAGTCCGGGCAGGAATCCCGCTAGCTCCCAACCCTCCTCGCCGTAGTGGTTGAGGTCGGTGTCTATTAGCTGTTCAACGAGAGGATGTGGAAACTCCACCTGAGACCTCATGTCCTCGTCCCTGACGCAGACCTGTTCAGTACGGTATTGCCACTTAGGTATCGGCATTCCCCGAGACTGAGGGACAACGGTGTCGCTTGTAGCATTGACGGCGGTAGAGCCGTGTTCGATGAACTCTCTTAGAAGCGCCTCCAATTCACCTGGGCACCCTTTGTGCTTCTCAAGATCCGCGTGCCCGCGTTTGGTTCCCCTACGAGTCGCATCGAGTTCCCACGCGATCAAGATCAGCATGAACCAAACAAAAAAGAACTGTCCACTGGACATGATGCGCTTCTCCTTCATTATCAAATCAAATTGCGCCTCACTCATTCTGCATGATTTCTTCGTCCTCGACGCGACGATTTGTCTCTTCCTGTTCCCGCTGTCCTGCCAAATGACCCCTTTCTTTGTATGCCTTCCGCAACTGACGAGTTAATCTGCGCAGGTCACGCTCGAATTTCGAGGCAGAAGATGTAAAAATAGGAGAGTATTGGGTCAAAAGGCTTCCCATTGTTCTCTCGATGCTCTCGTAGTCTTTCTCCAGACGCGCAACTTCGGTGCTCTGCACCATATCCCATGCGCCGCCGTCGGGAACCGTGACAATCTGTGTGGTTCCTCCCACATCACTACCAAAATCCTTGGCGTCTTTTGCAATGTAGGCCGCCAAGAAAACGGCCTCTCGAATCGTCATGGTAGGCGTGTAACACCGTTCAATTAGGTGGTTCACAACCACAGCCCCTGTCCCAATGCAGCAGCACGTATTCTGTATCGGCTCCAACTTGTACCCCTCGATGGCGTATAAAAATGCGTGATCTTTGGTGCGCACCGTCAAAAGCAACTGCGGTCCATATCGTTCCTTTAGTTCCTGGCGCACCACGTGACAAGCCTTCCTCAACACGCTTTCTAGCGCGGTAATAGTTTTTGGATTCTCGGCTTGCGCGGCTCGCGCCAACTTTTCAATCATAAACTTACCTGAGCTGATGACGCCCGCCTGCACGAATATAAGCCGATCGTTTAAGGTGGATACACGAGTTATCTTAGAGGCCGTGCGCTTGTACCACCCAGACCACGTTATTTGTGTGTCTGCACAAAGCACCACCCCATCTTTGCATCGAAATCCCGCCCCGATCGTCATGGCCACTCCCAGCTTTGGTCTGGGGGGATTATATGGCGCGGGGTACAGAGCAGGAACCGGGAATCTAGTGCGCGGATACCGAGTAGGCACGGGAAACGAAGGACTCAAAAAAAGACCCTTGACAATGCGTGACCGCTCAGGCATAATCGTGCGCATGAACCACCTCCCAATTGAACGACAAACCGCCGTGATAGCCAGCCTTGTCGAGGGTAATTCGATTCGCGCAACCGTCCGTATGACGGGCGTTGCTAAAGACACCGTGACCAAACTGCTGGCGCGTGCCGGACAAGTGTGTGCCGATTACCAGGACAAGACGCTTCGCAATCTCCCATGCAAGCACATCCAGTGTGATGAAATCTGGTCCTTCTGCTACGCGAAGGAAAAGAACGTGCCACCTGAATTGCGCGGCAAGCGTGGCTACGGTGACGTGTGGACGTGGACGGCGTTGTGCGCCGACACCAAGCTGATAATCTGCTGGCGGGTTGGACGGCGCGATGCGTGGGACGCGCAGCACTTCATGTACGACTTGGCGTCGCGCCTCGCAAACCGCGTGCAATTGACCACGGACGGCCACCGTGCTTACCTGGACGCGGTTGACTTGGCATTCGGGAACAACATCGACTACGCCATGCTGGTCAAGCTGTACGGACACGACCCTCGCGACAAGCAGGCACGGTATAGCCCTCCCCCCTGCATCGGCGCGATTCCTACAATCATCAATGGCAGGCCAACGCCCAACCGCATCTCCACTAGCTACGTGGAACGTCAGAACCTCTCCATGCGAATGCACATGCGCCGGTTTACCCGCCTGACCAACGCTTTCTCGAAGAAACTTGAGAATCACTGTCATGCCCTCGCTCTCTATTTCATGTACTACAACTTCTGCCGCATTCATCAGACGTTGCGTGTAACCCCCGCAATGGAGGCAGGAGTCACGAATCGCGTTTGGGAACTGCGGGACGTAGTAGAGCTGGTGCATTCATTGGCCCAGCAGGCTGCTTAGCGTCTTATTGGGAATCTTGTCGAGTCTCGTCTTCGTGATCTTGTGCCTGTGCCCCAAACCATCTATCGCCCACAACGTAAGTCGCACGTCCTTTTCGGTATGGGTGTCCATCCCTGGAAACTCGAAGTAGAGGAGCCCTTCGACATGCTTTCCATATTGGAGGGCGTTTTCTCGACAGTAAACATGCAAAAAGTTGACGTTCGACAGCAGATGCATTACTCTAGCAAGCCGCCCCGTTTGTACGTCTACTTTCCACTTTTTCCCGCCCGCGTCCTGCGTTGCTTCGAGAATCCACACACGGACCGTGACTGGATATGGTCTATAGTTCACGACACGTACTCGAAGCATCATCCGCGCTGTAAACAGTTTCGTCAGATCGCCAGTAATGTCAGCTTCTTCTGTGTTGGCTGATTCCGCCACGACAGAAAGGGTGACCTGGGCGACTATTGCGCCTCGCAGCTTTGGACGCTTTAGGCACACTTTCTTAAACCCCCATCCAAGCGCCGCAAGAAGCGCGGCAAAAACAACACTGAATGCGGAGAGCTTGTAGGTAACAGGAATTGGCACCCAGAAGTGAAGAAGAGATGGCACCGCGCAAGCCTATCACTTCTATAAGGATAGACTTCCAAAAAGGACCACTTTGAAACTGGCCCACTACCCGACCCTCCGCTGTCTTGACTTTCGCTTTTTGTTCGCCTATGATCCCTCTCTGCGGGCGTCCGCAGCCCCTTCTCCCCGCACCCTTCGATTCCGAGCTGGCCCGATTCCGGGGCCGTGGCGCCACAGGAGGTCCGGTCCATGAACGCGCGTCCCCGATGCATCGTTCACGTCGATGTCGATGCCTTCTTCGCCTCGGTCGAGCAGGCGCTCGATCCGCGGCTGCGCGGGAAACCGGTGCTGGTGGGCCGTGGCGTGGTGGCTTCGGCGAGCTACCCGGCGAAGCGGCGCGGGGTGCGCACGGCGATGCCGATGCGCGAGGCGCTGCGGCTTTGCCCGGAGGCGACGGTCGTTGCCGGCGAGTACGAGCACTACGCCGACGCCGCCGGGCGCGTGCGGCGTATTTTGCTGGATTTCACCCCGGTGGTGGAAACCGCGGCGCTCGACGATTTCTACCTGGATTTCACCGGCGCCGAGCGGCTCTATCCCGATTTTCGCCGGGCGCTGCGCCGGCTCGGGCAGCGCGTCGAGGATGAAACCGGACTGAGCGTTTCGATCGGCGCGGCAACGTCGAAGCTGGTCTCGGCGGCGGCTTCGCGAATCCGGCGGCCGCGCGGGCTGGGAATCGTTCCCGCGGGCGAGGAGGAAAAATTCCTCGCGCCGCTCCCGGTCGGGAAGTTGCAAGGGATCGGGCCGGCGCATGCCGCCACGCTCGGCGAGCGCGGCGTGCGCAGCGTCGGCGATCTGCGCCGGCTGCCGCTCGGGGTTCTGATCGCCGCGTTCGGCCCGGCCGTGGGCCGCCAGTTTTGGGATCGCGCCCGGGGAATCGATCCGCGGGCGGTGGAAGCGCCGGCGGCGGAAATGGAGGCGGCGCCAGGCAGCCCTTCCGGTGCGGGTTTCGGGAGAGCGCCGAAATCGATTTCGCGGGAAACGACGATCGAAGGCGGCACGATCGACCTCGATCTGCTGCTGGGGCTTTTGGAATATCTCGCCGAACGCGTCGCTTCGACGCTGCGCTCGATCGGATGCCAGGCGCGATCGCTCACCGTGAAAATCCGCTACGCCGATTCCTATCGGGCGGCGCGGGGGACGCGCCTCGATCCGGCGACGAACGACGAGAGGGCGTTGCTCGATGCCGCGCTCGAAATCTTTCACGCGCTGGACGGGCGCCGGGTGGCGCTGCGCTGGGTGGGCATGAGCGTGACGAATCTGGAAGCCGATAGGCGGCAAAACGAGATGTTCGACGCGGCCGCGAACCGGCGCTGGTATCTGAACCGCGGCGTGGATCGGGTGCGCGGCCGCTTCGGCTGGAACGCGGTGTTCTACGGGCGGGGATTGCTGTTGCGCCGGCGCTACGCCACCAAGCCTTCGGGCCTGGTGCTTTCGACGCCGTGTTTATCGCGCTAGAAGGGCGTTGCAGAACTCGCCGGAAGCGGACTTCAGGGGCTGAAGCCCCTGAGTTTGAGAGGCTCTTTGTCAGGGCTAAAGCCCTGACCCCCGGCTCCGGCATTGCGCGATGGCCTCCAGGGCTGCGTCCCCAGGCGGCATGGATTCCGGGGGTCGGAGCGGAATTTATCCCGATAACTTCGGGAGCTCCGACAGGACGTTTTTCGAGCCATGGGGCTTTAGCCCCTGAAATAAAACCCATCGCGGCCATGCGGCAACTTCCCGGGAGCGGGCGGCCAGTGCCATGTTCGTTCATCTCCATTGCCACAGCCACTATTCCTTCCTTCGCGGCGTCGCCTCGCCGGCCGAAATCGTGGCCGCGGCCGCGCGCGAGAAGATGCCCGCCGTCGCGCTCACCGATACCGGCGGGCTCTACGCGGCCGTGCCGTTTTATCAGGCGGCGCGCCAGGCGGGCGTGCGGCCGATCATCGGTGCCGTGCTGCCGGCCGCCGCGCTGCCGGACGAATACGGGGCAGGGGCGAGCCCCGGGGCAAGCGAAGCGGCCGGCTTTCCGCTCCTGCTGCTGGCGGCGAGCCGGGAGGGTTACACGAATCTGTGCCGGCTGGTGACGCACCGCCAGATGGACGATTGCCCGCTGGACTGGAGCCTGCTCGATACCCGTCGCGACGGCCTGATCGCGCTCTACGCTCCGGCGCAATCGCCGGCCGGAGAACAGACCGCGCGCGTCACCGGCCTGAAGGAGATTTTCAGCGGGAATTTCTATCTCGAAGCGTGCCATTTCCCGGCGAGCGGGGGAGGGAATCTGCGGGCGGCGGCGGCGCTGGCTCGCGCGGCGGGTGTACCGCTCGCGGCGACGAACAACGTGCATTTTCTCGCGCCCGGGGAGTTCCTGCATCACCGGGTGGTGAACGCGATTCGTACGGGGCGCCTGGCGGGCCGCGTCGCGCCGCAGGACGTCGCCGGTCCCGAGGCGTGGTTCAAGCCCTTCGGCGCGATGCGGCGGGCCTTCGCCGATTATCCCGAAGCGCTTCGCGCGACGCTCGAAATTGCCGAACGCGTCGAACTCGACCTGAAGCTGGGCCAAAGAATCCTGCCGTCGTTTCCCGTGCCCGAGGGCGAGACGGCGTTCTCCTATCTGTGGCAACTCTGCTTTCGCGGCGCGCGCCGCCGCTACCACCCGCCGGGTCCGGAAGCGGTTGCGCGCCTCACGCGCGAACTGGAAGTGATCGACCGGCTGGGGCTGGCGCCCTATTTCCTGGTCGTCTGGGACATCGTGCGCGAAGCGCGGCGGCGCGGCATCCCGGCGGCCGGCCGCGGCTCGGCAGCCAGCTCGATGGTCGCCTATTGCCTGGGGATCTCCCGCGTCTGCCCGCTGCGCTGGGGCCTCTATTTCGAGCGCTTCCTGAACGAGCAGCGGGGCGATCTGCCCGATATCGACCTCGATCTGTGCGGGGCGCGGCGAGACGAACTGCTCGAGTACGTTTACCGCCGCTGGGGCGCCTCGCGCGTGGCGATGATCGGCAGCTTCGTGACGATGCACGCGCGGCTGGCGGTGCGCGAAGTGGCCAAGACGTTCGGCGTGGCCCCGGACGAAGTGAACCGTTTTACGCGCCGGCTGCCGCACCAGCCGGTGCGGGAAATTTTGGACGCGATCCGCGTGCTGCCGCAGTGCCGCGCGCTGCCCGCGGACGAGGAGCCGTGGCGCACGATACTGGCCGTCGCGTCGCGGCTGGGCGATGTCCCGCGCCACATGGGCATTCATCCCTGCGGCACGGTGATCGCGCCAGGGCCGCTCGCGGATCTGGTTCCGCTGGAGATGGCGGCCAAGGGCATCGTCGTCACGCAATACGATATGAACGCGGTCGAGGCGGTGGGCCTGGTGAAGATGGATCTACTGGGCCAGCGGGGCCTCACCACGATTTCTTCGGCCCTCGGGAACATCGAGCGCTCGAGGGGCCGCAAAATCGATTTCGACGCCATTCCCGAGCATGACCCGGCAACCTGCGCGCTGCTTTCCGCCGGGCGCACGATGGGCGTCTTCCAGATCGAATCGCCGGGAATGCGCAGCCTGCTGCGGGCCATGGGCGCGCGCACGATGGAGGGGCTTTCCGCCGCCCTGGCGCTGATCCGGCCCGGGGTCGCCGAATACGGGGCCAAGGAGACGTTCCTGCGCCGCGTGCGCCGCCAGGAGCCGGTGCGCTACGCTCATCCGGCGCTCGAGCCGATTTTGAAGGACACGCTCGGCGTTTGCCTCTATCAGGAACAGGTGATGCGCATCGCTCAGACGCTCGGCTCGCTTTCGCTGGCCGAAGCCGATCTGGTTCGCCGCGCCAGCGCGAAATTCGCCGACGAGCGCGAACGGGCGCGCCTGCGGGGGAAATTCCTGAAGGCCGCGGCGAGCAAGGGGCTTGCGGGCGAGGACCTTGGTCGCGTCTGGCAGATGGTCGAAAAATTCGCCGGATTCGGGTTCTGCAAGGCGCACGCGGCCACTTACGCCGATCTCTCCTACCGCATCGCCTTTCTCAAGGCGCATTATCCGGCGGAATTTCTCGCCGCGATGTGCAGTTCGGGCGCCGGCTTCTATCACGTTTCCGCCTACGTCGAGGAAGCCAAGCGCTGGGCCGTTCCGGTGCTGCTGCCCTCGGTGAATCGTTCCCGGGCCGAATATAGCGTCGAGACGCTGGAGGGGGCGGGCGGCCGAAGCGGCGGGACGAAACAGGCGATTCGAATCGGGCTCATGCAGGTGAAGGGATTGCGCGCGGAGACCATCGCCGCCATCGTGGCCGGGCGCGAGCGGGAAGGGAATTACCCTTCGCTCGAGGATTTCTTGAGGCGCGTTCCCGCCGGCCGTGACGAGCTGGCGGCCCTGATCCGGTGCGGGGCTCTCGATGAAATTCCGGAAGCTGGCGGCGCGGCGGTGGAAATCGCCGGCGTGGCAGTACGGAAAATCACTCGCCCGATGCGCCTCTGGCAGCTCCATCTGGCGCTGGCCCGGCGCGCACGCCGCGAACCGGCCGGCGAGGAAAATGAGATCCCGCCGCTTGCCGATTACGACCGCGAGCAGCGCCTGGCCTGCGAGCTGGAGCTTCTGGAAGTGGCGGTGAGCGGCCATCCGCTCGATCCCGTCCGGCGCAACGGCGAGGCGTGGAGCAACGAGCTGGGCCGCAGGATCGGCCAGCGGGTCGAGCTGCTCGGCTGGTTGATTACCTTCCGCGCGGTCGGGACCAAGGATGCCCGGAACATGATGTTCCTGACGCTTGAAGATCAGCGGGGAGTCTATGAAGCCGTGCTGTTCCCGGACGCCTACGAGCGCTGCGGCGCTCTGGTGTACGAAACGCGGATGCTGCGTGTGTGTGGGCGAGTCGAGGACGAAACCCAAATCCACTGCGAGAAGATCGAGCCGGCGAGGCCGTAGCATAATCAGCCGGAAACTGACTTCAGGCTCTTGTCAGGGCTAAAGCCCCGACCCACAAAGCCGCAATGTTATTCGATGACCCGCAAGAAAAGTGGCGGCGGCTACGGTTTTGCTTTGGAACCAGGATCGAAAAGGGATGGGGTGGCCGCCGGGGCGGTTTTGGCCTGCGGCTCGGGCGCGGTTTTCAGATAGCGGTCCAGGCGGAGCATCTGGCGGCCCAGCGCGGCGTTGCGCTCGCTCCATTCGGGCTCGCCGCCCGGGGCGTCCAGGCTGGCGCGCACGGCGCCCATTTTCGAATCGAGATCGTCGAGATAATGCAGAACGAGCGCTTCGCGGCACAGGGGCGGGCGCGGCGAGCCGAACTCCTCGCGGCCGTGATGGCTGGCGATGAGATGCTCGACCAGGCAAGCCAGCGGAGCAGGGAAGCCCTCGATGGAATCGATTCGGCGCCGAATCAATCCGATGCCAATCAGGATGTGGCCGAGCAGGCGCCCTTCGGTGGAGTAGCCGGTATCGCGCTCGTATTCGAGTTCGTCGATCTTGCCGATGTCGTGGAGAATCGCGCCCGCCAGCAGCAAGTCGGCGTCGATTTCCTTCGGGTAGTGCGCCGCGACCTGCCGGCACAGACCGCAGAGGCTGATCACGTGCTCCAGCAGGCCGCCGCGGTAGGCGTGGTGCATCATTTTGGCCGCCGGCGCCTGCTTCAGCTTCGGCGCCACCGACGGATCGCCGACGATGCCTTGCGTGAGCTGCCGCAACCAGGGATTGGCGATCGAAGCGGCCAGTTCCCCCAGGCGCCGGTACAAATCCTCGATATCCTCGGGCGTGTGCGGGAAATAGTCGCGCGGATCGATTTCCGAGGGCTGGGCCTTGCGCAGCCGCTCGATTTTCAGTTGCATGCGATTGCGGTACAGCTCGGCGCGGCCCTGGACCTTGACGAAATCATCGCGATCGATCGAGCTGGCCGCCGGCTCGAACCCATCCCACATCCGCGCCTCGACCGAGCCGGTGCGGTCGGCCAGCTCGAGCCGCAGGTACTGCTTGCCGTCGCGGGTCTGCAGGATTTCCTTGGCCGAGACGAGAAACGGGGCGGCGACGGGCTGTTCGGGTTCGAGATCGGCGACGAAGACCGGCTTCATCCCTTGCCTTTTTTCTTCTTGCCGCCGGTTTTTCCGTCCGAGCCCGGCGCCACTTCCTCGATCGGGGTTTCGGCGACGGCGGCCGTATCGACGTAGCCCGGCTGGAGTTGGATATAACTTCGCTGGCGCAGCTTTTCGAGGAAGGTGCGCAGCGCCGGACCGATTCTCTTCATGTAGATGTCGTTTTCAATCTCGGTTTCGACGGCGTCGACCGGCTGGATTCCGGCCTGGAAGTGTTTTTCCACCTGGAGGAGTTCGAATCCGGCCGGGGTGTCGATGACGGGCGTCATCTGGTTGTGATCGAGTTTGAAAACGGCGTTTTCGATGCTCGTGGCGAGCTGGCCTCGCTCGAACGTGCCGAGTTCACCGCCCTGTTGCGCGGTCGATCCCTGGGAATAGAGCTTGGCCAGTTGCCCGAAATCGTCGCCGTTCAGCACGCGCTGGCGCAGGTTTTCGATCTTCTTCCGCGCCGCCTCGACTTCCGGGGCCGTCATGCCCTTGGTCGAAAGGAAAATTTCGCGCAGTACGACGCTCTCGGGCCGGTTGAACTGATCCTTGTGGGTGTCGTAATACGTCACGATCTCCTTGTGGTCGATCTGCACCGTGCTGCCGACATCGCGCTGGACGATCCGCTGCGTGAGAAGCTGCCTGCGGATGGTCGCCTTGTAGTCGTCCCAGTTCATCCCGGACGCCTCGACGGCCCGCTGCAAGGCGTCCATGGAATCCAAGTGGTATTGCTGGCGGATCTTGTCGAGCTGCTTGACCACGGCGATATCGACGTTGATTCCCTGATCCTCGGCCCGCTGCACCAGCAGCGACTGGTCGATCAGATCGCGCAGAACGTCCTTTTGCTGGTCCTGGAATTTGGCCTCGAGCTGCGCCTCGGAGCAGGCGGGGCATCCCTGCTTGATTTGCACGTGCAGGGCGGCGAGCGCCTTCTGGTATTGGTGGCTGGTGACGACGGAGTCGTTGACGCGGGCGATGATCCGCTCGATCACCTGGCCCTTGGGAACGGGAGGTTGCTGCGCCCGGAGCGCGAGCGAGCCGCCGAGAAAAATGGCCGCGCCGGCCAGCAGGCTGAGTTTCCGCTTCATATCGCGCATTCTAGCTCCCGGCTTCCAGCTTGAGCAATACGCCGCGAGCCACGGCGGCCGGACTGCCGTCCTCCGGCTTGTATTCGACCCATAGCAGCCCCGATGGGTCGAGGCTGGAGCCCCGGCGCGACCGCACCAGCCGGACCAGGCGATCGGGCCGCACCGGCGTATCGCCGTGGAAGCGCAGCGCCAAGCGGCGATCGCGCCGTTCGACCGACGAGACCAGTATCCGCTCGCATTGGGATTTCAGCAATGCATACTCCAGCAGGTTCAGGACCGAGCGCGGCGGCGGTCCGAAGCGGTCCTCGATCTCGCGCAGGATATCGTCGCGTTCGCTTTCGGCCGCGATGGCGGCAATCCGCTTGTAGGTGCGCAGCCGCTCGTTTTCTCCCGGGATGTAATCGGGCGGTATCCGCACGTCGAGGCCAAGGTTGAGCGTAACACGCATCTCGGGGCGGGGCGATTCCCCCTTCAAGGCGGCCACGGCCTGTTCGAGCATCTGGCAGTAGAGATCGAACCCGACGGCGTTGACGTGGCCATGCTGCTCGCGGCCCAGCAGATTCCCGGCCCCGCGCAGCTCCAGGTCCAGCGCGGCGATCCGGAAGCCGGCCCCCAATTCGCTGAATTCCTTGAGCGCCGCCAGGCGCTGGCGCGCCTCGGAGGATAGCGTCGCGGGCGGAGGCACCAGCAGGTAGGCGTAGGCGCGGCGGTCCGAGCGCCCGACGCGGCCGCGGAGCTGATACAGCTCGGCCAGGCCGAAGCGGTCGGCGCGATTGATGATGATGGTGTTGGCGGCGGGGATATCGAGTCCGTTCTCGATGATCGTGGTCGAGATGAGCACGTTGGCATCCTGGCGGATGAATTTCAGCATGACGTCTTCGAGCTGGTGCTCGCTCATCTGGCCATGGCCGACGACGATGCGCGCCCGGGGCACGAGGCGGCGGATGCGTTCGGCCATGAGGGGGATCGATTGGACGCGGTTATGGACGAAGAATACCTGGCCGCCGCGGTCGAGTTCGTGCTCGATGGCCCGGCGCACCAGGGCATCCTCGAAGGGAGCCACGACCGTCTGGATCGATAGACGGCCGCGGGGCGGCGTCTCGATGAGCGACATGTCGCGCAATCCGGCCAGGGCCATGTGCATGGTGCGCGGGATGGGCGTCGCCGACATCGACAGCACGGCGACGTCCTTGCGCAGCTCCTTGAGCCGCTCCTTGTGGCTCACGCCGAATCGCTGCTCCTCGTCGACCACCAGCAGGCCCAAATCGTGGAAGCGCACATCGCGCGAGAGCAGCCGGTGCGTGCCGATCACGACGTCGATCTTCCCGGCTTCCAGATCCGCGACCGTCTGCTTCTGTTCCCGCGGGGTGCGCAGCCGGCTCAGCATCTCGACGCGGACCGGAAAGGCGCCCAGGCGCCGGCGAAAGGTTTCGTAGTGCTGGAAAGCGAGCACGGTCGTCGGCGCGAGCACGGCCGCCTGCTTGCCGTTTGCCAGCACCTTGAAAGCGGCGCGAATCGCCACCTCCGTCTTCCCGTAGCCGACGTCGCCGCAAAGCAACCGGTCCATCGGTATCGCGGATTCCATGTCCCGTTTCACGTCGTCGATCGCGCGTAACTGGTCGGGAGTCTCCTCGTGGGCGAAGGCGTCTTCGAGTTCCTTCTGCCAGGGCGAATCGGGCGGGAAGGCGTGGCCGGCGACGGTCTTGCGATGGGCGTAGAGTTCGAGAAGCTGCCCGGCCAGATCGTCGATCGAGCGGCGGGCGCGCTTCTTGCGCACGGCCCAGGTCGCCCCGCCCAGACGGTCCAGCGGCGGGCGCGCCTGGCCGAGGGTGCGATATTTCTGCACCAAATCCAGCCGAGCCAGCGGAACGTAGAGTTTGGCGTCGTCGGCGTAGCGAAGCGTCATGAATTCGCCGCTCGGTCCGTTCAGGGCGAGATGGCTCAATCCCTGGAATTCGCCGATTCCATGATCGACGTGGACGACCAGGTCGCCCGCCTTCAGATCGGAAAAATCGCTCGAAAAAGCCGCCGACTGCCGCCGCCGCGGCCGTTCGACGGCCGGGGCGAAAAGGTCGGCGTAGCCATAGATGGTGAGTTTCAGATCGGGGAATCGCACGCCTTCGGCCAGGGGCACCTTCGCCAGCACGACCGCCCGAGCCGCTTCGGCCGTCGAATCTTCCGCCAGGCGGCTCATCGTGGCGCCTTCCTCGAGTTCGCCGAGCCGGTAGGGCAGTTCGTACTCGTGGCAGAGGTCGACCAGGCGCTCGATCTCGCCGGTGCTGGCCGCCGAAACCACGACCGTCTCGCCCGCGTCCATGCGGCCGCGCAGCTCACCCATGAAGGCGGGCACGTTTCCCTGGTAGCGCGTGGTCGTCTGGCTGGAAAGAACCAAGCCTGCCTCGGCTCCGAGCGGCAATCGGACCAGTTCCAGGCGTCTGGCCGACGCCAGTGCCCCTTCCCACTCGGCCTCGCTCAGCCAGTAGCGGGCCGGCTCGGCCGCCGGTTCCTCCTCGCGCTCGCGCGCTTCCTGCCAGGCGCGGTCCATCTGTTCCCGCAGGCCGGCTATCGCCGTTTCGAGCTCTTCCGGTTCCTCGACGATCACCAGCGGGTCGCCGGCCAGATCGAATAGCGTTGTCGCCGGCGGATCGGTCGCGGCGGCGCGGAATTCCCAGCCGGGCAGCAGCAATTCCGCGTCGGATTCGGTCCGCGCGCCATCCGCGCCGGAACCCACCGCGGTCAGTTCGGGGGCCGGGCGGAGGCATTCGCTCATGGGGAGCAATAGGACGCGTTCGAGGGGCCCGGTGGAACGCTGGGTTTGCGGATCGAACTCGCGCAGCGATTCGACCGTATCACCGAAGAGCTCGATGCGCACCGGCCGGTTGGCGTCGGGCGGGAAGACGTCGACGATTCCGCCCCGCACGGCGAACTGCCCCGGCATCTCCACCATATCCTCGCGGTCGTAACCGACCAGCGCCAGATGCCCGGTCAGCTCTTCGAGAGCGAGCGAGTCGTCGCGCGCCACGGGCCGCGCCAGTTCACGGTAGTATTCCGCATCGCGGCTGCGCCAAAGGGCCGCCGCGAGCGGCACGACGGCCACGCGGGCCTGCCTGGAAGCCAGCTGCCAGAATCCCACGGCGCGCCCGCTGGCGATTTCCGGATGCGGCGAGAGGTTTTGATAAGGAAGCACTTCGTAGGCGGGCAGATCGACCACTTCCTTGCCGGGCCGCCCGGTCAGCGCGCGGTAGAAATAGCGCAAAGGCTCGGCGATCTGGTCGGCGCGGCCGTTCGAGTGCACCAGCACGATGACCGGCCTGCCCGCGGAAGCCGCCGCCTGCGCCGCGACCAGCGCTTTCGCGGGATCGGTCAGTCCGGCCAGACGCGCGCAGCCGCGCTCGGCGCGAGTCGCGCCCAGAGCCGCTCGCGTGGCGGGATGGGAGCCGATTTGGGCCAGCACTTCAGCGAGCAGAGGTAGAATCATGCGTCCTGGTTGCGAATGCGTTGAATGATTTCGCTGGTGGAATAGCCGGGCTCGATCGGGATGCGCAGCACCCGGCCACCAGCGGATTCCACCGCCGCGCGGCCGGCGATTTCGCCGGGCGCCCAATCCTCGCCCTTCACCAGCACGTCGGGCAGCAGGCGCGCGATCAGGCGCTCGGGCGTCGGCTCGTCGAATATCACCACCCAATCGACCGCGGCAAGCGCGGCCAGCAGCTCGGCCCGTTCATTCTGATCGACCAGCGGGCGGCCCGGTCCCTTCATCTCCCGCACGCTGCGATCGGAATTCACCGCCACGACGAGACAGTCGCCGGAGGAACGCGCTTGTTCGAGGGAACGGATATGGCCGGGATGCAAAAGGTCGAAACAGCCGTTTGTGAACGCAATTCTCCGTCCGGCACGCCGGGCCGCGGCCACCTGTTCAAAAAGTTCCCTTTGGCTAACGACACTTCCCAAACTGCACTCCGGATTCCGCCGGACCTGGCCTATGTGCAATTCTACCATTCGAGGATTAAGAACATTGAACCGGCAACCGAGGTTGCTTCCTATCTGGCTAGGCGTGCTGCTGAGCATCGCCGGCGGGCTGGGGCTGTTCTGGGCGAGGCCCGCCGAAAAAACGCTTGTTCTCGGTGACGGCTGCCGGACGCCCGTGCGCGTGCTGGGCGCGGCCGCCGGCCCGGTTCCCGTCGCGGTGGTGTTTCACGGTTTCGGGGCCAGCGCCGCGATCATGGAGCCGCTCGGCGAGTCGCTCGCCGAATCGGGCTGGCGAGTCTATCTGCCCGATCTGGCCGGCCACGGCCGCAGCCGGGAGCCCTTTTCCTACGCTCGCGTCGACCGGTGCGCGGCCGCCGCCGTGGAGTTCCTCGTCCGTTCCGGTCGGATCGTCCCCGCCCGCACCGTTTTCATCGGCCACTCACTTGGCGCTGCCGTCGTCATTCGCCTGGCGCGTACCCTCCCCGTCGCCGCGACGGTGGCGATTTCCCCGGCTCTGGTCGTTCCGCCCAAACGCACCCCGCCAAACCTGCTGATTCTCGCCGGTCAGTTCGATCTGGGCCCGGTGAAGCAAACCGCGCGGCAACTGCTCGGAGACGCCGGCGGCGCGCGCGAGGGGCCGGAGGATTTCGCGCGGGGGCGGGCCGTCGCGTTGCGGATTCTCTCGGGCGAGCTTCACGGCACGATAGTCTTGGATCCTCGAACGTGGAAAGACGTTCTCGGCTGGGCCCATCGCGCCGTTGCGTCCGGAACGCCGCCATCGGCGGCTTCCGCACCGGGTTCCCATCCGATCGGGCGGCCGCTGGCGGCGCTACTCTCGAATTTCGCGCTTCTGGCCGGCATGGCACTTCTGGTGGTCCCTGCGCTCGCCGCGCTGGCTCGGCTGTTTCGCCTCGATTCCGCCGGAGCAAAAGAAACCGAAGCCCCGCTCGCCTGGAAGAGGGTCCTCGGCTTTTGGGCCGTGGCGGCATTTTTCGGCGTTACCGTGGCGGGCCTCACGCGGATCAGTCAATTCGTGCGGCCCGTGCAACTGGAAGATGGCGACTGGGTCGCGCTGGTTGCTCTGCTCACCGGCCTCCTACTCCTGATTCTGCTGGGCAAGTCCATCGGGAAAGAGCTGTCCGCCAATCCGGGCTGGCTCAATTTTGCAATTATCGCCGGACTGGTTCTCGTCGCGCTTTTCTCTTGGGCGATGCGCCCGGAACTGGTCGAGTCCACACTCGCCGGCGCCAGGCTCTGGCGCTGGGCGGGCCTGGCCGGTTTCACCGCGCCCTATTTTTGGGCGGAAGAAGCCGCGCTGGGCCCTCCGGGCCGAAAAAATCGATTCCTGGTTTTCCTCGCGATGCGCGGCCTGCTGTTCCTGGCCCAAGTCTTTGCGGTGCTGATTTTCTGGCCGAGGGGCTTGCTGATCGTTTTGCTGGTGATCGGCCTGGGGATCATCTCGATCGGCCAGCGCCTCTTGGCCGATGCGCTGCGCCGGCGCGGGGCCGGCGCCCCGGCCGCGGCGGTCCTCGATGCTATACTCGCGGCCGGAACGCTGGCGCTGGTTCTTCCCCTGATCTGAGTCGAGCATGAGCGAAATCATCATCGCCGGCGGCGGTCCCGCTGGCGCGGTTTGCGCGGAAACGCTGGCCCGGGCGGGCGTGCGGACGACGGTGATCGACGATCACCTCGCCTGGGAGAAGCCTTGCGGAGGCGGGCTGACGCAGAAAGCCATTCGCGCCTTCCCGTTCCTGCGCGATGGGCCGTATCCCAAGAAAATGGTGCGGGAAATCGAGCTGATCGCCGGCTCGGATGCGCGCGCGCGCCTTCCGTTGGATGAGCCGATGATCATTTACTCCCGCCGCGTGCTGAACGGTTTGCTGCTCGAGCGCGCCGAGCGCGCCGGGTGCCGCGTCGTGCGGGCGCGGGTGACGGCTCTCGCTGTCGATTCTCCGCGGCCGCGACTGTGGGCGGGAGCGGCGGAATTTTCGGCCGATTTCGTCGTCGTCGCGGCCGGCGCGCGCAATCGTTTGCTGCCCGGAACGAGCCCGATCGAGCCGGCCGACCTCGAACAGACGCTCGGCTACTACGTTCCGGTCCAGTCCGACGTTTTGAAGATCAAATTTCTGCCCCGGTTTCGCGGCTACCTGTGGTCGTTTCCCCGGCCCGACCATCTCTCGGTCGGTATTTGCGGCAAGCTGGACGCTTGTTCGAGCGCCGAGTTGCGCGATCATCTGGAAAAATTTATCCGCGAGGAGCGCCTGCCGCCAGAAGGCGCCTGCTTTTTCAGCCACCTTTTGCCGTCGCCAAGGCCCGGCACGGTTCGCTCGCGCCCCATCCTCGGACCCAACTGGGCGCTCGCCGGCGACGCCGCCGCCACCGTCGATGCGATTACGGGCGAGGGGTTGCATTACGCGCTGCGCTCGGGAGAATTGCTGGGCGAATGTTTGGCCGCTGGGCATCCCGAAAAATACCCGGCGCGGCTGCGCGCCGAATTTGGCGCGGAACTCGAACGGGCGGCCAGGCTCGCTCCCCGATTTTTTGGGGAGAACTTTCTTGGCCGACCGGTGACCCGGCGCACGGTGGAATTCGCGCGCCGCAGCCCCACGTTTCGCCGCCTGCTGGCCGCGTTTCTTTGCGGCGAGCATGGCTATCGATCCGTCCAGTTGCGCTTCTGGGCGCAATTGCCCATCAGCCTGGCGGAAATCGGCTGCAGCTACCTCGCTTCGCCGCGAGTGTAGCCGATGCCATGCCGGACGCCCTTCGCATCTCACGATCTCTTGGTAAGCGCTTTTTCCACTGCCTGCGGGTTTCTATCAATTACCGTCAAATAGGCGCGCACCGCGCTTTCCGGGCGCCTGCGCCCTTGCTCCCATTCCTGAAGCGAGCGGGGGCTGACGGCGTAGCGCCGTGAGAATTCCGCTTGCGACAGGCCCAGCCTGGACCGGATTGCCCGCACATCCACATCCTCAGGCACCTCGACGTATCGCATGGGAAGCGCCGTCTTTCCCTCAACGTGATTGACGACTTCCTTCATGGCGGCAATCAGTCGCTTACCGACCTTGGAATGCTTTGCCTTCTTCATTGGACACCCTTCAAACGATTGATTAGCTCCTTGAGTTGGTGCTTGTCGGCTGGGGTCAGGTTTTCCTTCGTTGTTTTGGCGTAGATGTCGAGGAAATAGACCACATCCACCCCCTGGCCGGCGAGACCTGACCGGTAAAAATAGATCACGCGAACCCCGCCCCGCTTCCCTTTTCCGCGGCGGCTCCACCGGGCTTTTCGCACCCCGCCCGTGCCTGCAACGACGGGGTGTGTTTCCGGGGTACTGGCGACGTGGAGTTCCATCGCATTTCGCTCTTCCGCGCGGAGGATTTTCCCTGCACGCTTCTCATAGACGCTGGTGTAGGCGATCGCCGCGGGCACAACCTAAGTATACGTCAATGCCGTATGAGCGTCAAGCACTCTCTCGCTTCCCGCTTTCTAGCATTCGGAAGAGTCCGGCCATTTCGGCGATCCCAAGCTGCTCGGCTCGCACCTGCATGCCGCGCCCGAGCGCCCCGATCGCTTCCCGCAGCGCCTCGGCCTGGTAACCCGCTTTCAAATTATTTGCCAATGTTTTGCGCTTCTGCCCGAAGCACTTCTGCGCGAATTCCAGAAAGCCCTTTTCATCTTCGAGTTTCAGCCGCGCGTTCTCGCCCGGCGGAACGAGGCGGACCAGCGCGGAATCGACTTTCGGCGGGGGACGAAAGGCCCCCGGCGGAATTTTTTGAAGAATTTCCGGGCGCGTGTAGAACTGCGCGAGAACCGATAGCCAGCCGAAGTCCCTGCTGCCGGGCTGCGCGGCGACTCTCCGCGCCACCTCCCACTGAATCACGACGTCGATTTCATCCAAATGATCGGCGATGGCAAAAAGCTTTCGCAGGATCGGCGACGTGATGTAGTAGGGAAGACTTCCGTAAACGCGGAATCGCGGCCCAGCAAGTTTCACCAGATCGAGCGAAAGAATATCGCCTCGGACGATCTCTACCGGCAGGCCTTTTGTGCTTTCGCGAAGCTTATCGGCGAGAGCAGGGTCCAATTCGATGGCGACGACGTTTCCCGTGCGCCTGGCCAGTTCGCGCGTCATTTCGCCGCGACCCGCGCCAATCTCGACCCACACCTGTCCCGCATTGGGCGCGAGCCGCTCGATAATCCGCGCCCGCCATCCGGCGTCGGTGAGGAAATGCTGCCCCAGCCTTTGCGGTGTCATGCGCCGAGTCTATCAGGTGTTGCCGCTGAGTATTTCCTGCTTGGGCGGGCACCCGCCTTGCTGCGCGCGATTCGGGGCCCGTCGTCATTCCGAGTCCCCCTGCGGCGGACGAGGAATCTCTCCGGTGCATTTAGGGGCCCGGAAAGGGCCCGAACCTTCACCCCTTGCCTACCCTTGCCAGGCAAGGGATGGGGCACCCGCAAAAACAAGGTCGGGGCGAAGGCGCGGCGCTATCATGCCCCGGGTGCGTGAAAGAGAAGCCGCCTGTCGCGGAAATCTCGGGCCACCCGCCAACTATGGGAAGAGACGATTGACTTCAACTACGGTACAAAGCGACTGGACATCAGCGATTTTCGCTACTGTACAGCCAGATAGGGACGTACCTGCGTAGTTCTTACCGCAACGATTAAATAAGGTCCAGGAGTCGATTGCTACTGCCCGCACTTTGGCGAACCCATTGTTCTACAATCACTTTTTGAGTGTCGACCCGACGCCATTCGACGCCAATCTCTTTAACGGTTCGACCACTAGCCAAAACATTTTTAGCGGCGTCTTCTATCGTGTAGAAGCCGCCAACATGCTCTGGTGGTCGGACAACCAGAACGAGGTTGTCCAGCATGGAGGTTCCCGGCTTGTAGTATGAAACACTGGCGATGGCGTTGGTGTCGTTCGGCGGTGGCAGGTCTTCGGGCTTTCTGCGTGTCTCAGACCATTCTTTATTAAGAGCTAAAAGTTCCTGCATCAGGTCGTTTGGAAAAAGCCCAACATGGATGCCTGCCTCAGCTAATGACGAGAATCCATAAACATCTTTGTCTTTGTCGGGCATTCCCAATACAACCCGTGCAGCTTTAGCCTTTATAAGACGTGTCGCACAGGGAATTTTGGGCCGCTTCCGCTTAGAACAAGGCTCCAACGTAGTGTAAACAATGCAGCCGCTCAAGTCGACGTTATCCACATCTCCTTCATTGACCTTCTTGAGGGCACAAAATTCAGCGTGACTCCCTTCGCCTGTTTCGCCTCGGAATCCTGTAGATAGAATGGTCCCATTTCTCACAACAACCGCCCCAACATAAGGGTGAAGTTCGCCATCATTCTCTGCAACGCTCTTCTTTGCCAACTCCACTGCCTGTTCGCAGAATGGTCTGTCCTGAGGGACAACGATTTGGTCTGCACCCGCATCCGTCAGAAAAATGTCTAGAAGAAATTCATCCTGTATGGGGTTCCTCTGTGTGGTGAGATGTCCGCTTGCGAGTGCGGCTTTGTAGAGAGCGGTCTGCACTGTGTCTGCCGTGGTGAGATACGTGTTGTTGTCCACGGTCTGGCCGCCCCGAAAAGCTGCCAAGAAATCAGGGTAGTTGGCGGGAAACTGAGTAATCTGAGGATATCCCCCTCGTAGCTTTGTGTGAATCAGCATGAATTCTAAAATTGTCTAGTTTTCAGAATTGCTCCGTTCCAGACCGATTATACCGCTCCCAGAGCGTGTCCGGCGGGAGGTGCACGCCGCCGCATTTGGTTTTACGGGTGCCCTGTGCTCGACTTGAAGCTGTGAAGAAACCGCCCGGCCGGGCCGGTTTCGCTTTGGGTGGACATCGCGCGACCGTCTTTTGTGGCTTCACTGGCGGCGCCCTGTGGCTAGCGGCGTTTTGCCGTCAGACAGGCTGCTCACTGGCTATCCGTAGTCGGATCCACTGTTGGGCGGGTGGGGCAGGCGTAAAACGCCAAGACGATTCTGGGTGCCGCACCCTTCGGTTTTGAGGGTGCGGTTTTCGAGCTTTCTTCGGGCTCGGGGAGCAAGGCGCGGGATTTCAGCCTCCGCGTCATGCTATCTTTGATGGCGGAGATTGGCCGCTCCCTTATCCCGGCAAGCCCGGAACGGGAGGTCGACATGACGATTTTCAAGCGGATTACCGTGAATCCGGATCAAATGGGCGGCGTTCCCTGCATCCGCAGCTTGCGGATCCCGGTCGCAACCGTAGTCGGTATGGTAAGTGAGGGGATGGCGGACACGGAGATTCTGAAAGCGTACCCTGACCTGGAGCGTGAGGATATTCGGGAAGCGCTGCGTTATGCCGCCGAAGCGGTCCGCGAACGCGAGCTTCCCGTTGCCGGTGGTTCTTGAGATTCCTGGTGGACAACGCATTGTCACCCGTAATCGCAGAGGGTCTTCGGGCCGCCGGCCACGATGCGGTTCACGTTCGCGATTACGAAATGCAAAATGCGACCGACCGCGAAGTTCTCGCCAGGGCCGCGAGCGAAGGACGGACCGTGATTTCCTCTGACGCCGATTTTGGCACTCTCTTGGCTCTGCGCGACGAGAAAAAGCCTTCGTTCGTCCTCTTTCGGCGGGGTCCGAGACAGCCTCGGGCGCAATTGCAGTTCCTCCTAACGAATCTCGCGGCGATTGAGGACGTCTTAGAGCAGGGCAGCATTGTAGTCGTCGAAGAAGCACGCATCCGCGTGCGACGTCTACCTGTGGGCGGCACAGAGTAGACTTTCTCCAGCCTCCGAGTCGACAAAGCCACATGCGGCCCGACATGGGTGACTGTCTGAGAGCGCCCTCCAGCCCGCGTAGGCCGAGTCCTTGCGGCCACCATTTTTTCGTGCCACGCTAACGCGCCAGGGCATTCCAGCTAATTTCCCGCCGCGAACCTTCGCTTTTTCTTCTGAAAAGGACCGAATTTGTGGCACGCAGAAAAAATCAAGTGCTGAAAATAAGGTTGTTATGGGAAGTTTTGATCGCCGTCGTGTGACACTTGCCGCTCGCCAGCGCGAAATCTGATTTCTGCAATCGAAAGATTTCCCCGCACCCTCCATTCGCGCCCTTGACGAGCGCAAGGGCATTCATTAGCTTGAATGATTCGTTTACCTGAGGCGATATGAGAATCCTGTTTGTGGCGCCGGAAGGCGTCCCGTTTTCGAAGACTGGCGGGCTGGGTGATGTGATCGGCGGCTTGCCGAAGGAGCTCGCCGGCCTGGGCCACGAAGTGGCCGTGCTGCTGCCGCTCTACCGCGGCACGAAAATCGACGCGAAAATCGTTCACCAGAGCCTGACGGTTCCCGTCGGCCCCGATTTGCGATTTCCGTCGGTGGTTGGCGGGTTCGCGCAGGACGGCGTCCGCTATTTCTTCCTCGACGACCCTGAATATTTCGACCGCGAAACACTCTACGGAGGGCCTGCCGGCGACTACCCGGATAATCCCGAGCGCTTCGCCGAGTTTTCCCGCGCCGCAATCGAGTTCGCGAAGCTCGTCTGGCGGCCCGACGTCATCCATTGCCACGACTGGCAAACGGCGCTTCTGCCCGTATTCCTCAGAACCCTTTACGCCTCCGATCCCGTGCTGTCCGCGACGGCGTGCGTGCTGACAATTCACAATATGGGCTATCAGGGGCTGTTCGAGCGGTCCGTGCTCGGCCGGGTTGGCCTGCCGGAGCGGCTGTTTTCGATCGACGAGCTGGAATTTTTCGGCCGGGTCAATTTCCTCAAGGGCGGCATTGTATACACCGACTGGCTGACCACGGTGAGCCGCCGGTACGCCCAGGAGATCCAGACGGCGGAATTCGGCTGCGGGCTCGAAGGCGTCATCCGGAACAAGGCCGATCGCCTGGTGGGCGTTCTCAACGGCGCCGACTATGGGGCCTGGAACCCTGAAAACGATCGCCTGATTGCCGCCCGCTATTCCGCTTCCGATCTCTCTGGAAAGAAGCTGTGCAAGCAAGACCTGCTCAAGGAATTCCGGCTGCCTGCCGCCAATCCGGACCGGCTGCTGATCGGGGTGGTTTCTCGCCTGGTCGATCAGAAGGGCTTCGACCTGGTGCTCCAGGCGGCCGGGGAAATGCTGGATGAGGATTTGCAGATCGTGGCGCTCGGCACCGGGATGCCCGAATACGAGGAGTTTTTCCGCACTCTCGCCATCGAGCATCCGGATCAGGTGGGCGTCCGGATCGCGTACGACAACACCCTGGCGCACAAGATCGAAGCCGGAGCCGATCTGTTCCTGATGCCTTCCCGCTACGAGCCTTGCGGTTTGAACCAGATTTTCAGCCTTCGTTACGGCACGCTGCCGCTGGTGCGCGCGACGGGCGGGCTCGACGATACCGTCGAGCCGTTCGATCCGAAAACGGGCGAGGGAACCGGCTTCAAATTCCAGGATTACGAGCCGGCCGCCCTGCTGGCGTGTCTGCGCGAGGCGCTCGGCGCCTATCGCAATGCGGGCCTTTGGCGCCGGCTGCAGCAGAGCGCCATGTCCCGGGACTTTTCCTGGAAGGCGTCGGCGATGCAGTATGCCTCCTTGTACGAAACGGCGCAGAAAGGCCGAATCCCCGCGGCCTCTGAATCATCAAGTATGAGAGGAGTGGGCGGCAGGGTAGCGGCCCCCGCCAGATCTTCAGGAAAAGGGTGATTATGTCCGAATCGATTCAAAGCGTGAATGATGGGAACTTCGATAACGAGGTGCTGGCCGCCAGCAAGTCGCAGCCGGTGATGGTGGACTTCTGGGCCGAATGGTGCCGTCCCTGCCATATGCTCGCTCCGACCGTCGATCAAATCGCCAAGGAATACGAGGGCAAGCTCAAGGTAGTGAAGGTGAACGTCGACGAAAGCTCCAACTCCGCTGTTCGCTACAACGTTCGCGGCATCCCCACCTTGCTCATCTTCAAGAACGGCGAGGTTGCCGACCAGATCGTTGGCGCCGTGCCCAAGGAGCAGATTCAGCGCGTTCTGGGGCGCGTGGTCGGCTAAGAACTCCGCCGGGGCTTCGAGCGGCGGCGCTGGGACCCGGGTGTGCCAAGCGGGCTGTCGCCGGATTCGACGGCCTCCATCCCGCGTTCGCGCCTGGGTTAAAGTCGCGGCCTGAGAGAGGCGGGCTCTTCAGCGCCGGCAGCCTTTTTTCGAACCCCTTTTTAGCATGATCCCCGGGTTCCGGAACGGCGGCTGCTTGCGCCTTTTTGGGCGCGGAAGGTAGGATAGCCCGCGGACATTCTCACATCATTTTTTGCCTTTCCGGATGGGTGCGGCGGTGGGGAGGCATGCGGAGCGAATGCCAGGCCAGGGTGGACGATGAAAACGATTGTCGTCGTGGGCGCCCAATGGGGCGATGAGGGAAAGGGGAAGGTAGTCGATTACCTTGCCGCCTCGTTCGATTACATCGCACGTTGCCAGGGAGGCCATAACGCCGGTCACACCGTCATCTGCGACGGAAAGAAGTTCATTCTGCAGCTGGTTCCCTCGGGAGTCCTGCGCCCGGGTAAGAAGGCGGTGATCGGGGCGGGGGTCGTTTTCGATCCCGCCGCGTTCCTTTCGGAAATCGACGCCTTGGCCAAAGCGGATATCGATGTCTCTGGCCGGCTATTCGTCAGCAATCGCGCCCACCTGATATTCCCGTATCACCGCATGTTGGATCAGGCTTCGGAGGCGTTTCGCGGCAACTCCAAGATCGGCACCACCAGCCGCGGAATCGGGCCCGCCTACGAAGATAAAATGGCCCGGCGCGGATTGCGCGTCGCCGATCTGCTCGACGCCGAAGGCTTCCGGCGCAAGCTCGAAAGCTTACTGCGCGAAAAGAATGCCATCAGCCTGGCCGCCTACGGCCAGGCGCTCGATTCGGACGGCCTGGCCGATTCCTATCTGGCGATTGCCGAGCGCATTCGCGGGTTCGTAGCCGATACGGGCGCGATGCTGATCCGCGCCGCCGACCAGGGCCAGTCGCTGCTGTTCGAGGGGGCGCAGGGCACCATGCTCGATATCGATCATGGGACCTACCCCTACGTGACTTCCTCGAGCGCCACGGCCGGCGGCGCTTCGACCGGGCTGGGCTTTCCGCCGTCCCGGATCACCGGCGTCGTCGGCGTCACCAAGGCCTACACGACGCGCGTCGGAAACGGCCCGTTCCCCACGGAAATGGCTACGATCGAAGCCGACGAGGTGCGCAATCGCGGGGTTGAATTCGGCGCCGTAACCGGCCGCCCGCGACGCTGCGGCTGGCTCGATTTGCCCATCCTGCGTTACGCGACCCAAATCAACGGCATTGGCTCGCTGGTCGTCACCAAGCTGGACGTCTTCGACACCCAGCGGGAAATTCAAGTCGCCGTTGGTTACCGCTATAAGGGCACTCCCATCACGGAGATGCCTGCCGAGGCCGAGGTCCTGGAACGCGTTACTCCCGTCTACCACACGCTGCCGGGTTGGTGCTCCTCGACCGGCGGCGTCGATCGCCTGGAAAATCTGCCCCAGGCGGCCCTCGACTATCTCCGCTTTATTTCCGACCAACTCGGCGTTGAGATCGGGATGATCTCCACAGGACCGGAACGCGAAGCGGCCGTCCTTCCTCCAGATACCTTGCTGGCCAGTTGGCTGACCTAACCGATGCTGTCCTGGGAGCAGGCGCGCGCGAGAGTCGTTGAGATCGCCGGCGCCCGAATGCGGCGTCCCCGGCGCGAACGGGTTCCGCTGGGCCGCGCCCTGGGCCGGATTCTCGCCGAGCCGGTTGTTGCCGACCGCGATCTGCCCCCGTTTCCCCGGGCGATCCGCGATGGTTTTGCGCTTCGCGCCGCCGATGCGGTTGCCGTTCCTGCCGAATTCGACGTCGTTGGCGAAATCAAGGCCGGGTCCTCGCTCGATAAAACGATCGGTCCCGGCCAAGCCGCCGAGATTATGACCGGGGCGCCGGTGCCCGGCGGAGCCGACTCGGTCGTCATGATCGAACACACCCGCCGACTTTCCGAACTCCGCATGGCCCTAGACCGGCCGGCCAAGCCTGGCCAGCATATCGTCGCCCAGGGAAGCGAGGCGCGCGCCGGTCAGACGGTCTTGCATCCCGGCCGCCGCATCGGCTTCGCGGAAATGGCGTTCCTGGCCGAGGTCGGCTGCGCGCGAGCGCCCGTTTTCCGGCAGCCGCGCGTGGCCGTTCTGGCTACCGGCGATGAAATCGTTCCCTTGGACCGGCAGCCGGGGCCATTTCAGATTCGCGATAGCAATAGCTCCTCGCTCTTTGCCCAGGTCACGCTGGCCGGGGGCCGCGCCGTGCCGCTCGGCCACGCTCCGGACCGTTTCGTGGAACTCGGAGATCGCCTGCGCAAGGGCCTCGAGGCCGATATCCTGGTCGTGAGCGGCGGAGTTTCCAAGGGGAAGTACGATCTGGTCAAGGGCGTGCTAGGCGAGCTTGGCGCGGAGTTCTATTTCGAGACCGTCGCGATTCGTCCGGGCCGGCCGGCGGTATTCGCCTGGTGCGCGGGAAGGCCGGTGTTCTGCTTGCCGGGGAACCCGGTTTCCACTATGGTGACGTTTGAATTGCTCGTCATTCCCGCTCTCGACCTCCTGAGCGGCGCCGGGCCTCGCCCCTTGCCCTTGGTCACCGCCCGCCTCGCACAGCCGCTCGACGAAAAGGAAGGATTGACACACTTCCTGCCGGCGCGCGTCGAGTGGAAGGAGCCGGGGCCGGAGGCGCGGCCGGTCGCCTGGCGCGGATCGGGAGACTTGGCTGGCCTGGCACAATCGAATGGGTTTATCGTTGTGCCCGCCGATCGTCCCCGCTGGCAAGCCGGTGAAACGATCGGGGTTGTTTTGCGGCGGGAGCTGCTGTAGCAAACTGTCCGGGCGAATCCGGGAAGCTGCCAAAAAGGGGAGCCGAGCGGTGGCGAATCTAACGCACTACGGGCGGGCGGGAAAAGTGAAGATGGTCGACATCACTGCCAAGCCCGCGAGCGAACGCACCGCGGTCGCCCATGCGTTCGTGCGCATCCGCCCGGCCGCGCTGCGCGCCATCCGCGGGCTGAGAACTCCCAAGGGCAGCCCGCTCGAAGTGGCGCGAATTGCCGGCATCCTGGCTGCCAAGCGAACGGCGGAACTGATCCCGCTCTGCCATCCGCTCCCCATTACCCACACCGATCTTTCCGCCGATCTGCGGCCGAGGGGCGTTGAGATCACCAGTCGCGTCGTTACCACCGCCTCGACCGGCGTCGAGATGGAAGCCTTGGTGGCGGCGGCGGTGGCCGCCCTGACGGTATACGATATGGCGAAGGCGCTCGATCGCGGCATGGAAATCACCGAGTTGCACCTGGTCGAAAAGCGCGGCGGCAAGAGCGGCCTATACCGCCGCAGGCCGAAGGACGGGAAGGCGAAGCACGGCCGGTGAGTTCCGAGCTCAGGGGGTTCCGATGCGCGTAAGCATCCTGACGATCAGCGACTCGGTTTCCCGCGGCGTTCGCCAAGACCGCTCGGGCAGCGCGGTCGGCGAGCGCTGTCAGGCGCTTGGCTGGGAAGTCGTTTCGCGGGAGGTTCTGCCGGATGAGGAAACCCGCATCGCCGAAAAACTGATTCGTCTGGCCGACGTGGACAAGGTCGATCTGGTCCTGACGGTCGGCGGCACGGGCCTGGGCCCGCGAGACCGCACGCCGGAAGCCACCGCGCGTGTTGCGGAGAGAATCGTGCCCGGCCTCGGCGAGCGGATGCGGGCGCCTGAGTCGAGCGCCAATCCGCGCGCCCTGCTCTCGCGCAGCATCGGCGCTTGCCGGGCTGGCACGCTCATTCTGAATCTGCCGGGAAGCCCGCGCGGGGCCGTGGAATCTTTTGACGTCGTCGCCGAACTGCTGCCTCATGCCATCGAAATCCTCCACGGAGCCGGCCACGATGGCGATTCATCGGGCGCAGGGGGAGCGTGACGCCGATGCCGGCCGGGCCAACGGGGAAAAAAACCGCCGAGTGGGTCCGGCAGTTTGCCCTGGCGCTCGATCTTCCGTTCCTGCTGATCGGCGCGGTGGTCGGCGGCGGGGTGGTCGGTTACATGCTCGATGAATGGCTGCACACGACGCCTTGGCTCATGTTGTTTTTCGGCCTGCTGGGCTTTATCGGGGGCCTACGCGGGGTGCTTCAGTCACTCGCGCAGCGGGGCGGCGGGCAAAGCGGCGGCGGAAAACCATGATCGACGCGGATTTTTTCGGACAAACGGCTCAGCGGCGGGTTGAATTTCTGACGCTCGGACTGGGTCTGCTCGCCGGGATGGTGGTCCTGGTTCTGCGCGGTTGGCCCGAGGGGGCGGGGCTGGCGCTGGGCGCCTGCGTCGCCTGGATCAACTTCCGCTGGCTGCGCCGGCTGGTCGGCTGGGTAGCGAGATCTTCCATGGCGCAGGCGGGCGAGGGGGAAGAGAAGCCCCGCTTGCCGAAGAGCATGGTTTGGCAAATGTTCGGCCGCTACACGTTGCTGGGACTGGTCCTGTATGTTATGCTGTTGCGCTTTTACTGGCCGGCATTGGCGTTTCTGTGCGGCCTGTTTGCGTTGATCGCGGCGGTCCTCCTGGAACTCATCGGTGAGTTGGTTTTTTGGGGGCGCCGAAGCATGCTTACCTGAAGCTTGGCCGCGAGGCGGCGTCGGGAACCGATGGAACAAGAGCTCTGGGTCACAAAATGGGTGAATTGGGTGCTGGGCAAGCCGGCGGCGGCCCTGCTGGCCGCGCTGGGTTTCCGCGCCAATCCCGCGGCGCCGATTCCGAATCACGTCGCCATGGAGCTCTTCGTCTTTCTCCTGGTCGCGATCTTTTTCCTTTGGCTCCGCGCGCGCCTGTCGGTCGAGCGGCCGGGGGCCGCGCAGCAGTTCATGGAAACCCTCATCACCAACCCGTACCGGCTGGGCTTGCGCGACATGATCGACGATTTCATCGGGCACGGCGGCGAGCGCTACGTCGCCATGCTCGGCTCGATCGGCATTTTCATCCTGTTCATGAATCTGATCGGTTTGGTGCCCACGCTGGATTCGCCAACGGCGCAGTATTCGGTGCCGCTCGGCTGCGCCCTGCTGGTTTTTCTGTATTACAACTGGTGTGGACTGCGCAAGAACGGCCTGTTGCGTTACGGCCGCCAATTCGCCGGTCCGATGCCGGCCCTTTCGCCGCTGATGGTCGTCGTCGAGGCCTTCAGCCACATTGGCCGGCTGATCTCGCTCACCGCCCGGCTCTATGCCAATATGCTGGCGAGCGAAACGACTTACGGCCTGTTTCTCGGCTTGACGGTCGCGCTTTCCATTTTCCTGGAGAAAATGAATCCGGTGGGATACGTGGGCGTGATCTTCCCGTTTTTCGGGCCCGTCATTTTCATGGCATTGCATATCCTGGAAGCGTTCGTGCAGGCATTCGTATTCACGATTCTGCCCATCATCTACGTGCAGGGGGCGGTTGTCGAACAGCACTAATCGATTGTCGCGTAAGTTTTGGCGGAATCGCCGCCGGCGCCGCCCGAGAAAATGAATAGGAACGCCCGGCGGCCACTTTCACGATGGAGGAAGCGGATGAGGAAGTTCGTGGGATTCTTTGCAGTGATGGCGGCGGTCTTCGCGCTGGCGCCGGCGGCGCTGGCAGCGCAAGCCGGTAGCGCGACGGCGGCGGGCGGCGGTTCCACCGCGACGTGGGTGGTGATCACGGCCGGTTTCGCGATGGCCATTGCCTCGGGCCTTTGCGGCATCGGGCAGGGCATTGCCAGCATGGGGGCCTCGCAGGGGTTTGCTCGGAATCCGGCGGCCAGCACCGTGATTCAGAACATGTTTATCTTGGCGCTCGTGTTTATCGAGTCGCTGGCTCTCTACACGTTCGTAATGATCTTCATCAAGGTTAAGTAGTATCCGCGCCGGTATGCGGGGAGGGGACGCCGCGAAGGCTTTCGGGCCGGCGCGGCTCGCCCGTCCCCGGAGTTGCACCCGTCCCATTTTTTCTTTTCGCTTGCTGGGAAAGCGGCAGGGTTCGCGCGAGCGATGACGGTCACGATCAATGGCGAAGTCCGGGAAATTCCCGATGGCCTTTCCGTCGCCGCGCTAGTCGACCATCTCGAGCTCGCCAGCGGCCGTATCGCGATCGAGCGCAACCGCGAGATCCTTCCCAGGCCGGCGTGGCCGCTTACACTGGTGGCATCCGGGGACGTATTCGAAATCGTTCATTTCGTTGGTGGCGGGCAGGCCGCGCGGCGGAACTAGATTCCCGCCAGGATGTGACCGAGTTTATCCCGCTTGGTGCGCAGGTAGTGGCGGGAGTGCCGGGAAAGCGGCGGTTGGCAAGGCATCCGCTCGACCACCCGCACGCCGGCCTGTTCGAGTTGGGCGACTTTATCGGGGTTGTTCGAGAGCAGGCGGATTCGCCGCACGCCCAGCTTCCGCAGCACGGCCGCCGAAAACCGGTAATCCCGGGAATCGGCGGCGAATCCGAGCTTCTGGTTCGCCTCCACCGTATCGAAACCGCGATCTTGCAGTTGGTAGGCGCGCAGTTTGTTCATCAGTCCGATGCCGCGGCCCTCTTGGGGCAGGTAGAGCAAGAGGCCATGCCGGGACTTCCCGATTTGCTCGAGCGCCAGCTCGAGTTGCGCCCGACAATCGCAGCGCTGGGAAGCCAGCACGTCGCCGGTGAGGCATTGCGAGTGGATTCGCACCAGCGGTACATGCCCGTCGCCGACGGGCCCGCGCTGCAGCACGAGCGCGTTTTCTCCCGTCCCCGCGTCTTCGACGCCGAGGACGGTGAAGCGGCCGTAACGGGTCGGCAGTTCCGCCCGCGCCACGACCCGCAAGCGGGGCCGGGTTCTTTTTTTTCGCGAGGCCATGGGATAATCAGTATTATAGCAAGCGATCCCGTCTCCGCTCCTTACGGTGTAAACGGGCCCCGATGAATCTTCTTGCCTCCACACAAGACCTGGTTTTCACCCTGATGATGCGCGTCGCCGCGGCGGCATCGCTGGCCGCGCTGCTGGCCCGTTTTGCCGTGTTCCGCCGGGCTCTGTTCGCCGCGCGCCGCACGCATCGCCAGAATCTGGAGCTGATGTTGATGCTGGCGGGTCCATTCGCGCTCGGTGTCGCGCTTCGCCTTTTCGGCTACCATTTCGCCGACATGACCCTGGAAGGCTCGCTTCTGATTGGCCTGGTTGGGGGCCGGCTGACGGGCCTGCTCGGCAGCGCGCTCCTTTCCCTGCCTGCCTATGCCCATCACGAGTGGCTGGCCATGCCGGTCGCGGCGGCTTGCGGCTTGATCGGGGGGCTGATCCGGGATTTTATCCCGAACCATGAAGCGATCTGGGATTTCGGACCGTTTACGTTCCTCAGCGTGCCTCGCCGCCTTTGGCGCTGGGTGCTCGACCGCGTACCGTCATGGCAGCTCTTGCCGCTGGGGGCCTGCGTCTTGCTCGAACTCGGCCGCCTGGCGCTGGGTCAGGCGGTTTCCTCCCGGTGGCTTTTCTATTTCCCGGCGAACGGTCCGTGGATGGTTGCTCTGGACGTGTTTGCCGCCATCTTTGCCGTCTCGCTACCGATCAAGATCTGGAACAGCGTCCGCTTGGAGCTGAACCTCGAGGAAAATCAGCGCATCCTCCTCAAGGCCCGCATGGATGCCCTGGCGAGCCAGATCAACCCCCACTTTCTCTTCAATACCCTCAATACGGTCTCTTCTCTGATCCGCTTGGACCCCGAGCGCGCCCGGGAGGTCGTTCGCAAGCTCTCCAGTATTCTTCGCCGCCTCCTGCGCCAGCATGAAACATTCGTTCCGTTGCGCGAAGAACTTGAGTTCATCGACGATTACCTCGATATCGAGGTCGCGCGCTTTGGCCGCGATCAGCTCCAGCTCTTTTTCGAGGTCGACCAGGAAACCTTGGATGCGTTCGTGCCCAGCATGCTCCTGCAGCCCATCGTCGAAAACGCCATCAAGCACGGCATCGCGCCCAGGCTGGAGGGCGGCGAGATCCACCTGCGCACGCGCCGCCGCGACGGCCGGCTGGTGATTGAAGTCGAAGACAACGGCGCCGGCATTCCCGAGAACCGCCTCCCGGACGTATATGGCGAAGGCATCGGCTTCCGCAACGTCCGCGAGCGTCTTCAACTGATTTACGCGAACGATTTTCACTTCGACATCTCGACCCGGCCAGGCGAAGGAACCCGCATCCGCATCGACATCCCGGAACTAATGCCCACGCTTTCCCGCACGGCACGGCCCGCCTGACCTCCTGGCCAATGACCAATGCCAATAATGCGCAGCCCTGGCGTTGCCCCCCGGGTCGTGCTGCGAGGTGGCTCGCTTGGGGGGTTGTCGTGCGGCGCGCGAGCGAATTGAGGCGCCTGAAGGCGAAATCCAAATTTTCTGGAAAATAGAGGCCGGGTGCGGATCGCCGGTCCGGCCGGCGCGCATCGGTTCCGGAAAAGGCTGTCGGTGCGGCAGCGATCGTCGCGCTTGCGCCACGGCAGCCTACCGTAGCAAAGCCGACACCTGCAGCTACCGCCGCGGGGAGCCTCCGTTTTCGAAGCGGTACCGCTTTTACGGCTCCGGTTTGCTAACGCCTGTTTGGACCGCTGCCGTTTCCGAAGTCACCATTAGAACCGTTGGTCCCGCCGCGGGCGGCTTCCTCGCTGGCCTTGTAGAGATATTTGATGGAGTGCTTATAAATCAATAAATTAGGGCTGCCGTTGCGGGTCAGCTTGATGCAGTCGCGGTCGTACCATTCAACGGTGCCACTGAGCTGCTCACCATCCGTCAGCACCACGGTCATTGGGGTGCGCGCCTGCATTTGCTTCAAAAAATAAAAATTTTCGGCGCGCGTCTGATCGGGTGGAGCGGGTTTTTTGCGCGTCTGACTGGGAGAAGCCGACGTGGTTTGACCGTTGTAGGATTCCTTGTGGCTATTCAGTGGCGGGCGTATAAGCTTCCGGTGCGCTGTTCCTGTTCCTCTAGGATAGTCGCCCCGGGGTTCGAAGCGGGACACGACGAATCCCCCCTATTGCCCGGAACCGGACCGCCGGTCTGGCTGAACGCGCTTACCTGCATTCGCCCAGCAAACCAGGGCCGCCTCCAAGCTAAGTTCACGATTGATATTGCGTCTCAAACCGGCCGAGAGCCGGTCCAATGATTCCATCATCTTCCGCACCTGGCCAAGGCTCACCTTCTGTCCTAATCCATCGAGACGACCTTGCGGGTCGGGGTGATGTGGAATGCGACCTTTGAAGCCATAGCGAATATCGAGCAGGTCGGTGAGGACACTATAGAGCAATTCCAGAATGTTTTCAAACCGCTCCGCGCCGGGCTTGGTCAGCCGGTCACAAACCGGCAGCACGTCGCTCCAAGACCTTTCCGCAAGGGCCAGTTCCAGCAGCCGGACGACTTCCTCCCGCAGGCGGAGCGACTCATCGAGGTTCATTCGCAACGCCGCTCCAGGGCTTCCCTCGGCCAGCGCGGCCGCCAGTTGCCGTTCGCGCGGCTCGAGCGGCGTGCGTTTGGCGAGGAATTTTTCCACTTCATCCGCCGGGAGCGGCGCGAAACGGAACGTCACCGCTCGCGAGCGGATGGTCGGCAGCAGATCGTCCGGCCGCGGCGCCAGAAGGATAAAAGTCGCCGTTTCGGGCGGTTCCTCGAGGATCTTCAGGAAAATATCGGCGTAATCCCACCGCATGGTTTCCGCCGAATCCAGGATGAATACCCGCCGCCGCGCCACTGGCGCGAAATAGGCCGCTCGCTGCGCCGCCCGCAATTGCCCCATCCGGATCACCGGACGCGCCGCTGGCCGCGTGCGCCGCACCGGGTCCGGGACCAGCGCCCAGACGTCGGGATGCGTCTGCAGGATCAGCGGAACGCGTTCGACCGTGCTGGCATCCGGGTTCTCGCCGCGCTCGGCGAGACCTTGCTCGATCAGCGGCCCAGGGTCGGTCAAACGCCCGATTTTCCGGCAGGTTTGGCATTCCCCGCACGAATCGTCCTCGAGGCGCTCGCAGTTGGCCGCCTGCGCGAACATCACCGCCAGCGTGTAGCGGCCCACGCCGCGAGGCCCGGCGAACAGCATGGCATGCGGGACCCGGTCCCGCCTCAGCATGCGGCGCAGGGCCGTCACGATCCGCTCGTTGCCCAGGAATTCGTCGAAGCTCATGGTTCAGCGCCGGTTCGCTTCCCCGGGCTCGCCGCCCGGCCGTTTGGGCGCCGTCGCCCGCTTGTCCACTCCCAGCCGGCTCTCCCATAGCGCCACGATTTCCTGATGGATCTCACCGGCCGGGCGCGGATGCTTTGCTCCGGGATCGAAACCCTCGACCACCGCCCACCCCTCCGATTTCGCCAGGGAATCGTAGACGGCCGCGGCTTCTTCCAGATGCCGCCGGTCGCCTTCCTGGATATCCCGTGAAAGCTTCTGCGCCCGGGATGCCATCCGCTCCGCGGCCACCTCGACCGGTATTCGCAAGTAGATCACCAGATCCTCGCGCGGAAGCCCAAAAATTTCGTATTCGAGCTGGCGTACCCAGTTCAGAAACTCCTCGCGACGGGCCTGGCCGACGCGCGCGCCTTGATGCGCCAGGTTCGAGCCAATATAGCGGTCGGCGAGCACGTCGCGGCCGGCCGCGAGCGCCGATTCCAGCTCTCTTTTCGCTTCCAGCCGGTCCCCGGCGTATAGCAGCGCGGAAAAGTGAGGGTCTACCTGGTTGAGCTGCCCGAACGCGCCGGTCAAATACTGTGCCACGGAGCGTCCAAAAAATGATTGGTAGCGCGGAAAGCTGACATGGATAGAATCGATGCCGCGCCGGTCGAGATCGCGGGCCAGCAACTCGACTTGCGTGTGTTTGCCGGCGCCGTCGATGCCTTCGACGGCAAGCAGTTTTCCACGAGAGGACATGAGCCGCCCAGTTTAGCCCGCGCTCCCGGCAGCGGCAACCGCCAGGCACGGCCGGATGCTCCCTTTCCGCATGCTAGAATGCGCCCATGCCGGACGATGCGCCATCGATTGGCGACGCCGTGGACCGAATACGGCTGCGGATCGGCGCTGCCGCAGCTCGCTCGGGCCGTTCCGTGGACAGCGTTCGTCTGGTCGCGGTCACAAAAACCTTTGGAGCCGATGCCGTCCGTTCCGCCTACCAGGCCGGCGTCCGCCATTTTGGCGAAAACCGGGTGCAGGAGTGGGAGCCCAAAAAAACGCTGGCCGGCAACCTCCCCGGCGCCGTATTCCACATGATCGGCCACCTGCAGCGCAATAAGGCGCGCCGGGCCGTAACTCTGTTTCACCGGATCGATTCGGTCGACGACGCCGCCCTGGCGCGGAAACTCGACCAGTTCGCCGCCCAAGCCGAGCGCGTTTTGCCCGTCTTGATCGAGGTGCACCTTTCCGAGGAGCCGGCCAAGAGCGGAATCGAGCCGCAATCGCTTCTCTTGCTTGCCCAAGCCGTCGCCGGTTGCGCTCATCTGAATTTGCGCGGCCTGATGACCATCCCGCCCTGGTCGGAAAATCCCGAGGCGGCCCGTCCCTATTTCCGCCGCTTGCGGGAACTGCGCGACGAGGTCGCCGGGCGGCTGGGACGGCCGCTTCCGGTGCTCTCGATGGGCATGACTCACGATTTCGAGACGGCCATCGAGGAAGGCGCCACCGAAGTCCGCATCGGCACGGGAATTTTCGGCCGGCGGCCCGATCCGGAGAGCGAAACCGGGTGACTTTCGCGATGTTCGACGCCAAACGCACCCCATCCGGAACGGTGACGTTCTGGGTCCGCGTTTCGCCTCGCGCGCGGCGGAACGCGGTCGAAGGAGTTATGGCGGGCGCGCTGCGCGTGCGTCTGGCCGCCCCGCCGGTCGAAGGCCGCGCCAATCAAACGCTTTGCCGGTTCCTGGCCGAATGTTTGAACATCCCGCAATCGGCTGTTAAAATTGTTCGTGGCCGGCAAGGCCGGCTCAAGCAAGTGGAGGTACGAGGGTTGGTGCTCGAGTGCGTCCTCGATCTTTCCAAAACCATTTCGCCTTAGCCCGCCGGCAAGATATTCGGGATGTTCGCGTCCGGCCGCCGTTCGGGCGGTTTTCTCCATCGTGACAAATATTCGAGCGATTCAAAAAGAACTACGCGCCAGCCAAGTTGATGCATGGCTTTTCTGCGACATTTTCCGCCGCGATCCGATCGCGTATCGAATCCTTTGTCTGGCGGAGGGTCTCGCCAAGCGCCGCTGGTTCTATCTGATTCCGGCCCGCGGCGCGCCGCGCAAGCTGGTACACCGGATTGAGGCGGGTATGCTTCGCCAATTGCCGGGCGCGACGTTTGTCTATGCCGCTCGCCAGGAGCTCGAAGAGGGAATTGGCCGCCTGCTCAAGGGTTTTGGGGTGATTGCCATGCAGTATTCGCCTCGTGGCGAAAACCCCTACGTCGGCACCGTGGACGCCGGCACGGTCGAGCTGGTTCGCCAGCACGGAGTCAAGGTGGTCAGCTCGGCTGACCTGGTGCAGGATTTCGAGGCGCGGTGGACTCCGGCGCAGCTCCGCAGCCATCTGGCCGCCGGCCGCGTGATCGATCGAATCGTTACTGCCGCATTCGACCGGGCGGCGGCCTTTCTTCGCCGCGGGCGCCGGCTCACCGAATACGACCTCCAGCAGTGGATGTGGGACCGGTTCGCGGATGAGGATATCGTCGCCGATAGCGCCCCGATCGTTGCCGTGGGTCCCAACAGCGGCAATCCTCACTACGAGCCGGCGGCGCGCCACGCCGCCGCCATTCGCCCCGGAAAGGTGCTGCTGCTCGACGTCTGGGGGAAGACCAAAGCCCCCGGCGCGGTCTATTACGACGTCACCTGGACCGCTTTCGCCGCCGAGCGCATCCCAGTCAATGTGGAAAAGGTTTTCGCCATCGTTCGGCAAGCTCGCGACGCGGCTGTCGGTTTCGTTCAGAGCGCCGCCCGGGCGGGCCGCCCGGTCCAGGGCTGGCAGGTGGATCGCGCCTGCCGCTCGGTGATCGAAAAAGAGGGATACGCCCGAAGCTTCACGCACCGCACCGGCCACAACATCGGCAGGGAAGTGCACGGCAACGGCGCCAATATCGACGACCTGGAAATGCACGACACGCGCCGCCTCGTTCCCCGGACCTGCTTCTCCATCGAGCCGGGAATTTATCTCGATGGATTCGGCGTTCGCAGCGAAGTCGATGTCTATCTCGATGGCCACAGCGCTCGTGTCACCGGAGCCGTCCAGCAGGCGATGATCCCCCTGCTGGCATCCCGCGCGGGCCAAAGGCGGGCAAAATGAACGCGGCTAACGCCCGAAATCCCGTTCGCCACAAGACGCAATCGCCCCCCGGTCCGAACCACGGCGCTGCTTTCGGCTGCGCGGTTGCCACCTGGCTGGTTCCCGGTCTGGGCCAGGTCCTGGCCGGGCGCTGGGGCCGCGGCATCATTTTTTTCTGCGCGGTGGCGAGTCTGGCTCTCACGGGATATTTCCAGCGCGGCTTCGTCTTTTCCCACCAGTTCAACGGACCGTTCGGTCTGCTCGGCTTCCTGGCCGACGCGAGCACGGGCCTCTTCTATTTCGTGTCGAAACTTTTCGAGAGCAGCGGACCGAATATTGCCCGCGCGGCCGGCGATTACGGGACCCGGTTCATTGCCACCGCCGGCGTCCTCAACCTTCTGGCCGCTTTCGATGCCTACGCGGTCGCTATCGGGGAAAGGGACTGATTTGCCGAATCCGGAAAAATGCGCGGGCGGGTGGCGACGGTGAGCCAATTTCTCGATATGTCCTGGTTTGCGCTGATCGTCTCGGTGGTGCTGGGTCTGCTGAGCCGCCGGACTGTCGCCGGCCGCATCAAATACGCGGCTTATGCGTTCGTGGCGTTTCTGGCGATCTCCATAGCGATTGCCTGGTTGATGTTCCCCTTTTCCCGCTGACGGGCCGCAATCCCTGTTGCCTGGCCCCAATCGCATCGTTGGGCGCAAGTCGAAAAGAAGTCCGCCAGGCGGCCTCCGGAACCTTCGGGAGCGGCCGCAGCGTAGAGCGCGGGAATCCCTCGGACGCCTCTTGTCGCGCAGCGCCTCGCGGTACAGACGCGCCCGCGCACGGCGGAAACAGAGGCTACGGAACGTCCGGAGACGCAACGACGTGGGCTTTGAGCAAGTCGCGGAGGGGCTGGCGCGCGGCATCGGAGAGGTCGCTGACGGGCAGGATCGTCAGGACGTGCGCTTTCGATTGCATGAGCACGATCACTCGGCGTCCTTCCCGCCAACTTTTGACCTCGACCCAAGGACAAAAGGACGAGGCGCCGTCAGCTTTGCTCATCTTGACGCCGTCGTCGCTCAGGTCGATCCAATCCGGCAGCCTCAGCCGCGCCATCACGCGCGCCTCCCGGCTCTTGTACAAGTAGACCCCTATTCCCCCAAGGCCAAGCACGAACAGCCAAAGCACGCCGAGGGGCGCCAAATTCGGGTGAGTGGGAGCAGTCAAGAATCTGAACGTCACGAAAGCCATCAGGCCGACCACAGCGGCTATCCGTAAGACCCACGACACGATCGTGGCCCGATCGCCCTTCGTGCGCACCAGAGCCTGGGCTTCCGCAACATCCTGCTCGTTGAGTTTTCCCGCGAGTTGCATTCCGGCCTCCCCTTCAACGCGAAGCGGGCCCGGCGGAGTCTATCAGGAATTATCAGGAGACCCAACTCGTCACGCCGCCCCGGTTCCTCGCGTTCCTGGTGATCTCCATAGCGATCGCGTGGGTGATGTTTCCCTTTTCCCGCCGACGGGTCGCGGTCCCTCATCTCTAGTTCGGATCACGCGGAGATCATTGCGCGCGGGCGCATCTGCCTTCTGAAAAGGCTCTCTCGCAGGGCGTTCCTCGGCCGCAGCTGTTCGGATGGGGCTAATGACAGCCGGTGAATTGGAAGTTGACGATATAGGTCCCCCAATTCGTATAGCTGCCCGTGCTCTTCAGGTACTCGTTGGCATACCAAAAGGTACAGTCGTTCGATGGGTCCACGCTCGTGCTTGAATAGTCGCCCCAGCGGTTGACCGATTTCTGCGCTCCCGCGCCGAAGTTGTCAAAGGTTTCCGGCTCGAGCAGGCCGTAGGTGAGCCCGGACGAAGTGGAAACGGCTGTGCCATCCGTGGGAGTTCGGCCCGTGAAAGCCAGTCCGGGAAAGAGCGATGGGCTCGATACGCTGTAGCCGATCCCCAGATCGCCCATCCTGTCTTGCGCGATGCTGCCCATCCAGCGATAGGACCCGTCATCTGGCCCGAACGTGCCTTGTAGGTAGACGCCCCAGCCGCTGGCTGCGGTGTTCAGGTAGTTGCTACTGAGCTGATACCAGCGAACGCCGGTTTGATTGCCCGATGAGCTGTCCTGGACGGATTGGGTAACGACCAGGGACTGCCCGATGGCGCTCTTGCTGCCATAGTTGCGATACGAGAGCCGGTACATGAGGCGGTCGCCAAGCGAGTCGAGCGGCTCGTTTACGGTCGCTTGCGGCACGCAGGCGACCCCGCCGCACGCCTCTTGGAACGGCGCCACCGTTATGCTGACCGGATTGCTGACTACCGCGGTATCCTGACTGAAATCCGGCGTGAATTGGAACAGGGTTAGCGTGCTGCTTCCGCTGAACTCCAGGTAATATTCGGCCGTGCCGGGCGGCGCAGGGGACGTGCTGCCGTGAGGAACCCCTTCCAAATCCGCCGGCAGAATGCTGAAGACGCTCGGCCCGTTCTGCGCGCACACGAAGGTAATGGATTTGGGCAGAGATGCCACGTCGGAGAGCGGGAAGGCGCACATGTCGGCTCCGGTGAAGCGACCCCCGTGGGCATATATATTCGCGGAGAAATAGACGCCGGCATGACTGGTGGAGTCGCTGAACGACCCATCCGCCCAAATCCCCAGCTTCGGGTAATCCGGGAAATTGTTGCCGAAGGAAAAATCGTATGCGTAGTAGCCTTTGGTCGCATCCGGCGACTGGGAAATCGCCACGCATTCATGATCGTCGTTGAGGCTGTTGCTGAAGGCAAGCTGGCTGACGATCCAACGGCTGTCGATCTTGTCGTAGAGAACGATGGGATCGCCGCCATCGACCGAGGCGCAGATATCGTTTGCCGTTACGTTGCCCGTTTTGGCTTCCGCGGCAGCCGCGAAAATCTGATGGATGGCTGCGGGCGCTTCGAGCTGGCTGCCGCTCGTGCTATAGACGGCGTAATCGACGTTCACGGCCTCGACGATTTGGCCGTTCCCGACGGAGATGTTCGTGTCGGGAGGCACATAGCCAACCGCGCTGGCATCGTCGATCACCACGGCGCCCGAATCGTAGTTCTGCTTGAGCGACGAACTTGTTTGCAGCGCCGGATCCGTCCAGCCCGACTTTCCGCTCCCGCCGCCGTTTCCAGGACGTGAACCCTGCATGCGCAACGGGAAAACGCGAAACGGCGCGTTCGGCTTCGCGTGGTGCGTGGCGATGTAATCCCGCATCGGCGGAGTTGCGCCCAGAAAGTGGCCGTGAATCAATTCCACTCGCGGCTGCTCCTGCGCCGCGAGCGGCAGTGCCGCACAGGCCAGGCAAGCCGCCAAACCCAGCAATTTCACATGGAGGCGGATCATCGATTGCCCCTCCGGCATTCGGTTCGAACTGTTTTTTTTCTCAGAGGAAAGGGCACGCGGGCACATCGAGAGATGCGCGAAACGGAGGGAAGAAGCCGGGGAATCAAACCACGCGGCCATCGCTGTCACGGTGGATGGTAGCAGTTGTGCCCTGGCCGGTAAAGTACTGGTAGCGGGTTTAGGCAGGAGCGGTGCTGTGCATGTGCCCGTGGGCATGAAATTGGGCACAGGCAAAATTCGGCAGCTCAGTTGCCGGTTGCGGCTGGACCGACAAGAGCAATACACTGAGGCAGTTGCAGCCGGCGCGCACGTAGCTCAGTGGATCAGAGCGTCTGCCTTCTAAGCCCGGCGTCCGGCTCCAATAGCCCCATTTGTCGTTTCCCCTTTTCAATGTTTTCAATAGCTTGGGGAATCTGCTTTTCGCTCGAAGCTAACCTCAAGGGCTTGAAAACATCGAGTTTGGGCACAGTTGTGACACAGTCCAAATGTCTGCTTTCTGGACCGGGCCGACCCAATATCGGAAATGGAAATCTTAGCGGAAGAGTCTGCGGGCGATTCTTCTCCCGGCTGCTCTTCGCATAGGTAGAGTTCTTGCTGGTCTCCGACGAACTCCTCCCCGGCGCGCTGTTGTAGCAAGGTAAAAATGTCACCCCTAACAGCCGAGTGAAAATGTCACCCCCTCGTTATTTTTTTAGAGGGCCTCGATCTGCAATTTTGTGTCGCCGTGGTAGACGGCGACGCGCCCGGCCAAGTCCTGGACGAGT
>DATLSU010000064.1:0-36107 GCA_035533975.1 Patescibacteria group bacterium
AACTCATCCAGGACTTGGCCGGGCGCGTCGCCGTCTACCACGGCGACACAAAATTGCAGATCGAGGCCCTCTAAAAAAATAACGAGGGGGTGACATTTTCACTCGGCTGTTAGGGGTGACATTTTTACCTTGCTACAACACGAGCCTTCCGGTGTGGTTCGGGGTGGCCTCGGGCTGCTCATGCCGGGACCCGGCTGCGGTGCGGTGTGCGCCGACCAGGCTTCCTGCGCCTGGGACCTTGCTTCACTTCCGTGCGCCAACCGGACCTTGATCCATATGCGCCTCAACCGTCCTTTGCTCGGCCGGCCAGAGCGGGAGCCAGGAGACGAAATTGTTCCGGCAGGAATCGCAGCGTAGAGGCCGCGCCCCCAGCCGTGCAGCCAGGTCCGCGCCAAAGCCGGAATCTAGTCGCTCGCGCCGGAGGGGCATCAATTCCAGGTTTCCGCAGAGCCGGCAGTGGGCGTAAAGCAAGTGTCGCAGAGGAATGCGCCGGGCGTAGAAGCGCGCGCGGCAGTCCAGGCACCGCCAGGGCAAAACGCCAATCATGGACAGGGCGAATTCAGCCTTGCGCCGATGAGAACGCAAACAGTTACCGCTTCCGCATTGTGTGCAGAACAAAAGCCTCTCCCGGACACCCTTTATCGCTTCTCGCGGCCGGCCAACCCACCCACCGAAACCGGCCCACGAGGCATTTTTATGGCGGGTAGCTTACTGCTATTGCCGGGTGTCGCGGAAGGGTACTTTTGTGGGGGGGCGCGCTTGCCGCTACAATGCGCAACGATGCGCAGCAGCGGCGCTCCGGCTGCCGTCAGGAGGATTTCATGCCCGGCTACACCGAGTCTCATGCACGCGCCGGTATCCATGCCTCGTTGCCGCATATCGAGACCTGGCCCAATCAATTCCCCGGTTACGTCATTACGATCCGTGTTCCCGAGTACACATCGGTTTGTCCGAAGACGGGGCTGCCCGATTTTGGCGCGATCACCATTCAATACGAACCGGCGCGCCGGTGTCTCGAGCTGAAATCCCTGAAACTCTATCTGCTCGCCTACCGGGATTTGGGAATCTTTTATGAAAATGCGGTCAACTGCATACTTCGCGACGTGGTTCGCGCTACGCGGCCAAAATCCTGCCTGGTTCGCGGAGAATTCACGCCGCGGGGGGGGATCACGGCGAACGTCGAGGCCCGCTGGCCTCGCCGGCGCAAATCCTGACGGTTCTTCGGCATCCGCCTGGTTGCCCACGTCCCCGGGGAATCGCCGGCGTTCGGATGGATCGCCAGCAACCGCGGTCCAATCCAGCCTGGACAACCTCTTCCGTAGCCGCCACACTCTAATAACCACGCTACGCGGACACTACCGCAAGGAGGCATTCCGATGAGTACGACCCCGACTCGGCCGGAGATGCCGCAAGCAGAAGCGCCGGCGCCGTCCTACGGCACGCCGCGCTGGATTCCGATTTTGTTCGTGATCCTGTTTCTGCTGGGCGGTTATCTGATCTACGCCGGCATTCATTCGCGCCACGGTCTGCAAGCGCAGCTGTCGCAATCCAATTCCCGGATTTCCCAATTGGGCTCTTCTCTCGACAAATCCAATTCCCAGATTGACGATCTCAAGGCCGAACTCGACCTCACCTCGCAGAAACTGGGGCTCACCCAGCAGCAACTCAGCCAGGCGCGCAGGACCGCCGCAGTCCTTCGCCGGGAACAGATCCAGGCAAGCAACAAACTTCAACAGCAGATCGGCCAGGTGCAGCAGCAGACTCAGGCGAGCGTCAGTCAACTATCGAGCGATCTGGGCGGCACGAAGACCGACCTCGCCGCCACCAAGCAAGCGCTCACCAATACCAACAAGGAGTTGGAAGGATCGATTGGGGACATGGGCGTGATGAGCGGCAAGGTGGCGCACAACGAGACCCAACTCCAGCAGCTGATTCGCCTCGGCCAGCGCAACTATTACAAGTTCGACCTGCACAAGGCCAAGTTCCCCACCCGCATCGGCCCGGTGATGGTCCAACTCACGCACGTCGACACCAAGCACTGGCGCTATAACATGTACGTTACCGTCGAGGATAAGCGCATCGAGAAGAAAGACAAGACCCTGTACGAGCCGGTCCAGTTCTATACAAGCACGGCGATGGCTCCGCTCGAGATCGTCGTATTCCAAATGAGCAAGAACCAGGCGATCGGCTACCTGTCCTCTCCCAAGCAGTCCAGCGAAGCTTCGGCATCGCCGAGGCCGACGGGCAATTGACCGTTTCCGGCAATTGCCAGCCAACCCACGCCCCGCTCCGGTTCGCGCCGCCGCGGGGCGTGTTTCTTTTGGGTCCCGCGACTTGCCGCCCATACCGGCGGGCCGCGCAAAGGGTATAGAATCGGCTTCCTAATATGCCAAAACTCAAAACCGCCTGCCTGTTGGCCGTCGTGCTGTCGCTCATCGCCGTTCCAGCCGTTCGAGCCCAATCGAGCAATCTGGCCGCGCGGCTGCCAGCCGATACGCTGCTCTACCTGTACTGGCGCGGCGCCGGCTCGCTCACGCCCGGCAGCCGGAACGCGCTGGTTTCCCTCTGGAACGATCCCGGGTTTCAACCGGCGCGGCAGTTGATTTTGGAGGGGTTGGTCGATGCGGCCGCCCGCAACCCCCGGCTGTCGCAAATTCCCCAGAAAGATATCGAAGCGTTGCTCGCCGACCCTGCCGTTTTCGGCATTCGCCTGGCGGCCCGAGCCGGCTCCGCCCATGCGAAGCCGGGCCTCGTCGCCCATGGCTTTCTGGTGATGCGGGCAACGGGGACGGCGGGCAGGGATCTCCGCGCCGATCTCAAAAGCGGACCCCATGGCTCGACCAACCTTCGCTTCACCCGGTCGGGCTTGCTGCTGGCATCGGACGACCCGGCGACACTCGACGAGCTCGCCGGCCGGTTCGGCGCTTCCGGGACTTCCACCTCGAAGGCGCTTTCCACGCTGGCCGCCTACCGGGAAGCGCGCGCGGAAATCGCCGGCCAGCCGGCGGTGGAATTCTTTTTGCGCGTTCCGGAAGTCTCGTCGCTCGGCCCGCGGACGACGCCCAATTTCAATACGGGGGCTTTTCTTCAATCCCTGCACCTCGAACGCGTCCATCTGCTCTGCGGTTCGATCGATCTCAGCCATCCGGCCGCGCTCGTGCACCTTGCGATTCTCGGCGACACTTCGCCCGGGAGTCTTTTCGACCTGTTCGGAGCGAACGCAGCCTCTTTCCCGACCCTTGCCGCAGCGCCTGTGGACGCTTCGATCAGCGTGTATCGTTTCGATATCGGCGCGGTGCTCTCGCTTCTCACGAACGCCTTTTCGGCGGCGCTGGGGCCGCAACAGTCCGCGCGTTTGAGAATCATTTCCGCGCTACTGGCAGGCACGGTCGTGCCGGCGCTGGGCGGCGAATACGCGACCATCTGGCCTCATCTGTCGTCGGGCAAAGAGGATTCGCTGCTGGCGTTGACGGTGAACCCGGAGGCCGCCGGAAAGCTTTTCTCGACCACCCTTGCCCCGTTCGTCAAACCCGCCGGCGAGGAGGGGGGAATCCGCTATTTTCGCCCGTCTGCGGCGGGGAAAAACGGGGCGGCAAACGGGAAAGAGCAACCGGCGCTGCTGGCGCTCACTCCCAACCTATTGCTCGTCAGCAGCGACGAATCACTCGTGCGCAGCCGCGCGCGCGCCGTCACGGCCGCCACGCCACCGCCAGGCCTTGCCGGCACGGCGGGTTTCCGCGCGGCCCGGGCCGAGCTCCCCGCCGAACTTTCCGGGCTGAGCTACTTCGATCTCCAGGCATTCGACTGGACGGAATGGATCCGGAAGATGGCGGCCGACATGGCCAAAAACAAAAAGAATCCGCATGCCGGCGAGCGCGCCCGCGCGCTCCAAAAATGGGCCGATGGGGAGGGCGGCGCCGTGCTTTCCCGGCATCTGCACCTGGTCGTTGCCGGCGCGTGGAAAAACGATCAAGGAATGCACTGGCGCGGCCAGATTCAGTAAGCGCGATTGCTCTCTCTCCAACTCGTCCGCGAACCGGCGCGGGCGTTTTCCGGTAAACTGTTCTCCCGTGCTTGCCGATCCCAAAGCGGCAATCCGCAAGGCGAATGGCGCCAGCTATGCGCCCGGCTCGCCGGCCCGTTTCTCGCCCTTGGCGGCGTTCGGGTTCGGCGCTTTCCTGCTGGCCTTGGCCGCCTTGACGCTGACAGCCAAAGGGCAACGGCCCGTTTCGCTCAAACCGGCCGCGCGCTTTTCCCGCGGCGGCAACGCCGCCGAAGTCCCCATGGAAATCGCCGCGAATGCCGTATTCGTTCCCGTGCAAATCGGCGCAGGCCGGCCAACGAGCTGGCTGCTGGACACCGCTTCCCCGGACACGGCCGCCGGCCCGCAGGCCGCGCAGGAGAATGCGGGAGCCAATTCGGCCAGGCTCATGCTTCCCGGCGTGGAGTTCCCCGGAACGAATCTGACCGTCCATTCCTTCGAGACACTGGGGCCGTGGTACGGTCTTCGCGTCGGCGGAGTGATCGGCAACGATATCCTCACGGGCCTGGTCGCCGAGCTGGACTATGCCCGGTTGTCCATCGAGCTCTACCAGCCCAGCTCCTATCGCCGGCCCGGGCACATGAAGAAGCTGCCGATTCGCTGGGTGAATCGCCTGCCTACCGTTCGCGCCAGGCTTCGCCTGGGCGGGCAAACGATCCAGGGGGATTTCGCGCTGAACACTGGCGGCAGCTCCGGCGTCGTGGTTTTCCGAAAATTCCTTGCGGCGCAGCGGCTAGCTTCGCTTATGGGTAAAACGATTCCCGGCGAGGCGATCGACGCCTCGGGCGAGGAGGCGGCGACGCTCATGCGCGGCGAGTGGATCGAGTTCGGACCGGTTCGCGTTTCCCAGCCGATCGTCGCCATCGCCGGGCAGAACGACTTGTCCGCGCCGGCCGGCGGCGGCCGATCCCCAAAGGATTCCGTCGCGGGCTGGATCGGCGGCGGGATTTTGCGCAAATTCCGGCTGGTGCTCGATTTCCCGCAAAACTGCGTTTTCCTTGCACCGAACCGCAATTTCGTTTTTCCCATCGCAGCCGACGCGAGCGGAGCCACCATCACGGCCGCCGGACCCAGTCTCGACGAGTTCGAGGTGCGCGGCGTGCGCGAAGGCTCGCCGGCCGCCCAGGCGGGCCTCCAACCGGGCGACCGGATCGTTTTGATCGACGGGGAAGAGGCTTCCGATTTTTCGCTCGATCAGCTTCGCAACCTGCTTTGCCAGGCCGGTCACTCGCCGGTACTGGTCGTCGAACGGCTGGGCCGAAGGGTGAGAATCGATCTGCGCTTGCAGCCGCTTCTCTAGCTAAGCGGAGGGGGCCGCGAGGCCATCGCGCGCAATTCCGTTTCGACAATCGCGCACCGCTCGTCGAGCGTGCCGCTTGTTTTCCGGTGCGCCACCGCGTATTTCTCCAAAAATTCCCGGATGGTCCGGTCGATGGACGCCTGGAAATCCGAATCACTTTCCCGGACGCCGTCGTCGGGTGGCGGGAACTCGGCGGGAATATAGAAATGGCATCGATAGCTTCGGCAGTATTGCGCGACCAGGGCTTCGTAGAGCTTGCGCACGCCGGCATCCTGGAACTCGTCCCCAAACAGATATTTCGAGCAGGCCCATAGGTCGAGAACGCTGCGATCGCAAATCAGTACGCCGTCCTCTTGCGGAAGCGAGAAATGCTCGTGCTGAAGCTGCGCGTACATCAGCAACGCCTGCTTCAAGGGATTGTTTTTTCCTCTGCGAAAAAACTCCCGATCCGCCGCGAGCGAGCAGATTTCCCGGGGAACTTCCGGAGCCACGGCGACGACGCCAAACCCTTTGCCGGAAAGGCGCCGAAGCAGCTCGTTTGCCAGCGTCGTTTTGCCGACGCCGTGCGCGCCGGTCAGCGCGATTTTCATGATCCTCACAGGCCGGTTTCCTTATGCGCGCGATTCTACCCGAGAATCCTCTTCTTGTGACCCGGCGGAACGGCCGCGAGGCTGACAACCTCGTCCGGGGGCGCTCTTGCGGCGGCAAGAAGAAAAATTGCGCGGCCACGCGGCTACTGCGGCTGTTAAGATGGCACGGCTCGTGAAATGAAGCCCGTAGCAGCAGCGGCTCTTTCCTGCGATGACGGGCAGTCGCGCAACCGACCACATGGAGCTTGCCCATGGCCGCGTCCACGACAACAGCAAGCCTCAACCGCAGGATTTACTTCAACATCGTTTTCCCGTTGTTCATCGTATCCGTCATCGCCTACATCGATCGCGTGAACATCGGCTACGCCGCTCTCACGCTGAATGGGGACTTGCGCTTCACTCCCGAAGTATTCGGCTTTGGGGCGGGGATCCTGTTCGCGGGATATCTCCTGTTCGCTATCCCCGGGGCGCTGATCGCCGAAAAGACCAGTGCGCGCATTTGGCTGGGATGCATGACCGTCTGCTGGGGCGTGATTTCCGCCATGATGGCGTTCATGCACACACCGCTCGAGTTCTACGTCATCCGGTTTCTGCTCGGCGCGGCGGAAGCGAGCCTGTACCCGGTCGCGTACGCGATTTTCATTCCCCGCTGGTTCCGTCCCCGGGAACGAGCCTTGGCCATTGCCGTGCTCCTGGCGTCTCTGCAGGTTTCCGGGATCGTCGGCGCTCCACTAGCCGGCTGGATGCTGGGAGTTTCCTTGTTGGGATTCAAGGGATGGCAGATTCTGTTCCTGCTCGAAGCGATTCCGGCGGTCCTGATCGGGCTGGCCATCCCATTCTGGATGGCCGACCGGCCACGGCAAGCCTCGTGGCTCACGGCGGATGAGAAAGCCCTCCTCGCCCAGCGATACGAGCAGGAAGTCGCCGCGAAAGCCTCCGTTCATCCCTACAAAGTGCTGGACGCCCTCAAGGACCGTGAAGTGCTGAAACTGTGCTTCATCTACTTTCTCTGGATCACCAGCTTCTGGGGCTTCAACTACTGGATGCCGACCGTTCTCAAGAGCGTTTCCGGGTGGTCGAACGTATTTATCGGAGAAGTCTTTGCGATGGCGATGGCCGTTTCCCTGGTCGTCTCGATCTACGTAGGACATTTTTCCTCGAAGTACAACGAAAAACGCTGGCACGGCGCGGTGCCGCTCTTTCTGGCCGCCATCGGCATGGGCGCAAGCGCTTACGTACACGAGCCGTGGGTCTATTTCGTATTCCTGGTGGTGACGGCCGCCGGCGTATACGCGCCGCTGGCGGTCTGGTGGTCGTACCCGACGGTTTTCCTTTCGGGAGCCGCGGCGGCCGGCGCGGTGGGCATGATCAATTCGATGGGCAACGTCGGCGGATTCGTCGGCCCCTATCTCACGGGCTGGATTCGGCAGACGACCGGTTCGTTCGCGATGGCCATGCTGTACATGGCCTTTTCGCTGGCCGCTGCCGGACTGCTCATATTGACCTTGAGGAAGAAGCTCCCTGCCCATTCGGTGCAGGAGACAGTGCCGGCTACGCCTGAGCCCCTCCCGGAAGCAGAATAGAAGCATTTGCTGGGCCCGCTAGGATTCGTCCCGAAGCTTCGGGGCGAAAGTTCGAGCAGGGGACCGACGGATTGTAAGTTCAAAAATGGCCCAAAGGGCACCAGGCGCGGCGGAGTGCGATTGTGCGCTATGGCGTAGCTTCTCCGGGCCAATACAGGCCGCTCGTGTTCCAGAGCTTCCGCTACGGCCTACTACCGTTCGCGATGCCGGTTCCATGGGCATGGGCAAAGGCACGGAGGCAGGTCGGGAAGTGGGCTCCTATCCGGCCTAGCTGAAGCCCCCCCCGAATCCCTCAGCTACTACGCGCAGCACTTCAACACGCGGGTGAAGCGGCCGGTTGGCCTAAAGTAAGGGAGGAAAAATGCAGAGAAACTGAGTCGCGCTAGTGGAGCAAGACACCAAAGGTTGCTCCCAGCCCGAAGCCTCAACACCTAAGAGTCGGGAATTATGCCGCTGTCCGGTATGCATCTATAGCAGGATCCCAGGATTTCTCCAGTTTAGAATCCAGCGCTCCGCGCGTGATGAGTCCAAGGCAACTCTGTGGTGCGTCATCTCGCGCATGCGATCAGGCTTCTGGCGGAAAGGAAGCAAAGCCTCGCGGCTCGCCGGGAATTTCGTATCGCGTTGAACGGCGGAGGCTTGTCGCTCGGGTCAGGACCCGCGCTGCAATCCATGGCTTGTGGAGACTGGGTTGCAGCTACGCTTTCCAAACGTAGTTGGTGGTGCGTTTCAAGGTCGGTCTCAGCGAGGGACGGAGGCAAAGGGGCTGGCCGAATGCGCTTGCCGTGGGCCTCGGGCACTGCTCCGAAGAGAGGCCTGAACGTCATGAATGCACAGGGAGGCGAGTCATGAAACGGTTCGTCCTGTATGCAGCCAGCCTCGTAGTGTTCCTGGGCATGGCGCTGCCCATATCGGCGGATGATCTGATGCAGAAAGCTCAGCAAACTTTCAAACCGATCCCGACAGCGATCCCAGCCGTGAAAGGGAATACCATCACGCCCGAGAAGATCGAACTTGGCAAAATGCTGTTCTTTGACCCGCGGCTTTCAGCCAGTCAAGTCATCAGTTGCAACACCTGCCACAACTTGAGTACCGGTGGCGTGGATGCCGGACCCACTTCGATCGGCCACGCCTGGCAAAAGGGACCGCGTCGCGCGCCGACGGTTTTCGACGCCGTTTTCAACGTCGCTCAATTCTGGGACGGCAGGGCCGCGGATCTGAAAGCGCAGGCCAAGGGGCCGCTCCAGGCGAGCGTCGAAATGAATTCCACGCCGGCGCTGATCGAGGCGACGTTGAAATCCATGCCGGGCTACGTCGAGCAGTTCAAGAAAGCTTTCCCGCAGGACGCTTCCCCCGTGACCTTCGACAACGTCAGCAAGGCGCTCGAAGCGTTTGAAGCAACGCTGATCACTCCCGGATCGCGCTTCGACCGGTTTCTCGAAGGCGACGCCAACTCCTTGAATGCACAGGAAAAGGAGGGCCTGAAACTTTTCATGGATAAAGGCTGCTCGGCCTGCCACAACGGAATCAACGTCGGCGGCATGAGTTATTACCCCTTTGGCGTGGTTGAAAAGCCCGGCGCCGACGTGCTGCCGCCAAACGACAAGGGACGATTCGCCGTAACCAAGACGGCCAGCGACGAGTATGTTTTCCGTGCGGCCCCGCTGCGCAACGTGGCCTTGAGAGCGCCTTACTTCCATTCCGGTCAAGTCTGGAGTTTAAAGCAGGCGGTGGGCATCATGGGCTCCAGCCAACTCGGACAGACCCTGACCGATCAGCAAGAAGACGCTATCGTCGCGTTTCTCAAGACGCTCACGGGCAAGCAGCCCCGCGTTGAGCTGCCCGTCCTGCCACCCAGGACAGATGCAACCCCGCTGCCTAAGCAGTAAGACGATCAAACCCGTGGCGAAAGGCAGGGCTCCAAGCCTGCAAGAGAGCCGGGGTGTCCTGTCGCCAGCGCGATTTGAGGCCCTCCTTAGCGGCGCGCCTTGCCGAGCGTCCGGAGGTCTGAGAGCAAACCATTCGCACCCTGGAAGATTTATCCGTTCAGGTGAGTTTGCCACCGCATGGGCAGAGAAAGAAACGGGCAAGGGGTCGAGCAGGCAAGCAGCGCGCTACCGCCTAACTCGTTGGAAGCAAATAGTGGGCCCGCTAGGATTCGAACCTAGGACCAACGGATTATGAGTCCGCTGCTCTAACCGCTGAGCTACGGGCCCGCAGTGTTCACAACATATTACAGAACAAGAACTTAGTTGACAATTTCCACCTCCTGTTGAGGAGCCTCATTTTGCTCGGTGGCTGTTCTGGTGGCTGTTGGATCTGCCGCTCGGGGCACAGGCGAAGCGGCTGCCAGGCGCTCGACCGCCGCCAATTGGTGCTGCGGAGCCAAGTGTGAGTAGCGCACCGTCATTGAGATTTGCTTGTGTCCCATGAGGTCCTGCACGGTTCTCAGGTTTTCGCCGTTCATTACCAGCCTGGACGCAAAAGTGTGGCGCAAGCAGTGCCAGGTGAAATTGCGAATTTTCGCCTTCTTCACAACGGGATCAAACCAATAGCGTGGGCCGGTCAAACGCCCGTCACGCCAGTTCAAAAAGATTGGACCGGAGGCACCCGTCTGCTTACGAAGAAGCTGGAATGCCTCCAGTGCTGGCTTGTTTAGGGGGACATGGCGAATTTCGCCGTTCTTTGAACGAGGCACCGTAAGAATTCTGCGAGGCAGATTCACGTTGTCCCATGTCAGGGTGTAGAGCTCGCTCAATCGCAAGCCCGTGTTCAGCGCGATCTCAAACTCAGGTAGGTGCTCGGCACAAGTTGCCTCAATGGCGGCGCGTATTCGGACTTCCTCCTCCGGCGAGAGGAAGCGTATCCTGGCGTTGTTCTCGGTCCTGTGCTTAACGAGCCGCGCGGGATTTTCCTTCGTTTTGCCGTTTCGAATCCCCAAGCTGTACGTGAGCGAGAAGAGAGCGCGGTAACGATTGACAGTCGCGGGTGCCCATGAATTTTCTTCCGCCGACTGCGTGAGTTTTTCGTCAATTTCCTGCGGGCTGATGGAGTCGGCGGCTCGGTTGCGAAACCATCCAAGGATACGTTCCATGCGGATCGCGTCGTCGCCGTAGCTGCGTTTGTGGGCCTTTGAATAGGCGAGCGTATCCTTGGCGAGTTCAGCAAAGGAGACAGACGGGCGGCGCAGCTTCTCGGGCAACTTTTTGCCTTCGAGGGCCTCGTGCTTTCGTTTGCGGTAAAGGAGAATGGCTGCGCTCTTGGTACCTGCTTTTTCGCGGTGTCTGCGGCCAAGAGAGTCGTAGTAGTGAATCCACCATTCGCCTGAGCCGGGCTGCTTTTCGAATACTCCTCGCTGCGTCATTGTTTCTTGTCCTTTGTCTTCGGAGGTCGTCCGGCGCCTGACTCTTTGGCCCATTTCCTGAAAGTGGCAGTGTCGTATTTCTTGGCGCGCGCCTTTCCACCTTTCCTGCCGGCCCTGCGTAGAAAGTCTAGCACTTCATCTGGGGTCTTGGACACGGAGGCGATTGTATAATCTGGGTGCTAGATTATCAAGCTGCTTTTGTGGGGTGGTCTCGCCGCAAGAAGTTGTCCAGAGCACTTCGCGGAATCAGAACGCGCCTGCCGAGACGCCGTACAGGGAGCTCTTTCAGGGCGATCAGACGGTCGATCGTTCGGAGGCTGACGCCCAAGAGCTGTGCCGCTTCTTTCTTGCTCAATACGACGGGTTCGCCTATCTGTTCGAGAACTGCTGACTGGCTTGCCATGTTCTAACCTCTGTGGAGAATTGATGAAAGCTGGCTCGGCAGAACAGAGACACGGGGTCGGCTGCCGAAGACCTCAATGAGTGTGTCCGGGCACATTATCCGTTTCAAAAGGCGTGGATTCTGGTTTCTGCTTGTAGATTTCGGCTCGCACCTTTTCGACGGTATGGCGCGCGTAATACTCGGGATCGTGCTTCTCGTCGGCGCGGTAATCAGCGATTCGCCGGATGATTTCTTCGGGATCATCGCCTCGCGCGAGGGCACGCAACGCGTAGGCCCAATCGCGCTCCGATTGAGTGATCGTTTCCCGCCTGTTTGCGCGGCCCGCGCCTTGCTCGGGGCTGCGGTCAGCCTTTGCCGGGCCGGAAGCGATCTTGAAGTCTCGGAGGTGATACGTCTTGTCGGAGCGTTTTGTCGCTCGGACCACGCATTCGCGGCCATGCTTCTGGTTTGAGAAGCCGGGTAGCCGGAGCACGCGGGAAGCGTCGGTTGCGGCCGTGTCGGCCCCGAACTGGTGGGCCATCTGCTGCTGCAAATTTTCGGCTTCTTCAGGCGTGACGCCTTCGACTTTCCATATGACCTGGTGCTTGCCCGGCGAGGTGTCCAGAACGAAGTTGGGTTTCGGGACTTCATCGGAATTCTGAATCGCCTTGAGAGCCTCCGGGCCTCGGTAATCCAAGTCCAGAAAGACGTGCCTGATTTCCTGGATGTCTCGCTTGGTTCGGCTGTACGCTCCTTCTTTGACTGTGTTCATGCCGATGTAGATATCGAATCCAGCCTGATTCCTGTTCGCCAGCCATTCCTGAAAGTCGGGGCGCGCGATCTTCTCAGCGGGCGCGATGCGCTGGATGACCTCGCTGCTCGCGCGGTTCCGAAGCAGGACAGCAACCCGGTCAGACGGCTTGAAATTGTCGATGATGTACTCGGACGGCAAAAGCGCATCGCGCATGGAACTTACCTTCACTCAAACACGGACAACTGGTTCAACGGGTCCGAATGTCCTGACTGGAAAGTCGTTCACGGCCGGCGGAATCCTCCGGGTGACCTGCCTCACGGGGCCGACCGAATCGCCGCCGCTGCCGATGCGGTAGCAAGTCAGCTACCGGGCCGACTTTCGGGCGACGGGGCTTTAGGGAGCGGTCAGGCGCATGTTGTTAACTGGGCCGGAGTCGACAATGGAGATTCCGGTTACATTCTCGCTGGCGCGCGGACATCTCTCGGACAAGGAATTAGGAATTGAATAATCAAATTCTCATCGGGGGCTGCTATACCCACCGCCAACATAATCTGTCGTCCGTGTGCCAATTTGCAGCTATGTCCGCGCTGGCGGCATCCTGGGCACGTCTCCGGGTAGCCGTATAGCTCGTCCCCGATTTTCCGGCGAACGTCACGCTTGGATAGAATCCCGACTGTGCCATCGGTTGCATACGCTGGCCCCTTTCAAATCTGGTGTCGCTGCAACAGGCTTCCGGGTAACATTGAGGCCATGAAATCCACGATCCACATTTTCGGGCATGATGATACTTTTGATTCGGATTCGATCAGGCAATACATCGAAAGCGACATCTTCGACGAGGATTACGATCGCCGCTACCGCCACAACCTGTTGAGGGACGATGCGACGATTATCGTTCTCTCACACGCCGGGGAAGCATACGGTCATTTTGAAATCACCGGCTGGGAAGAACCCACAGCTGACGATAGGAAAGAGTGGTCGAAAACGAAACGAGTGTACATCGTAAGTAAGTCGCACAGTTACGAAAAGCCGGTCAATTTGCAAGACCTGGGCATCACTCATATTCAATACGGCAAACCAATCGATGCCGATATGCTTCAAGAAATTCAGAAACGTGCCGGGAAGGTCACTACGCATCAACCGGCGGAGGCCTGATGCGAAGCGAGCCCCAGCTAACCGGGAGGCAAACCCGGCTCTGGCTAGGCTCGAAAGGCCCATCGCGCCATCCCGCCTCAGGTGGAGGAAACCCTGGAAGCGCTCCTGCCTCGCCGCTGTCCGCGCTTCGGGGGAGGGTCGAGGAAACCGACGTGGTGGACCAAGGAGCGACCTACTATTGCGCTGTGAAAACCGACGAAAGGTCGTAGCCGTCAGCCTCTGTGTTGTAGCCGCGAATTTCGATCACTTCGGAGACGAACCGATTCCCTGGCCGGCGCTCCATTTGAATGAGGACGTTTAGCGAATCGGCGATATTGCTCTTGATGGCCCGGTAAGGCAATTCAATTCCGCTCTGGAGAACGCAACTTGTGAAGCGCGCTAGGGCTTGTGCGGCGGAGCTTGCATGAACGGTCGAAAGCGTTCCCGAATGGCCGGTGTTCAGCAATTGCAACAAATCGAATGCCTCGCCGCCTCGAATTTCGCCAAGAATGATGCGGTCGGGCCGGTGTCGCAATGATGCCTTCAGCAAATCACGAATTGTGACGGCAGGAAGATCGAGCTGTGCTTGGCGTGCCTCGAAGCGCACGAGATTGGGCTTGTCAAACTGGATTTCCGATGTGTCCTCGATGAGGAGAATGCGATCATCGTCAGGAATGAATCGGGCAAGTGCGTTCAAGAGGGTTGTTTTACCGCTTCCTGTTCCGCCGCTGATCAGGATGTTTTGACGGCTTTGAACGTAGCCTTGAAGCCGGACGGCAAGCTCGCAGTCCAGGGTGCCCATACGCACAAGGTCTTCTACGGTGAAATGGCGGCTGTTGAATTTGCGGATCGTCAGCGTAACCCCGTGAATGCTGCATGGCGGAATCACGGCGGCAACGCGGCTGCCATCCGGGAGCCTCGAATCCAAGATCGGTTTGGCCTCGGAAATGTCGTCTCCCAGGCGGCGCGCGATATTCTTGACCGCGACCATGAGAGACCTCTCACTCAGCCCCACATTGGGAACATGCTCAAGCACGCCGGCGCGCTCTATAAACACACTGCTCGATCCATTCACCATGATTTCGCTGACGGAATCGTCGCGAATCAGGTGCTCGATGGGCCGCAAAAAGGGGAGGATCGTCTCAAAGCCGAGCGTCACACTTCACCGCCCCGTAGCTGGCGAAAATAGGACTTGTTCACGTCGTTGTAGTAAGGCTTCAGATAGCAAAACATTGGAGGCATCGGATTGACGCCGTCGTAGGCGATGACAACCGACTGGGCATTTTTCAGTTCGGTGAAGGTCTTCATATCGAAGCGAAAATCGGTTTGCGTGTTGTAGCTCTTGGAGGCCGTTACGTTGGCGCGGTGGGCGATGGCCTTGCCGGTCAGCAGGCTGACCCTGGCGTCGTGCCCGCTTTCGGAAATGTTGTAGCTGACCTTGAGCTTGTCCTCTCGGCCGCAGAGTTCGCTTGCTGTGCGAGCCGAGAAATCGTCCGAAAGGGCAAGGAAAATCTTGGTGCGGAAGGTTTGCAATAGGGTGCGCCAAGTCTCGCCTGGCAAGACGGATTTGAGAGAGCTGATGCTCTGCGTGGCAACAATTGGGATGCATTTGGGCTGGCGCGAGAGGCTGAAAAACTTCTCATCGCCGGTCGGCTCGTTTTCGCCGACTGTGGCGAAATTCTGATATTCGTCGCAGACGAAAAAGACCTCCCGAAAATGCTGTTTCGGGTTCTTTGCCATGTCGGGAACGCGGTTCAAGACAGCCCGCTGAAAATCGAGCTTCATCATGACGCCCAGGGCGCGGGCCAATCCGGGATTGAGTCCTATGGGGAAATTTAGGGCGCACACTTTGCCGTTTTCGATAAGCCATCGGAAGGACGGCAGCGGCTTGCCGAATTTGCCATCGGCATTGGCAACCGGATCGTAGCATTTCGCCGGTGGGCAGAATGTGCGTTTGACGCGCGGGTTGTCGTCGAAAAGGGACAGGAAAACAGAAATACCCTCGACGATGGAAGTCCTCAGTTTCGGCTCGATCCTCCGCCAGTCATCGTAGAACCATCGTTTGACGGCCTCCAATTGCTCCCGTTTGAACGAATCCGGGTCGTCGGGAGAGGACTCGGTGAGGGCCTCGAATTCGATGCCCTTGTTGTGGAGGAAAACGCGGAGGTGCTCGGAATCGTCGGCGCGGTACATTCCGGCATCGGCCACGCCTAGAGAGAATTTGAAGGGCGCGAGCTCGGTAGCGTGCGTGAGGTATGACTCGGAGGAAATGAGGACGGAACGGCGACCGCCGATCTTCTGTTCGGCCTCGTGGATTCTCTTTTCCAATCTGTCGGGAGAGATGGCGCACTGGTATACATCGAACAGGGTCACGTAATCGTAGGCGATCTTGTGAAGCAGAATGATGAACTTCACGAGGTTCGTGTACGCCTGCTGCCAGAAGGGTTCCTTGCCCTTTCCGAATAGGTTGTTTAAGAGCGAGGCAATGCTGTAGGCCAGGGCATAAGCGTCCAGGTCGTTGTGCAAGGGGTTGTAGCGGTACTCGGAATCGAGGCTGATTTCGACGTAATCGTCGGCTCTGCCGTGGCGCGTCAGGATTTCCTTAACCTGATGGCAGAAATCGCCTTTCACTTCGAGGACCAGGCCGCCGATCTTTTTCTCGGGGTCAGAGGGCTTGTAGGCAACGAGCTGCTCGAGAAAAGGATACATGCAGCAACTCGTCTTCCCCGTTCCAACTGCGCCGACAATGGCGATTCCGGTGAAAAGCCCTCTCTTCGGAATCACGAGCCAGCGGGGCGTCTCCGAGGGCAGGGGTTTGCGCGGGTTATGAATCTCGCCGAGAACGAGGAATACATCCTGCCGCTCGCGCGGATCGGGGTACGCGGGCAGGCGCCCTGCGGTGATCTTCCGGTGGGCCCTCAAGGCGAAGATGTAGACACCCGAAAGAAAGATGGAATAAACAATGTACGGCGTCGAGAAGAGAAACAGGTCGTAAGACCACTTCAAGCTTTTGAACACGAGAGGGGCGCGGATCGCCATGAGTTCCAGAAAAGGATTTCCCTGCGGGAATGGCATATAGAAATAGAGGGCCATTCCCGTTGTCATCGCGAGAAGGAACGCCAGAAAATTCCTCGAATTGAGGAGCCGTTGAATCACGCCTTTTTCGCTTCGCCGGCCTGCACGGCTCTACGGGCCTTCTTCTCTTCCTTCTGGAGGCGGTCAAATTCCTTGTCTTTCCAGAACACAAATCGGAGGGCTGACGCGACGACGTGATCGGGTGTGCTGCCGATGAAACGCGCATATCTGTCCAGGGTTTGCGCGAGAGGCTCTTCCAACTGGAATTCGCGGGTGACCGTTTCGGGCGGTTTCTTGATGAAGGACACGGCATCTCTCCTTTCTCGGTGTCTGCCGGCTGATTTCGAGGCTTTTCAAATCGCGGACAAAACACGTGGCACCAAGTTCGTGCCATTGGGCGGGAGCGACCCCAGGGGGCGTTTTGGGCGGCAAAGCCGACCAAAACCTGGGGTCGCTCCCGCCCAAGCTGCGTGTTTTGTCCGCGGCCTTTGCCGTGGAATTCGGCCTGGTAACCCTCCGGCCTTTCACTAACTTGGCTCGGATGGCAGGGTGAAAACTGAAGCCCGAAACTGGGGTGAAAGCACTCGTCAGAGCAGCTTTCACCCCCTTCACGCAGCCGTGCGGTGTAGAAGCGGCTGCTGTCTGACAAAACAGGTCTCAAAGGCAATCTGGCGATGGCCGTTTGAGTTTCCAAAGATGGAGGCAAGCTCGCCCTCGGCGATCTGGCCAACCTTCCAGGAGCGATAGAGCTCCTGACACTGCCCGGATTTGAAGCGACGCGTCGCCTCGCTTAGAAATTCGACGTCCTCGTTCTTGAGTTCCGCAAAACGCCTCTCTTCCCAAGCCTTGCGCACCCGAAAATATCTGGTGAGCTCATGGGCCGTCGGCTGCTCCGATGAGGCCTTGACCAGGGTCGTGAAAACCTCCGTCGCCTTTCTTGCCAGAGTGTCATTGCCCGAGATGAATACGAAGTCGAAGCGTTCGAGCCGCCGAAACAGGGGCAGATACGCCTGCAAGTGGGTCATAAACGCCGACAGGTTTTCGGCCTCCGGTTCGACGTAGGAAAAGGTGACCACAGCGGGAGTACGGGGAAAGGGCAAAAACATGGGGAATTTGTCCACGAAATAGCGAGGCGTAATGGATGTGGTCTTCGTGCCCAGATACAGCTTCGTCGGCAATGCGCTTTTTTCGACGCCCAGGGCTTCGGTGAAGTATTGGACCTTGTCGCGCTCGGTTTCGAAATAGTTGTGAGCCTGGTGGGCCAGGATGAAATCGAGGGCCATCAGGCGAGTACGGATGAACTCGAATTCGTGGTCGCGCCGGTTGCGAATGTTCTCCTTGCCAATGGCTGCGTAAATTCTTCGGGAAAAGACGTGGAAGACGCGGGTGTTGTGCGCGTAGGCGCGGGGTTTGGCATGGCGGTTCGCACACAGCTTGTTTGTGAACTTGTACGAACGTTTCCCAGAGGTGAGTTCAGCAAACGCCAAATACTGGCTGACAGTGAAATACCCGGAATGCGTGGCCACGATATAGAGGAAGCGAGCCTCGGATTCCGTGTATCCGAGTGCCTGTAGGGCGTCGAGATGGGCGTCTTGGATGTTCATAGTGAGAGGATCTCCGCAGTGATTTCCCGGTCATTCAAAACCCGTCGCAAACGGTCGGAATCCTGGCCGGCGGCGTAGAGCGTGAATCCGGCCTGGGCTTTGGCCTGAAGGTGGCCGGGCCGGTAATGCTTCGTCGCGAGTTCGAGATTGACTCGGGCGAGATGGCCGTCCGCGTTTTCGTATTCGATCTGGAGGTCGGGAACGACAACCCTGCCGTTTACGACTCGGATTCCGTGCGCTTGTGCGATTTCGCTTTTCTTATCCTGGGTGTGCCGGTCAGCCCCAAGCCGCACGAGTTCTCTGTTGATCTGCTTCTTGAGCTCATAGTCAAGGGCGACTTTTCGCACGATGCCGCCGTCGCGTTCGATTTGGCGGGCGGCCTTGTGATAGAGGCGGTAAAGACTGGCGCCGTGAAGTACCTCTTTCGGCTTTACCAGACCGTGGTAAATGGGCCGGTCTTTGGGCATGAGTTTGTGCTTGGCGAGGAATCGCTTGCCAGCCTTCGTCAAAACGAGAATCTGAACACGCTCGCTCTGGGCTCCTTGAATGCCCCGACGGGAGATGAGGGATTGCCGAGCCAAGTTCTTCAAATCCTGGTCCATGCGGTCGTGGTTTCCGCTGTAGCCGATTTCAGCTAGCGCCTCGGAGTCGACAGCGCGGAAAGTGCCAATCTCCTTGAGCGTCTGGATTTCGGAAGATCGGAGTGAATACGTGCGGTCTCGGTCGCGATAGGGCGTCCTTGGCTCGTTTGAGCGGTGCCGATTTGGGCTCGCAATGGGGTTATCCCTGTGCGGCTCCGGGGACTCACCACCGGAGCCGCGGGCATGGTCATCCTCGCTGAAGGGGTTTGACCGCCTCTCAGTTGTCGGATTGCGCGGGTGCTCCGGCCCTGGCAAGTGATCAAGACCATTGGGCTCGTATCTGCGTGACACAGACCTTTACTCCTCGTCGGATGGCTCTGCCGGTAGTTCGCTTTGGCCGACGTTGAATTGCTTGTCGAGGTGGGCCAGCTTCCGGCCCGTGTCTTTAAGGAAGAATTTGCGGTTCAGAGCGAAGGCCGCTGCGAAGATGTTCGCAAACAGGATTCCGACAAAAGTTAGGATGTACGCGGAATAGGCCCTCCAGATGACGAGCTTGAAGGGTATGAGAAACTTGAGCTCGCCCATCAGGGTGAAGGCAATGGCGAGCATCGCCGCAACTGTGATAAGAATGGCGTTCGCTACCATGGAGTCTCAAAAGAAACGGATTTCTGAATGACCGTGTGGAGAATGTCTTTTCGTGTTGGTAATCAAGGGGACAAGATGTGGCCTTCGTGCCGTCGACTCGGCGTTGCAGCCATCACCTACCGTCCTCTCAGTAAGACTGATCTTTCCAAATATCCGGAGGGACAACCGGAAGAACTCTGGGACCAATTGGAACCCACGCAGAAAGCCAGCCTACGTCGCGTTGCGTACGAGATGAAGGGCGGAGACATAATCTATGTGAAGCAAGGCCCCAAAATTGTCAATAAAGGAACTGTTAGGGGCAGGCTCAACGAAAGAGCGTATAGGTTCGATTCGGAGTTCGGTCTTCGGCCCCCCAACGGTACGCCGTGGGCTCATCAGGTGCCGGTTGACTGGTCCACGAATTTTCCCGAGGTCAGCGTGCTTCTGGGCGCTGAACAGTTAACGGTCAAAGAGCTCTCAACCGAGGACGTGAATCGGATCGAACGGGCCGTTACCCGCGAAGAAGAAACGATTGCTGCCGCCGGACCTACTGTTAAAAAGAAAAAGGATTTGTTAATCGAAGATGCCTACTATCGAGAGGCTGCAGCACGCCTTAACGTCATAATCCCGCGTCACAAGAGGCTTTCAAATGATTTTGTGAAATGGCTTAACAAACGATTTAGAATCGACGCAATTCAGGAGCACCAACAAATCGACATTCGTTTCGTGTTCCAGGGCAAGACTCATATAGCGGAATTGAAGGTGTGTTTCGGTGTCGGCCCGCAAAACTCTATCCGGGAAGCTCTTGGCCAACTGCTCGAATACAACCATTATCCCAAGCGCCGTCCGCAGAGCATGTGGCTGATTATTCTGGATGACGAACCATCCTCCTCTGATCGCGGCTTTGTCGAAAATCTGCGCGAAAAACTATTGCTGCCCCTGGTTCTCGGTTGGCGAAGCAACAGCGAATTCTTATTCAATCCGGATTGGCCCAAATGCCTCACTGAAATGCCTCGTCCTCGCGGAAATACGTGATCGTCAGGCCGAGCGGGTTGACCGGTATGAGCTCGTTCGGCACGTGGGTCCTGAAATAGAAGACGAAATTGGCCGTGTAGAGGGTGCGCTTGAGCTCGCTGTGATCGGCCGGCGAATAATAGACCATGTAGAAGTCCACGCGCGCCTGATAGGGCGGCTTTTCGAGTTGCTCGATGGCGACATTCTCCACCTGGATGTCGATCTCGGGCTGCGTCGGATCGGCGAGGAAGTTCTTGATGAGGTCGTTTTTCTTGTAGGCGTCCACGATGTCGCCGGCGAGGTTGGCATCGAGAAAATAGAGCGATTTCGAGAAGTCGTCATTGATGGTGTAGCGATTGCGCCCGTAATAGAGCTGGCAGAACTGCGAAAGGAAATAGCGCACTTCGGCGGCTTGCGGCTTATATTCGAAATTGCTGTAGGCCAGGGCTTGCGCCCGCCCCAACTTGTCAATGCGGATCACAAGGGGGCGGAAGTTCTGAAAGGTGCGAATGGTTCGGAGGTCGATCAGACCGAGGGTGACCGCTACCAGCACCAGCAAAACCAGAGCGATTTTGAGATAGGTGTTCGTCACCATAGGATCCCCGTATTGCTCCAGGTAGAGCCGCTTGGCGTCATCAAAACTCGAGTCATTGCTCATGGCTGATTGCCCCCGAAATTCGCAGAATGTGGACGGTCGCCGCTAGCTGCCGAACCGCCCCGCCAGAAAACCAAGAATCGCGCCAGAAGAGCCCCCAGAGGCTCCGCTGAAGATGTGATTGGTGAGGACCGGGACTTTCAGAAGCGCGTAAATCGCGGCGAGGAAGGTGATCAGCAACACGGGGAACCAGGCCATGAGCTGCACAGTGGAGAGCGTGCCGGCCGGCGGGAGGCGAAGCGTCCCGACAAGCAGATTGGCAATGATGAACACAACGGCCGCGGCGATGACCTGGTAAAACGCGTATTGGAGAAACGCTTTGAACCAGCCCCAGAAAAGCCACTCCATTTCTGGGACGATGAAGAATGGAATGAAAATCGGCCCAACGAGAACGCAGACCGCCGTGGCGATGAATCCGAAAGCGACCACAACGATGGTGACGGCCTGCGCCGCTGCAAGCAGGAGAATGATGAGAACGTAGATCGCAGCCCCGAGGAGATCGCCGAAGGTGGGGGAATCGAGCCGGGTCTCGAAATTGCTGACCCCGTCAATCACCAACTGCAATTGATTTTGATCTATCTTGTTGGAGAGAAATTGAGCCTCGTTGGTGATGAGGTTGTGGAAGCTCGACCCCATGCCGGGGATGGGCCGGTTGTAATAGTTGATCATCCCGAAGCCGAAGCTGATCGTGAGGATGAGGCTGGCGAGTTTTTCGAAGTGAAGCAGGTGATGGCCGCTGGCGGCAGCCAGAGCCATCTTCACTCCGTACCAAACGACGAGGATGGTTGCGAACATCCGAAAGAGGTTTTGGCCCATCGCGTCGAAGAAGGCCAGATTTTGGGTGAGCATCGTGTTGATGGCCTGATAGATGTACTGCAAGAAGTCCGTTTGCATTTGATGGCTCCTTCGACGCGACAGGGTCTTGTGGTGGCGAGGATTACGGCATGCGGTAGTTCTGGAGCGAACTGCCGAGCGTGCTGGTCACCTGAGCCAGATTGCCGGCCAAGTTTGCCCGGCGCTCGATTTCGGCGTCGATGGAATTGGCCGTGTCTTCGCGTTGCTGCTTTGCCGAAATCACGTTTTGCTCCACAAGAGAGACAAGCAGCTTGTTTGAGTCCTGAAGGGTGCGGAGCATCAGGACATTGGCGGCGTTGATTTTGTTGAGTACTGCGATTTGGGTGTTCAGACTGGGATCATTCGAGAGCGAGTCGTCTTCGAGGTTGTTGATCTGGTTTTCGATGTTCTGGGCGTCGTTGCGGATCGCGCCGATGGTGGCCATTGCGGTGACGTTGGCGCCATCGGAAATTTCGACGGATGCGTATTGGGACTTCACCCGGTCGAGTTCGGCTGGCGTCATGCCATCGAGCTCCTGGCTGCTGTATTGGAGAAGCGGGACAGTGGCCTGCTGGTAGCCGGCATCCACCGCACCGGTGTTCCCTGTGTTCATGCCGTTGACCCATTCGCCCGTATTGCCGTAGGTGTCTGCGGCAACAACGTCACGCCAATTGGAGAATTGAGCGCGGTAACGGGCGGGCATGTCTTGAAGATTCTGGGCCATGTGGACCGCGAGCTCGTAGCGGGAGACGATCTCCGCATAGGTTTGTCGAAGTTGGGCCAGTTGTTGGACGAGTTGGCCGTACCGGAGAACGGCATTGGCATAGTTCGTGGGGTCGTAGACAATGCCCCCGAAGAACTGCGCGGAGGCCGTGCCGACGCACAACCCCATGATGAGCAAGACTGTAAGGATCCGCTTTTTCACGGTGTATCCTCCCTTCGTGAAGTCGAAAAGCTCCTGAAATGCTCCTGAGGACTACAGATCAGAAGGCATGGTGTGATTGGCGTAGGCGGGCAGTGCCAAGTCACTCGAGAGATAAATTTCTACTCGATGGCCCTCGCGAATGGTGACGGTGGGCAAAATATTGAGGAATTTGTCCAGGATGCGTTGCGAGGTTTGGCCGATGCTTTCGCCAACGCCTGCCTCCATGCTTTGTATGCCCGTTTGAGTCAGAAGTCCGCTTGATTGCGCTTCGGAAATCCCCCCGATTGCGCCAACAGCGAGCGACGCGCCGAAGATTTTGATGTAGTGGTTGTTCACTTTATCGCGTAACCCTGTGTCGCCGATTTGATTTAGTCCTTGGAACTGGTCGAGGCTGACGGAATAGCCGTCCGGCATGATCAGCCGATGAAACGCGACCGCAAGACGCGTTTGGCCGAATGCGTTCACGGGCTTGGCCTCGCCGAGCGCTCACATGCGGCTAAAAGCAGGGGCAAGCACAGTTCGTTCTTCAGCACCTGGGATACGAGTGTGAGGCGATTCCTGTCCCACAGCGGGACGGTGGAGTTTTCATAAGGCCATTCGCCCTCCGCGAGACAGTTGAATAGAACGTAAGCCGACCGAATGTCGTTGAGCGTCTTTATAACCGAGGTCGGGTTATGCGATGGGAAAATGCTCGCGACGAAATCATCGAAGAGGGTTCGATGACCAGGCCGCTTTCCCATTCGCGATGCGTAATAGGCACGAAGGAAGCGGTCGATGTGGCTGGGTTTAGATGCTAGAATTTCATCCCAAATTGTTTCTGCCTGATCCTGTGAGGCACTTGTTCCTTCCAACCATTCCAAGGTTGTAGAGCGCAGCAGATCACCTTCACTAAGGCTGCGGCCGCGGTCGTTTAGAACTTGAAATAGCCGGTATGCCTCGGCCTTCGTTTGGCTCACCAGATGGACGACGTGACAATCCTCGGTGGCCGCTTTGAGGAGCGAATCAAGAGCGCCGAGCTTGCCTTTGTTGTCTGCTTGGCTATCTAAGACACGCTTTACGAAAGCATCGATTGTATCGTTGGCCTTTAGGAGTAATCTGTGGGATTCGCGAATGGGCTCATAAGGACTACCCGAAATAAGTGCTGCATAGAAGTCTTTATCTGCTTTTGAAAGCACGATGCGTTGCTGTTGAACCGGCTTCCCGTCCACCTCGTCCTGGAACTCAAGAAGATTATTGCGTATGCGCTCGGCGCGGGCTTCTGCTAGCACCCCATTGTCCGTCTCGCCTGCTGCACGACAATCACCTGCAAGAACCTTATTCCAGTGTCGCAAGCGAGCAAAGAATAGGCCAAACGTGGCAAGGCGCTGCTGGCCGTCTATAACCTCGTATCTCCGCCCGAGGGCGTTCTGGGCAGCGTAATGCAAGCAGACTATGCCGCCGAAGAAATGCTCTTTGGGTGTTTGGCTCTGTCTGGCAGCAACGGTTTGCTCAAGGTCGCGGACGAAATCCCTCGTCTCTTCCTCGTCCCAAGCGTATGACCTTTGATATTTGGGAACTTGGAATGGCGACCGCTGGGCGAATAGGTCACCGAATTGCAGGTCGTTAGCGAGCATGGTCGAAGGAACGCCGCAGAGAATCGGAGGATTTCAAGGTCGATGCCGTCCAAATATTTGTCAGATCACGGCGGAGCACATTCCCCTCCGGTGGCAATGAAAGGGCCTCTTCGTGAGCCTGCTCGGCAAAAGGCTGGCAGAGATCAGCCGTCATCGCAGAGGTGCCTCGCTAAGCAGACCGGAGATGTCCCTCATGTGCGCCGACCGCCGGTTGCTTGCGGATGGAGGATTGTACGCTAGACGAGGTGGAAATTTCACTTTGGATTTCTGACGTAGTTACGGGCTCTATGCTTATCAACCCGGTCCTGAGGCCCACTGGCCTGTTGAGCGCCTTTGGGAGTGTGATTGTGCGGAGGTTGGAGGAACCCTCGGACATTCGGCAAGATCGCCTACCCAGGCAAACTGCGGTAGCAAGTACAGCAAGAATTAGGGAGTTCCGTTTCGGCTTCAACCTTCAGTCGGAAAAGTCAAGCCCTCGCGACGACCCGAAGTTGGCCGCGGGGCGTGATGGCGGTGCGGGTTTTACGGTGATCTCAACGTTTTGGCCAAGCAGGGTCAAAAAGTGCGTGAGCCGCTCGGTGGGGAAGCCGGAAAGCTGGCCACGCAAAAGGCGGGAGATTTTAGGCTGGTCGATTTTCAGGATGCCAGCGGCCTGAGTCTGAGTGAGCCGCCGCGCACGAATGGCCTCGCTTATCCGAATGGCAAGATCGGCCTTGGCAAGACGCTCTTCGGGCTTGGGTTGAGCGATGTCGGCGAAGACGTTGCCGCTGCCTTGTTCGACCTCGACTTGCTTGCTCATTGTTGCTTACGGCGAATCTGGTCTGGCATTAGGGGTGCGCCCTTTTTCTGCCCTCTTCAATGGCTTCAATCCACAGTTTCAGAGTGAGGTCTTCGCGTTCGGGATTGCCAAGTTGCCAGCGCAATTCTTTCCTGTATCGCTTTTGGAGGATCTCCAAATCGAAAGGAATCGTGCGAGCCAGATATAGAACGTCAGCACGGTCGCGCTCAATGTTCCGCTCCAGTTTCGATAATGCCAAGTCATACGGGTCGAGCGCGAACAGCCGAAGTCGCTCCAAAGCCCCAGGGAACATCTCACTCACGCGCTCTTCGTAATTCTCAGGCAGATGTGCGACGGCTACGAGATCAAGATAAACCTGATGCTTCGCGTGCAGCGGCCCACCTCGGGAACCCAGTTGACGGATGACCGCCTCTTCGGCTCGCGGGACAATTGAGAGCGTGTCGATATCGGCCGTGGGTCTCGAAAAGCCATAAACCTGGGTGATAACAAAGCCACCCATGCAAACCAAATGGACTTCCTCGCGGACGGCTTCGTCCAAATAACGGAGGAACGAGCGCCACGGCTCAGGGACGGAATCAGGATGCGGCATGGGTCAGGTGTTCCATGCTGAGATCGGAAAGCAAGTTCCATTTGCGCGCTTCCGGCGTGCGATGCTGTCGCAGCCAATCACGCTCGGCTTTCGTCATGGAATCGTGGCAATAGGTGTCTTCCTTCGCCAAGAGAGATTGCTGGAGCAATTCTTCTTGCGCTGAAAGATCGTTCACTCGGACCTGATCGCCGACCTTCTGTGCCAGTTCCTTTGCGAGCGTCACGGTGAATCCAAGTCGATTCTGGCGATCATGCAGTTTGGCGTTGGCGACCAACCAGTCCCAATCGAGGGCGGGGAAGGCGAAGGCCAACCACGACAGACCCTCGACGACCCGCATGTCCAAATCCGGTTCGTTCAGGGCGGTAAACAGAACCTCCGCCGGGTTGTGCCGGCCTCGTCGGCTGCTATGGAGGTAAGCGAAACCGGGATAGCCGAGGGCGGCGAGCGCATCCCGGAGGAAGTTGTTCGGCAATGTGGGTCGATTCAGCTTTTCTGGCAGAGGAAGCGCAGTAGGCGGCACATCCAGCTCGCGAAGGGCGCGCTTGGTGACCGAACGCGAGAGCACACGACGGCCGCGCTCAAGCATGGAAAGATAAGCCTGAGTCATGCCCAACTTCCTAGCAGCCTGCTCTTGGGTCCAGCCTCGCCGTCTGCGTACGTTCTTGAGGTCTTCGCCTGTCATCGCCCGGCTCCGCTGATCGCTGCGCGATATTATAACACATTTTGTTATGAGATAGACCGGGTAGAATCGAATCCCGCCGTTCTATCCAAAACCGCGATTTTCGCCTTTTCTTTGGTGGCTGTTCTGGTGGCTGTTGGATCGGCAATTTTGGGCATCCAGAGGCACGGAAAGTCGAAGGCTTATTTTTGTATCTGATTGACATTGCATGCCTTGGCGTTTGCGGGCAGATCGGGGCATGAGGATCAGAAGGGATTATTAGTCCGCTGCTCTAACCACCCTCATCCCGCAACGGCGGCGTGCGGGGCCGGGACGCCAAGCTCGGGACTGCCGCTTTTCTTCAGGAACAGGGCGAGAAGGAAGACCAATGCCGTTCCGCCCGCGGACATCCAAAGAGTAAATCCGAGCCCGTATCTCACCGCCAAGGCGCCGCCCAGCGTGGGCATAAGGGTCGCTCCAAAAAGTTCACCCACCAGCGTGGAGAGTCCAACTGCCGTACCGGCCAGTCCGCGGGGAACGCTTTCGGTCGGGACGAGGACCAAAACGAGCGCCAAGATCGCTTGGTGACCATTGGCCAGGAAAAGGATCGCCGCGAGCAGCCACAGGTGGTTGTAGAGCGCGGGAATATACATAGCGATTGGAACAACGGTGGACAGAGCCGCCAGGATCAGCAGAGTCTCCTTGCGGCCAATGCGGTCGGAGATCGCGGGGAAGATAAATCCCAACACGAAGCTGCCAAGCCCGCTCGCTCCCAGCAGCAACCCCGCCGTGGTCCCCGGCTGATGAAGCACTTTGGTAATGTAGATGGGGGCGAACACGTTTTGCAGGAAGAGCCAGCCGATCGTTCCCGCAGCCGCAAAAGCCGCGAGCCACATATTGCGGTAACGAAGGACCTGGAAGTAGTCGGCCAGCTTCGTCTTGGCCTGCGCGTGGCCGCTTCCCTCGGCGTGCCGTTCAGGCTCCTTCACGAATTTCCACATCAGAAAACCGATGATGACGCCCGGCACGCCGGCGGCGAAGAATGCCCATCGCCAGCTGTAGTGGGCGGCAATCTGCGTCGCCAGGATCGGAGAAACGGCCCAGCCGACCAGCGAGGCCGCGCTGACAACGATGCCGACGTTTCGTCCGCGCCGCGTGGGAGGGGAGGACTCCTCGAGGATTGTGCTCATGACCGCGAAGAACGCCCCGCCGGCGATTCCCATCACCGCCCGGATCAACAGGAGCTGGTCGAAATTTTGCGCCAGCCCCGATATCCAGGAGAAAACCGAAAACGCAAACGTCGATTGGATCAGGATGGCCCGGCGCCCAATGCGATCCGAGAGCGCGCCGAACAGAAGGCACGATATCGCCCACGTAATCGAAGTCGCCGAGGCCAGCATGCCGATCTGCGTGCTGTTGATGTGGAACTGCGGGGCGAAGTACGGCGCCAGGTAGAGTTCGGCCGTGCGATCCAGGAAGACCGAGCCCCAGGCAACGAAAAACATCGAAACCAGGGTGGTCTCATAGCGCTTGGTGACTTCCAATGGGAGCCTCCTGCCGCCGCAGCCTAACAGACAATCCTGGCCTGGCAAGGGCTATCTTTCGGAAAGCAGGCGTGGCGAAGCGGCGCGCCGGATTGGCTAGAGGTGTTTTGCAGACGGCGCGCGCGTCACGTCTTGCTCGCGCCTCGCGGCGGTTTTGGGGGCGTCTCGACCGGGCCCCACTGCGCCGGTTCGCACGCCTTGGCGGCGGCTGCGCTCGGATCGAGATGGGAGTCCCAAAACGAGGCGTTGAGGCGCTTGCCGCTGAACCCGTCGGCGAAGTCCGAGACGAGCCAGAGCAGCGGCGCCACCATAATCTCCGGCGAGATCAATTTTTTCCGAAATTCCGCGGGAGCGTCGTCCGGAATCATGCCCGTCAGAGTTGCGCCGCCCGGAAGCAGAGCGTTGACCGTCACGCCGGTTCCGGCCAGATCCTGGGCCCAGATGATCGTTTCCGATTCCAGCGCGGCCTTCGATGGACCATAGGGAGAGAAACCGCGCCGCCGCATCGTCGTGTGATTCATCGAAATGTTGACGATCCTGCCCCACCGGCGGGCGATCATGCCGGGCGCGACGGCCCGGGACATAAAGAACGGCCCGTTCACGTTCGTTTCAATGACCATTCGCCATGTGTCCGGGTCGGTCTGCCAAAACGGGTGAGGCTCGCTGAAAAACCGCTCGGAAACGAATCGCATTCCGCGCCCGGCGTTGTTCACCAGAACATCGACCGGCCCGAGTTGCACTTCGACCTGTTCGATCAAGCTAGCGCAAGCGGACTGGCGGCTGGCGTCGGCCATGAAGGGATGGATCTGTCCCGGGGGCGCTTCTTTGGCAACGGCTTCGATCTCATCGCGTCTCCGCGCGGCCGTAATGGCCACGCGGAAGCCGGCCTGGATAAGGCCAAGCGCCATGGCCCGGCCCAGCCCTCGGCCTCCGCCGGTTACGATGGCGACTTTTCCGTGATCGGTCATAGTCGTGCTACTGGTGGCCGGCAATGGGATGCGGCTTATATGGCTCCTCGAGAGAAGCGATCTCTTCGGGAGTGAGACGCAGCGAGAGCGCCGCGACAGCATCGGGAAGGTGGCGCGGTTTCGTCGCGCCGACAATGGGCGAGGTAATCGCCGGTTTGCCGAGCATCCAAGCCAGCGCTACCTGCGCGCGGGGAACGCCGCGCTGCTCGGCAACCTTCCCGACGCGATCGACGATTTCGCGGTCCATTTCTTCCGTTCCCGAGTAGAGAACCTTCATGAACCGGTCGGTTTCCAGGCGTTTGGTGCTTTCGCTTTGCCAGGGACGGGCCAGGCGGCCTCGCGCGAAAGGACTCCAGGGGATCAGAGCGACGCCCTCGGACTGGCAGAGCGGAATCATCTCGCGCTCCTCTTCCCGGTAGATCAGGTTGTAGTGGTTCTGCATGGAAACAAATCGGTTCCAGCCGTGCATCCGGGAAAGAAAGAGCGCCTTGGCGAATTGCCAGGCGTACATCGAAGAGGCGCCGATATAGCGCACCTTGCCCGATTTCACCACGTCGTTGAGCGCCTCGAGCGTTTCCTCGATCGGCGTTTCGTGATCCCAGCGGTGAATCTGGTACAGGTCCACGTAGTCGGTTTGCAGGCGGCGGAGGCTCTGGTCGATTTCGAAAAAGATGGCTTTGCGGGAAAGGCCGCGGCCGTTGGGCTCGTCGCGCATGGCGCCGTTGAGTTTGGTGGCGATGACGACGGATTCGCGGCGCACGTTTGCTTTCAGGAACCGGCCGAGAATATTTTCGCTCTCGCCGCGCGAATACACGTTGGCCGTGTCGAAAAAATTGATTCCGAAGTCGAGCGCCTGGCGGAGAAACGGCAGGCTGTCCTCTTCGTCCAGAGCCCACATCAGATTGCCGGGGCCGGGCTTGGGTTCGCCCTCGTAAGGCGTTCCGTAGGACATGCACCCGAGGCAGATGCGGGAAACTATGAGGCCGGTGTTGCCGAGATTCACGTAATCCATTTCTTCCTTTCCTCTGCTCAGCTAGAAGATCGATTGTGCCCCAGCCGCGAGCCCGGAGACAACCGATTCCGCAAGCGGGCGAAAGCGGCGAAACGGGGCGGAGGAGCAAAGTCCGCGTCCGCGGCAGGCGAGCGGATTCTCTTGCGGAAACCACCGCGCCGATGCATAAAGGCTCTCGGTACAGCGCGAGCGTTCGGCCGGCAGGGCGGGACAGCCGGAACTTGTCGGCGCGGGGTTGCTGATGGGCGTGATGAAATCGATCCTGTTGAGAGGGGCCGAAAGCCGGCGCCTGCGCGAGCGGGCGATGCGTTACCGGTTCGTGCGCCGCGCCGTGCGCCGTTTCATCCCTGGCGAGCGGCTCGAAGATGCGCTCGAAGCGGCGCGGCGGCTGCGCGAGCGGGGGATCGAAAGCATCCTCACCCATCTCGGCGAAAACATCAGCAACCGTTCCCAGGCCTACGGCGTGGTCGAACAGTATTTCGACGCGCTGCGCCGCATCACCGCCTTGAATTTGCCGGCCGTCGTCTCGGTCAAGCTGACCGCACTCGGCCTCGATCTCGACCGGGAGTTCTGCTTCGAGAACCTGTGCCGGATCATCGAAAGCGCGCCGCCCGAAGACATCGTCTGGATCGACATGGAATCGAGTTCCTACGTGGACGCCACGCTCGAAATCTACCGCCGCGCGCTCTCTCTCCACCCGAACGTCGGTGTTTGCCTGCAATCCTATCTGTATCGCACGGCCAAGGATATGGAATCTCTCCTGCCGCTCGGACCGGCGATTCGCCTCGTGAAGGGCGCCTACCAGGAGCCCGCGGAAATCGCCTTCTCGAAGAAAAGCGACGTGGATCAGAACTTTTTCCAGCTGGCCTCGACCCTGCTCGGCGAGGAGGCGCAACGGGCCGGGATGCGCGCCGTCATCGCCACCCACGACCTCGAACTGATCCGCCGCATTCAGGTTCTGGCGGGCCAGCGCGGTTTGCCGAAAGCGAGCTTCGCATTTCACATGCTCTACGGCATTCAGCGCGGCGAACAGATTCGCCTCGCGGGCGACGGCTGGCGAATCGGCGTGCTCGTCTCCTACGGGGAGGATTGGTTCCCGTGGTACATGCGCCGCGTGGCGGAACGGCCCGCCAATCTCCTCTTCCTGTTGAGCCACCTGGTCGGCTAGCATTCGAGCGCCTGCCCCGGCGCTGCCCGCGGCCAAAGCGAGGATCGTGTAAATGGCGGATCGAATGACAAGGGTGGAAACGGCGGCCCCAACCGGGGCCGGCGAGGGATTCGTTCGCGGCCTCGGCATGTTCGATTCGGTCATGATGGTGGTGGGTATCGTGATCGGCTCGGGCATTTTCATCGTCTCGGCCGATATGGCGCGGAAAATCGGCAGTTCGGGTGGATTGCTGGTGGCCTGGGCGATCACCGGCGTCCTGACCATCGCCGCCTCGCTCAGCTACGGGGAGCTGGCGTCGATGTTCCCCCGCGCGGGCGGCATGTACGTCTATCTCACCGAATCGTTCTCGCCAATGTGGGGCTTTCTCTACGGCTGGACGCTTTTTGGCGTGATTCAGACGGGCACGATCGCCGCCGTCGCCGTCGCCTTTGCCCGCTTCAGCGGGGTGATATGGCCGTCTGTGAGCGAGCAAACGTACCTGATCGCCCCCATCCACATCACGTCGGGCTATGCGCTGTCGCTATCGACGGCCCAATTGCTGGCGATCGCCGTCATCATTTTGCTGACCTGGACGAACTGCCGCGGGCTCGAATACGGGAAAATCGTGCAGAATTCGTTTACGGCGACCAAGATCCTGGCCTTGGGCGGGTTGATTGTCGTTGGCCTGTTTTTCGGCTGGAACGCCCAGGCGGTACGGGAGAACTTCGGTCATCTCTGGCGGGTGAGCGGGCAGGTGCCGCTGTCGGCGGGGCTGGACGCGGCAACGGTATTCGGTTTGCTGGTGGCGCTATCGATCGCCCAATCGGGCTCGCTCTTCGCCGCCGATGCCTGGCACGACGTCACCTTTGCCGCCGACGAGGTGCGCGATCCCCGGCGCACGCTGGCGCGGGCGCTGGCGATTGGTAGCGTGGTGGTGATCGTGCTCTACATGCTGGCCAACGTCGCCTACCTGGCCGTTCTACCGCTCCACGCTCTCCAAAACGCTCCCGACGACCGCGTCGCCACAGCCATGCTCCAGGCCGTCTTCCCCGGACTGGGAACGGCGCTGATGGCGATCCTGATCATGATTTCGACGTTCGGGTGCATCAACGGGCTGGTGCTGGCCGGTGCGCGGGCCTATTACGCCATGGCGCGCGACCGCCTGTTCTTCCCCCGAGCCGGGCGGCTGAACCGGGCCCGCGTTCCGGGCTGGGCGCTCGCGGCGCAGGGGGTTTGGGCGGCCTTTCTGGTTCTGCCGCGCACCTTCGACCCGGCTACCCATACCTACGGCAATCTCTACAGCAACCTGCTCGACTACATCATCTCTTCGGCGCTGATTTTCTACGTTCTGACGATCGCGGGCCTCTTCCGCCTCCGCCGGAAACGGCCCGACGCCGAGCGCCCCTTCCGCGTGCCCGGCTATCCGGTGGTACCGGGGCTTTACATCGCCGGAGGCTCGATCGTGCTCGTCCTGCTCTTCATCTACCGCCCGGCGACAACGTGGCCGGGACTGGTCATCACGATGCTCGGCCTGCCCGTGTACCTGGTCCTGCGGAAAGAGCATGTCGCTCAGTGAACCAGCGAGCTTGCCGGGCTGCCGCTACCCCTCCCGCTCGGCCGGCCAAGTTCGGCGATCACTTCCAAAATAATCCCGGTAACCAGTTCCGGATCGTCGAGTTGAATCCAGTGGCCGCTCGAGTGGGCGACCAGATGGCGGCCGCGTGAGGAAAGTCTCACGATCGATAACTGCTCGGCGAGCCGCCCGGGAGCCGTATTGCGCGCGGAAATCACGACGACGGGCTTCGCCTCCAGCCTGTCGCCCGCGCGAGCCATCTGGGCCGCGCTCTCCGGCAGCGCCGCGATCTGCCCGGCCATCGCCTCGTAGAATTTCGCCTGCACCCAAAACGTGCGCACGATCGAACGCTCGCCGGCGGGGAGCTTCGTAAGAGGCGAGACCGCCGAGCCGGCATCGGCCATCTGGCCGGCGCTGATCCATCGAACCGCCATCTTCGCCATGCGCACCGCGCCGATCCGCGCCAGCAGACCGACCAGGCGCGTGACGCCGAATCGCGCCAGCAGCGCCGTGCGCCGGCACAGTTTCGCGCCGGCCTCGAGCCGGCGTTTCTCCCGCTCGCTGAGCGGAAACCATTCGCTCGCTCCCACCGGATCGAGCAGCACGAGCGCGGCGACTTCGTCCGGGTAGCGAGAGGCATACAGGCGGCACGTGAGACCGCCGAAGGAATGACCCACCAGAATGTAGGGCGGAGCGACGCCGGCGCGGGCGAGCAGGAGCCGCAGTTCGCTGGTGACGCTTTCCGCGCTGCGCGGTTCCGGCCCCGGATCGCTCCAGCCCAGGCCGGCGCGGTCGTAGGCGACCGTGCGCACCAGCCGCGAAAGCTCCTCCTGCACGAGGGACCAGCTCAGCACGCTGCCCGGAAGCCCGGACTCGAAAACGACGGTCGGATGGTTTTTCCCTTTTTCGAGCAGGTGCAGACGGCAGCCGCCAATATCGATCATGCGGCCCGGCGGGGGATGGCGCCGGAGGTCCCGCGCTGTGCCCAGCCGCTGATAAGCCATTCCCGCCAGCAGGAGCAAGGCGACGACGAGCGCGGCAATGGCCAGCGTGGAAATCAATTAACCTGCGAGCCTCCGCCCTTCATGTTAGCCGGAAATTAACGGGGCGCGCCGGGCAAACCCGTACCGCGGAAACGGGGCGGCGAGCCTCAGCGAGCGAGCTGTTCGCGGATTTCCACTTCGTAATCGGGGTAGTAACGGCTGATCTCGCGAAGATTGAACCCACGCAAAATGGATTCCTTCGGCTCGCGTTCCAAAAGAAATTCGAAGGAGCGACGAACCAGATCTTCGGTCGAAACTCCGCTTCCTGCCAGTTTGCTGGCATAGGCCGGCTCGACGGTGACGATGTGGCGCGTCTGGCTTCCCTCTTCCTCGACGGTGACTTCGAAACGGGTTTCATTCAACGATTGCACGGAAATTTGAGCAGTCATGGGATCGCTCCTGTTTCCAGCGGCGGTATCCGCCAAGTGCCGGGCCAATGGGGCGGGCTTTATTTTACGAACCGGTTTTTACGAACCGGGTTTTACCAAATGCGTTTTGCCGGATGCGCCCCTGGCCAATTCACCCATATACGATACGGCAGTCCGGCCGGCTCCCGGAACACCCATTGTGCGCGATAGGAGACCGGCCGATCGGCCGCCGTGCCTCTCCGGGGGGAAACGGCCTAGAATAAGGCCGATGCATTCCCTCCCAGGAGAGTCGCACGGGAAACACGCCCATGGCGCTCATGGGCTGAGCTCGGCCGCGCCGGGGCGCTTGACCGGACGGCTGAAATGGGCGATTGCGGCGACGCTCGGGCTGGTGATCGCCGAGCTGGCCGGCGGCTTGACGGGCCATTCGATCGCTCTCATCACCGACGCCGTCCACAACCTCACCGACGCTCCCACACTGGTGATTTCCTGGCTGGCGGCGCGGCTCGCCGAGCGGCCGCCGACCAGCGAGAAAACCTACGGGTACCATCGAGCGGGAATTCTGGCCGCATTCACCAACGCGCTGGTGCTGGTCTTCGTGGCGGGTTTCCTGATCTGGGAGTCCTACGAGCGGTTCCGGCGGCCGGTTGGAGTTCACTCCGGAATCATGCTGGTGCTCGGAGCCGTGGGCCTGGTCGTCAATGGCGGAATCACGCTCGGTCTCGTGCATGGCCGCTCCGACCTGAATCTGCGCAGCGTCCTGGTTCATAACCTGGGCGACGCTCTCTCGAACGTCGGTATTCTGATCGGTGCGCTGGTGATTTTCCGGACCGGAGCGGCGTGGGTGGACCCGCTGATCGGCCTGGGGATCGGCATCATGGTTCTGTGGACGACGTTCGGGATTTTGCGCGACAGCATTCACATTCTCCTCGAAGGGTTTCCCAGGGAAATGCAACTCGAGCAGATCGCCCGCGTCATTCTGGCGGTTGCGCCCGTGCAGGAAGTGCACGACATTCACGTCTGGACGCTCGGCAGCGGCCACGACGTGCTCTCCTGTCACATCCGCATTCCCGATATGCACATTGAGGAAAGTGAAAGACTGCTTCAGCAGATCAACGGCCGCCTGGGGAGCGAATTCCACATCTTCCACACGACGATCCAGTTCGAAAGGGCTCCGGCGGCCCCTTCCGGCTTTTATATGCCCGCCCCCTTCGATTCGACTTCCCGCTGAGGAGATGCCGCGCGCGCCCATACCTATTCGCTCAGGTGGAGGATGGTGCCGCGTTCGGCGTTGCGTTCTTCGGTGGCGTCGATATCCAATTCGTCCAGGGCCATGCTGCGGCGCATACCGCCCTTGGTGATGTAGACAATCTGGCCGTCTTGCTCGCTGAAGGCGATCGCGCGAATCACGCCTCCGTCGCGCCGCACCAGATACAACTCCCCGACGGGCAGCGGCGGAGCCGGCGGCGCCGCGGCCGCCGCGGGGGGCGGGGCAGCCGGCGTTGCGGCCCGAGCCGGTTGCAGCACGGGCTCCTGGACCACGATGACCTGCGGCTGGGACGTGGCGACCGTCGCCGGGATGGCTCCGTCAAAGCCGAAAGTGGGGAAAAAGCCCACCCCTGCCGGAGCCTGTTCGGGAAGCGACTCGGCAACCGCCAACTCATGCTCGGTGACCGGATCGATGAAGGCTCGAATCGCCAGGCCGCTGTTCACCGCCGCCAAATGGGTGAAATCAAATCCCAGACCGGGAATAGGATTGAGAATCTGATCGAGTGGAATAGGAGTTCCGCCGGCGCCGGCAAACGCGAGGCTGGACGCGGCGGTCAAGGAGGGGCTTGAGGAAGGGGAGGGGTTCGTATCGACAACCGGCCTTTGAGGGCTTGAAGCCGCCGCCGCCGGATGAAGATAAACAACCCGAATGCCAGGCCGAATGGCAGGTTGCCCCTGCCGGAAGCGGGAAACGGTGGTTATGCGATTGGGCATGAGCACCGGCTGTGTCCGGTGAGCCGCCACTAGCGCCCGCCGCATCTGGGCGCTCGCCGGGACGGTACCGATAAATACCGCCGCTATTGCCACGCCAAGCGCGTTGCGCATCGCCTTGCCCCCTGGGGGCGGAGTTGCCGACCGCCTGGGCCGGACAGTTCCATTTTACCCCTCTTGCAGCCCGGCAAATACGATTCCGGCGGAAATGGTCTGTTGTAGCAAGGTAAAAATGTCACCCCTAACAGCCGAGTGAAAATGTCACCCCCTCGTTATTTTTTTAGAGGGCCTCGATCTGCAATTTTGTGTCGCCGTGGTAGACGGCGACGCGCCCGGCCAAGTCCTGGATGAG